>JADZGD010000136.1 GCA_020854055.1 Bryobacterales bacterium | reverse complement strand
GGCGGGCAGGGGAGCGAGTGATGGGGAGCATCACGCGATTCATCACGACGAAGCTCAAGCTCAAGGTAAACGAGCAGAAGAGTGCGGTGGCACGGCCATGGGAGCGGAAGTTTCTGGGCTTCAGCTTCACTGTGGGTCGAGAACCGCGGCGGCGCATTGCGCCTAAAGCGGTCCTGCGATTCAAAGCGAAAGTCCGGGAGGTGACGGACCGGTCGCGAGGCATAAGCTCCGAACGAATGGCCGAGGAACTAACCCGGTACCTGCGGGGTTGGATCGGCTACTTCGGAAAATGCGAAACGCCGAGCGTGCTGCAAAGCCTTGAGGAATGGACCAGGCGCAGGCTACGGTCTGCGATCTGGACGCAGTGGAAACGAGGCTCGGTCCGATTCGCCGAACTGCGGAAACGGGGAGTGGGCAAAGACCTCGCCGCACAAACGGCGGGCAGCGCACACGGTCCGTGGAGGCTGGCGAACAGCCCGGCACTTGCCTTCGCGCTGCCCAATGCCTATTTCGACTCGCTCGGGATTCCGCGATTGACTGGCGGCCGATAGCTCAACCCGCCGAACCGCCCGGTACGGACCCATACGCCGGGTGGTGTGACAGGGAAAGCGGGCGACCGCCTACCTATGTTTATTTCGCTCCGATCTGCCGGTGGAAGCACGCTGTCGCCGGCGCCCCGCCTGAAACGTATTTCATCGCGGCGGATCGTCTGACCGCGCCCGGAAATCTGCCACAATGGAGCTTTGGATCCGATTGGGCATCCTACCCTTCATCGAGAAAATCTTATGACTGAAATCGTACGCATAGTTGGCAGAGAAATACTGGACTCCCGTGGCAACCCGACGGTTGAGGCCGATGTCTGGCTGGCCGACGGCAGCATGGGCCGCGCCGCTGTTCCCTCGGGAGCGTCCACCGGTGAACATGAAGCCGTTGAGTTGCGCGACGGAGATCAATCGCGCTATCTCGGCAAAGGCACGTTGAAGGCCGTCGCCAATATCAACGATGAAATCGCACCGGAGATCTGCGGGTTTGACGGCACCGACCAGAGCGCCGTGGACCGCAAGATGATCGAACTCGACGGAACCGTGAACAAGGGGCGGTTGGGAGCCAATGCCATTCTGGCCGTCTCCATGGCCACCGCGCGAGCCGCCTCAGAGTGCCAGATGACGCCGCTCTACCGCTATCTGGGCGGCGTGGGCGCCTGCGTCCTGCCGGTGCCGATGATGAATATCCTCAATGGCGGCGCGCATGCCGATAACTCGGTTGACCCCCAGGAGTTCATGATTGCTCCCTGGGGCGCCTCCCGGTTCAGCGAAGCGCTGCGCATGGGCGCCGAGGTTTTTCACACGCTGAAGGGCGTGCTGAAGAAACGCGGCTACTCCACGGCGGTCGGCGATGAGGGTGGTTTTGCTCCGAACCTGAAGTCCAATGAGGAAGCGCTCGAAGTGGTGCTCGAAGCGATCACCAAGGCGGGTTACAAACCTGGCGCGGATATTTCGATCGCCCTCGATCCAGCTTCCAGCGAATTCTACGACAAGGACAAAGGCAAGTACGTCTTCAAGAAATCCGACAAAAGCGAGCGCAGCAGCGAGCAGATGGTGGAATTCTGGGCCGATTGGGCCGCCAAATACCCCATCATCTCGATTGAGGACGGCATGGCCGAAGATGACTGGGCCGGCTGGAAACTGCTGACCGCCTCCCTCGGCAGGAAAATCCAACTGGTGGGCGACGATCTGTTTGTCACCAATACATCCCGGCTGGCGCGAGGTATCGCCGAAGGTATCGCCAACTCAATCCTGATCAAGGTGAACCAGATCGGCACCCTGACCGAGACCCTGGAGGCAATCCAGATGGCAACCGCCGCCGGTTACACCTCGATGGTATCGCACCGCTCCGGCGAAACCGAAGACGCCTTCATTGCCGATCTGGCGGTGGCCACCGGCGCCGGACAGATCAAGACCGGCTCGGCCAGCCGCACCGATCGTATCGCCAAGTACAACCAACTTCTGCGGATAGAAGAGGAACTGGGGCCGGGTGCAAAGTTCGCCGGCCGGAAGGCCTTCAAGCAGTAAATCTCCAACCGGGGCCGGCAACCACCGGCCCCCGCCGCTTCATGCCTTTTTCTTTCCCTGTGCGGCAACTGCTTCCATGGCCGCCCGGATTTTCTCCTGGTCGCCCAAATAGAAGTGCCGGATGGGCTTCAGTTCCTGGTCCAATTCATAAACCAGCGGGATGCCAGTAGGGATGTTGAGGCCGATGATCTCCTGTTCGGAGACGTTGTCCAGATACTTCACCAGCGCCCGCAGGCTGTTGCCGTGAGCGGCGATGACCACCTTCCTGCCTGAACGGATGGCCGGCGCAATCGTCTCGTGCCAGTAGGGCAGGAAGCGGGCTATAGTGTCCTTCAAGCACTCGGTCAGCGGCAGTTCCTCCTTGGACAGCCCCCGATAGCGTGGATCGTTGCCCGGAAAGCGTTCGTCGGTAGCCTCCAGTGCCGGCGGCGGAACGTCGTAACTGCGCCGCCAGATCTTCACCTGCTCCTCGCCGAACTTTTCGGCCGTTTCCGACTTATTCAATCCCTGCAGCGCGCCGTAATGGCGCTCATTCAACCGCCAGGAATGGTGAATCGGAATCCACATCAGGTCCAGCTCGTCCAGCACGGTCCACAGTGTCCGGATGGCCCGCTTCAACACCGACGTATAGGCCACGTCGAACGTGTAGCCGCCCGCTTTGAGCACGCGTCCACCCTCGCGGGCTTCCGCCAGGCCTTTCTCCGACAGATCGACGTCAGTCCACCCGGTAAACCGGTTCTGCTTGTTCCAATCGCTCTCTCCGTGGCGGATGAGCACTACGTTTGGCATGCGTGGAATTCTCCCAAAGGATAGCGTTGTCTTTATTAGTGTAGCGAATCGGGGCGAATGGCCAATGCAAGGCTTGATGCCCGCGGTGCTAGCCGATTAGCCGTGTCATTGCCGTGGCAAACGTGTCGATCTCCTCCAGCGTGGTGTAGACGCTGGGCATCACCCGCAAACCCTGGTATTCGCCTGGAGTGACCACCGGGCTGATCAGGATACGCTCCTTTGCCCATAACTGGTCGCTGAGGTGGATGGCGTCAGCGCCCTCTACGCTGATAAAACCGATGGCACAAGATTGCGCCGGGTCGTCACTGTTGAGGATCCGCACCTTGGGGTGCCGCCGCAACCGGTCGCTCCAGCGGCGCCTGAGATAGCGGAAACGGGCTGCTTTGCGTTCGGCCCCGATGCTTTCGTGAAAATCGATTGCCTCGGTGATGGCCAACCGGTGCGAGGCCGGGTGCGTGCCGATCTGTTCGAACTTGCGGATGTCGTTTTTCAATTCGGGCACGGCGCCCATGAGCGGCCAGATGGCGGGAATCTTCGAGCGCCGGACATACAGCACTCCCGTTCCGATGGGCGCGCACAGCCACTTGTGCAGCGACGCGCCGAAGTAGTCGCAGTCGATGTCGGCGTGCCGGAACGCGAACTGGGCGAAGGAGTGCGCGCCATCGACGATTACCTCGATGCCGCGTTCCCGGCCCATGCGGCAGATATCGCGAACGGGGAAGATCTGGCCGGTGCGATTCGTCATGTGGCAGATGTGAATCACCCGCGTCCGCGGCGTGATCGCGCCTTCGATCAACTTTGCCAGGAACTCCAGACTGGGAGGCGGTACGGGAAATTTGAGCTGCTTCAGCACGATACCGTCGCGCCGTTCCCGCTGTTGCCAGGTGGTGATCATACGCGGATAGTCCTGGTTGGTGGTGATCACCTCGTCACCCCGCTTCAGGTCCAATCCCAGTTGAACCGTTTCCAGCGACTCACAGGCGTTACGGGTGATGGCGATCTCTTCGGGATCGCAGCCGAACATTTGCGCGAGCCTTCGCCGCACCGTTTCGAGGCCGGGGTCCAGGATGCGCCACATGTAATAGCCGGGCGCCTGGTTCTCCATCTGCTGGTAGCGTGAGTCGGCATCGGTCACCACCTTGGGCGCCGGCGATACCGCTCCGTTGGCCAGATTGATTAAGTTCCGGTCCACCGTGAACGCGTGGCGTACCTGAAACCAGAAGTCTTCGTCCTGCGCAATTTCCTGTGGAGAGCGATTCCCGGCCGCGGAAGCCGCCACTTGGGCGTGTGCCGGGGAATCGCTGCGAAATGCCGCGGCAAACCCGGTTGCCGAGTGCAAAAACCGGCGTCGGTCCATCATTACAAGATCATCATAATGCCTTTGGACCCCGTAACTTCACACATTAGGAATGTTGTAGTGTAAGGGCATGAACGTTCGATGGCTGGTCCCCCTGGCGCTGGGTATTCTTGCCGCCGCCGAACCACCAAAAACGAACTACGACGAAGCAAAGGTTCCTGCCTACACACTGCCCGACCCGCTGGTGCTGTCCAACGGCAAACGGGTCACCACCACCGCCGAGTGGAAGAATTTGCGCCGTCCCGAACTGCTGGAACTGTTCACCACCCAGGTTTACGGCCGCGCCCCCAAGGCGCCCGGCGGCCAATCCTTCGAGGTAACCTCGGTGGACGGCAACGCGCTTGGCGGAATGGCCCGCCGCAAACTGGTCACGGCGCGCTTCGGCGCAAAGGCCCCGCCGCTGTACATGCTTATCTACCTGCCGGCGCGCGCCAAAGGTCCCGTTCCGGTTTTCGCCGGTCTCAATTTCAATGGGAACCACTCGGTGACGAACGATCCCGCGGTTCCGCTCTCCACCGCGTGGATGCGCGCGGGTCCGGGGGTTGTTGACCACCGTGCCACCGAAGCTACCCGCGGCATCGAAGCGCGCCGATGGCCAGTACCGCTCATTCTGAAACGCGGCTACGGTCTGGTGACCGCCTACTGCGGGGATCTCGATCCCGACTTCGACGATGGTTTTCAGAACGGCATCCAGCCGTTGTTCTACAAGCCAGGCCAGACACGCCCCGCTCCCGATGAATGGGGCGCCATCGGCGCCTGGGCCTGGGGGCTCAGCCGGATGCTCGACTATTTGGAAACCGACCATGACGTCGATGGCCACCGCGTAGCCGTGATCGGCCACTCCCGGCTTGGCAAGACCGCGCTTTGGGCCGGCGCGCAGGATGAACGCTTCGCCATGGTCATTTCCAACGACTCGGGCGAAGGCGGCGCGGCCATCAGCCGGCGCATGTACGGTGAAAACGTGGCCGACCTGAACCGCAACTTCCCGCACTGGTTCTGTGGTAATTACAAGCAATATAGCAGTCACGTAGATAAACTCCCGGTGGATCAGCATGAGTTGATCGCGCTGATTGCCCCGCGCCCGGTGCATATTGCCAGCGCCGAACAGGACCGCTGGGCCGATCCGCACGGCGAGTTCCTGGCGGCCAAGGCGGCATCGCCCGTCTACCGCCTGCTCGGCACCGATGGACTGGCTGCCACCAGCATGCCGCCCGTTCACCATCCGATCATGAGCACGGTCGGTTATCACATCCGCGCGGGTAAGCACGACGTCACCGAGTACGACTGGCAGGTTGATCTCGATTTCGCCGACTTACACATGCGCTGACCGGCGTACAATCTACGAATGACCCGACGATCGCTTCTGCTCTCGGCCGTGGCCTTGCCGTCACGCGGCGGCGCCTCCGGGCGGCCGATCCGTCTGGGCGGCCCCATATTTCTCAAATCGGACGACCCGGCCGAACTGGCTGCCGAACATCGCCGCCTGGGCTATAGCGCCGCCTACTGTCCCAAGGCTACGGCCGCCGATACGACGCGCGTTCGCGCCATTGAGGACGAGTTCCGCCGCCGCAATGTGGTCATCGCCGAGGTGGGCGCATGGGTCAACCTGATCGATGCCGACAGCGCCAAACGCCGCGCCAACCTCGACTACGTCGCCGAGCGCCTGGCGTTGGCCGACGCCGTCGGCGCGCGCTGCTGCGTGGACATCGGCGGCTCCTATAACCCTACGCGGTGGGATGGACCGGATCCACGCAATATCTCCCAGCAGTACTTCGACCAGTTGGTGGAGAACTGCCGGAAGCTGATCGACAGCGTCCGCCCCAAACGCACCCGTTTCGCCATCGAGATGATGTGGTGGGCGCTGCCCGACTCGCCCGAGGAGTACCTGCGGCTGGTTCGGGCCGTGGACCGGCCCGCATTCGGCGTTCACGTCGATGTTTGCAACATCATCGTAAGCCCGCGCCGGTACTACAACAACTCGGCGATCATTCGCGAGACGTTCCGGCTGCTGGGTGGCTGGATTGTCTCCTGCCATGCCAAGGATCTCCTGTGGGAGCGCCACTCGCAGGTTCACTTCACCGAAACCGTTCCCGGGCGCGGAGGCATCGATTACGCCACGTACCTGGGCGAGCTCTCGCGCCTGCCGGTGGATGCGCCGCTGATGCTGGAACACCTGAAACTGGCCGAAGAGTATGAGGAAGGCAAGCAGTTCATTTTCCGCATGGGTAAGGCGCAGGGGCTGACGTTCGCCTGAGTGAGAGCCGTCGCTTACCACGGCCGCCAACGTCGCGGCTACAGACTGTTCGGCGGGCGCATAGTAAAGGAAGATCTCGATCGGGCTCTACAACCCCGTTTGCCGGTCGAGCTCGGCGGTCAGCTTTCGCATGAGGTCCGGGTTTCTGATGATGTTGCGAATCGTATAGTACGAATACCGATCGTAAATCAAGTTCACGGCCTTCAGGCTGATGGCGTAAGCGGCGGCTGCCTTTTCCGCGTCCAGGTTCGACCAGGATCGCTCCAGGCTCGCCAGTGCCG
>JADZGD010000135.1 GCA_020854055.1 Bryobacterales bacterium | reverse complement strand
TGATTCCGAAGCTCGTGGCGGTGGCCGAATCCGACCCTGACCCCTCGGTTCGCAAGCTGCTGGTCGAACGCTTGGGCCGCAACCGTTTCCCAACCATCATCGAATTCCTGGAACGCCGCGCCGTTTCCGATCCCGACGTCGCCGTCTCCCTACTCGCGCTGGAGCGGCTTCGCACGCTGAAGGCGCAGGAGGTCGTGGCACTTTACGAGAAGCGCCTCGACCTTGCGCGCAAATCCGGAAGCACTCAGGACCGCAAGGCGCTGATCGCTGAACATCAACGCTGGGTCACGTTCGGGCGCGGCGCCGTGCTGCCGGCCTTCCTTCAGTCCCCGCCTCCCGTACTCGCGGTGTTGCCGCCAACCAAGCGCCGCATTCGTGTCCTTGCGTTCGGCGACTTCGGAACCGAAGGCCCGGCGCAGACACGAACGGCGGCCGCCGCCGTTGCGTATCATCGCGAGAGGCCCTTTGACTTCGGCCTCACACTCGGCGACAACATCGTGCCGGAGGGCGTCACCGGTCCAGGCGACGCGCGCTGGAAAGCCGGCTGGGAAGACCGCTACGATCCGCTCCGGATCCCCATCTTCGCCATTACCGGCAACCACGATTGGGGTTACGCCGACAGCCCTGCCGGAGAGATCCTGTATTCGCAGAAAAGTCCTACGTGGCGCATGCCGGGCCTGTACTACACTTTCACCGCGGGCCCAGCGCAGTTCTTCGCCCTTGCGACTCATGCCATGTCGGAGACGCAACTGGCCTGGCTGGACCGGGAACTCACAAGCAGCAAAGCCCGTTGGAAGATTGTCTACGGACACCATCCCATCTTTTCCGCAAGGCAGCCCGGAGGTTCCACCGCCCTCGAGCGGTCCCTTCTGCCCATTCTCCGCAATCGGGCACAACTCTACATTGCAGGGCATGAGCACATCTTCCAGGAACTTCAACCCGAGGACGGAGTCCACTTCATCGTTCTCCCTACCGCCGGCCAGGGAATCCGCCCTGCTGTTTCCGGTCCCAGAACGATTCAGGCCGGCTCGCTCTACGGCTTTGGCGTCATCGACGCCGGCGCAACCGGCCTGCACCTGTCTTTCGTAGATACGGAGGGAAAGGTGCGCTATCGAGCCAGTCTGAAATGACTGAAGCCGCAAAGGCGTGATGACTGCCATGCACTGGACTCGCTTCTTTTCGGTATCCGCCTGGTGTGCCGCTTCGTTGTTCGCGCAAGTGTCGCATCCTCCGGCAGAATCCGTTGCCCGCCCCGCCGCCGGCTGCGCCTCGCTCCGCAGCCTAACCACCTACGACTTCACGATCGCCACCGCCGCCCTCGTGCCCGCCAAGGGAGAGGATCCGGAGCATTGCCGCGTTACCGGCCAGATCCTGCCCGAAATCCGTTTCGTAATGTCCCTGCCCTCAGCCTGGAACCGGCGTCTGCTGATGCTGGGGAATGGCGGCTGGGCCGGCACGCTCCCCTCGGCGGCGCCGCATCGCACCGTGCGTCTCGGCTTCGCAACCGTGGTCACCGACACAGGGCACAACGCCGCTGTGGAACCCGATGCCTCCTTCGCCGTGAATCGCCAGAAGCTGCTCGACTATGCCTTCCGATCGCTCCACACGACTGCCGAGACGGCCAAGCGCGTTGTTGCGGGCTACTACGGGTTCCGCCCCAGCCGGTCGTACTTCACGGGCTGCTCCACCGGCGGCCGCCAGGCCCTGATGCTCGCCCAGCGCTTCCCCGCCGACTTCGACGGAATCATCTCCGGCGCCCCTATCCTCGACTTCACCGGAACCATGCTCCGCTTCGCGTACACGGCAAAGGCCCTCGCGGCCGCTCCCGTTCCCGCGGGCAAGTTACCCACCCTGGCGGCGCGAGTTTACGACCGCTGCGACGCTTCCGACGGGCTGCGGGACGGCGTTATCGACGATCCGCGCCGGTGTGACTTCCGGCCCAGCCGTGATCTTCCCCAATGCTCCGGAGCCGAGAGCGACCAGTGTTTTACCTCCGCCCAGATCGCCACCCTCGAGAAGATTTACGGCGATGTGATGAGTTCCGGTCACCGCCTGTTCCCTGGTTGGCCCGTGGGCGCCGAGGCCCTCGCGGGACCCGGCGGCCGCAGCGGCTGGGACGGCTGGATCATAAGGGACGGTGCGCCCTCGAATTCCGCTGCGTTCGCCGAGACCTTCTTCCGTTACGCCGCTTTCCCAGACCAACCTTCTGGCTTCGATTACCGCAAGTTCGACTTCGACAAGGACGTCTCACACCTCGAGTGGGTCCACGAAGTTCTCGACGCCACCGATACGGACTTGTCCGCCTTTCGCTCCCGCGGCGGCAAACTCTTGATGTATTACGGGTGGGCCGACCAGGCCCTTAACGCCCAGCGCGGCGTCGAGTATTATGAGGACGTCGTCCGCAAGATGGGCCCCCGCACCAGCGAGTTCTTCCGGCTGTTCATGGTCCCAGGCATGTTCCACTGTGGCGGGGGCGTCGGCGTGTCCCGCTTCGATACGCTCGGCCCGCTAATCGATTGGGTGGAACGCGATATCGCGCCCGCCAGCATCCTCGCCAGCCGCGACAAGCCGGCTCGCACACGGCCCCTGTGCCCCTACCCGCTCACCGCCCGGTATAAGGGCTCAGGCAGCATCGACGACGCAGCCAATTTTTCCTGTGCTCCACCGGCTACTCCCCTGATCGGACAGTCTGCTGCTCGACAGTGAACGGCTCGCGCAATTACTGACACACGGCCCGAGCCTCCCGGATCATATCCCGAAAGCCCTGGCCCATTCGCTCGGCGCCAGACAGGGGCAACTTGATTCGCTGCTCCACCAGGTCTGCCTCGACGATACGGTCACTGCGATCCTATGGCTGGTCGAGTCCACGCCGGGGATCGTCGCCGCCCCCGACCCGACCAACCCGGGTGAAATCTTCGCCGACAGTTGGACGCAGCAGACCTACAGCCACCCAAAGTCCAAACTCGCCTGCTGGTCTCCCTCCCGGTCCCTCCAACCTGCTTCGCACCCTCCTTGTGAGATAAGCGGGTTAGCGCCAAACATAAGGCATCCAAACCTGCATGGATGTCTCCGCGCGGTTGGCAAACGCAAAATACGGGATCAGGGTGAGACCGGTCTCGCTGAGATTGCGCCGGCCTCCCTTTTCAATTAGCGAGTACAGGGGCGCCTCGGCCAGAGGCGTGGCATAGACCGCGCCGGTGTGGTGGAGCACCGTAACTCCCGAGAACTGATCGGAACGAAATTCCGGCCGGAAGCTCTCGTCAGGCTCGGGAGCAAGCAGCAGAACGGTTTCAAAGATGGATGGCACGGTGGGCTGGTCGAGACCTTCGAGGCAATAAACCAGCGGGCCGCGCTCAACGGCCACGCGGCCGAGATTGCTCTGCAGGCGCCGGTTGGATTCGACCACGCGGGTGCGCAGATCCAGCGTGAGTTCGATGCGATCGCCGCGGCGCCAGGCGCGGCGCAGCGCGAGGTACTCACCGGGCGAGGGCGCAACAGACGATGGCTGGCCATTGACGGTTACCGATGTATTCCTGGACCACTCTGGAATACGCAGAAACAGGGTGAACTCCTTGGCCGAAGCGGGATTGATGGTCATTTCGACCTTCGGTTGCCAGGGATATTGGGTCGTCTGCGTAAACCCGACCGGGGTGCCGTCATCCAGATGCCAACTAAGGGTGTTGCTGTGGTACAGATGTACCCAAAGACCCTCGCGCGATGTGCTGTAGACATAGCCGGGCAGGGCGGCGAAGGTACGTTCGAGATTCGGCGGGCAGCAGGTGGTGGAGTACCAGGGATTGCGGATCTTATCCGTAAGGCTGCCGCGTGTCTCTTCCGGACCGTGGGTTTCAAGCGGGTTCCGGTAGCAATAGAGCGTGCCGTCGATCGACATGCCGGAGTTGATACCGTTATAAAGCGTCCGCTCCAGAACGTCGGCAAAGCGGGCTTCGGCAGTGGCGGCCAGCATGCGCCAGTTCCACATCAGGTTGCCGATGGCGGCGCAGCTTTCGGTGTAGGCCAGCAGGTTAGG
>JADZGD010000134.1 GCA_020854055.1 Bryobacterales bacterium | reverse complement strand
GTAGACCATCGCGCCGTTGCCCGATGGTGATTTTACGGAATTTCTCTGGATCCAGTGGAAGCCGTCAAAGACCCAGGTTTCGCTATTGGCAGGCATACCGCCGAACAGGACCATCTCGCCGCGATTTGGATCGTAGGCCATAGCCGCGGCCTGCCGGGCGCCAGGCGAATGGCCTGGAGTCTGTTTTGCCCAGAAGCGGAGGTCAAAATCTGGGGGCGGATTGTTGATCTGAATCTCCAGAAACGCGTTGTACTCGTTCGTGGCGGCATCAAAGCCGCGCGCTCCCAGCAGGTGCTTTCCGTTGGTGACGTAAAAGCCGCCCACTGTTGGCGCCTGCGTATTCCACGGATGGTTGAACGCGCCACCCATTATCACGGGGGACAACGGGGAGCCGTCAAGCTGGTATTGAACCTTGACAATCTCGGGACTCGCAGCCACCGATAGCATCACCCTCCCGACAATCGGAGACGGAACCGGGTTGATGGATATCGTGATGTTGGGCCCGGCGGGAACACCCCCGCCCCAGAAAATGCCGCTCACCGTGCCCGGGATCCCGCTGGCCGCGGGCTTGTTGCTGATCACCTGGAAGGTAACCGGGCCCGAGTAGAGGTACACCAGGTACACACCCTCCGCGTACTCGGCAGGGGAAGGCACTTGCGTGTCCAGCACTACACCGGTCGCCTTGTCGATGGCCCGCACGGTGACCGACCGGCCGCTGCGGTTGTAGTCGGCAAAATAGAGCGCCACCCGGTGCACGCGATTATCAGTGGTGCTCAGATGGAAAGCCATGGTGCCAACCGAATCGAGATAGGACTCAATCCGTTGCGCCGGGTTCGTGGCCATTTGCAGCGCCCGTGGGTCGGAGTTGGTGTAGGTGTAGAGCCGTTCGTTGGCATTATCGAAACGGAAACTGGAATAAGCAGGAGCTCCGTAATAGTGGGCCGGCATGTACTTGCCATCCTGCCCGTAGACGCCGCCCCAGTTGCCTTGAGTCACCGTGTCCCGGCCTACAAAATTGAGGGTGGAAAGCACCCGTTGCGAGGTGGTCACCGAGCGAGGATGCGCCCCCGCGGCAAAAGGCGATCCGCCAACCGGCGCAAGCGCTCCGGACGTTTGATTGATGCTGTAGGCGGCGACAGTGCCCGAGAGGCTGGCCACGTACACAAACCGGCCCGACCTGTCGACCGCCACCGTTCGTGGATCCGGCGGCGCCGCGAAAGGCGAACCGGGGACGGGAGAAACCGCGCCGGTGTTTTCATCGATCAGGTAAGTGAACACTTGGGCGGCAAGCAGGCTGGAACCATAGAGGAAACGGCCCGTGGGATCCACTGTGATCATCGTCAGGGCGCCGCCCGCCGGCGGGGGAGTGTTCGCCGTCAGCGCCAGCGCGCCCGAATTGGGGTCGATACGGAAGGTGGCCATGCTGGCGCCCGCTTTGAAAAGAAATCTTCCCCGCGGATCCATCGCTACGCTGGTGGCGTCGTTTGCAAGCGCCGCACAATCGCCCAGCGGGGAGCAACCCGGCACCGGGCTGAGGGCTCCCGTGGCAGAGTTGATGACAAAGGCCGAGTAGCGCGTGTAAAGGAATTTACCTGCAGGATCAATAGCCAGGCTGCGTACTTCACTCGTCAGTTCATACGGTGACCCGGCCACGGACGCCAGCGCGCCACTGGAATCGATGGCGAAAACGTGAATCGCTCCGCAATCGTCTTCCAACATGCAGTCGCGCGAAGCGGCCCCCACAAACAGGAAGTGCCCCGTCTGGTCGGCGACGATCGGACCCGGCCGCGGTCCGCCGTAGGGCGCCGATCCGTTCAGTGAAAAGGGCGAACCCGAAACCGCCGTCAGCGCGCCGCTCGTGGGGTTGATGATGTAAACATTGACGCCTCCGCGGCCGCCTCCGGCGCTGGTTGGGACGTACAGAAAGCGCCCGAGGGGATCTGATGCAATCTCACCTTGATAGTAGGAATACGTGCCAGGAGCAATGCCTGCACCGGCTGCGAACGGAGAACCAGGAACGGGCGACAGCGCGCCAGTGGCAGCGTTAACGCTGTAAGCCGCGATGTCAGCCGTTGCGTTTTGATTCAGAACGTATACGAATTCGGTTTGCGCCATCAGCGGCGTTCCGAGATGAATAAGACTGCCAGCAAGGATGGCAGTCGCAACCCATGTGGCTTGCATAAACTGATCCTTTCAGCCAGTTACCGTGAGTATGTTATCGCGGCAGCCGTTCGTAGACTAGATCTATGACTTATCGGAGTCAAGCGGTAAGTTGAAATAATTCTCACTTTTTTGCGACTTACTTCAGAAGGGATTACGTTCTGGCATCGGTAGCTTAGCCGGACAAGTCATTAGTAATCCCAAACCAATCTGTATCATTCCGCGAAGAATGCGGTCAGAAAGCGCTCCGAAGGCCACGCCCCCCGGGCCGGTTAGCCGCGCAGGCCCGGTTTGGAGAGCGGGAGTAAGCCGCACAACGACATGTGACGGCGCCTGGATTGTTGGTGAATCTAACTACGGTGGGTTTAGGGTTAACGGACGAACTCGACAGTTACACGGTGGGGAATCAAACCCGCCTCGAAACCAAGATTGAGCAGGTGCTGCGCCGCTTGCGGAACGATCTCGCCGGCGTCCAGCGTGTAGTGGTTGACATACATGCCGACGAACTTCTCGGCCAGCGCCGGTTCCAGGTCGCGGGCGAACTGAAGCGCGTAGTTGAGCGCCTCTTCGTGATTGTCAAGCGAATACTGGATGGATTCGCGCATCATACGGCAACACTCGCCGCGGATCTCCTCCGGCAGGTTGCGCAGCAACGCGTTGGCTCCCAGCGGCAGCGGCAGATCGTAGGATTTTTTCCACCAGCGGCCCAGATCGACGATATTGTGGAAGCCCTCGCGGCCATAGGTAAGCTGTCCCTCGTGGATCACCAGTCCGGCGTCCACCGCATGCTGGCTGACGGCTTCCAGAATCTGGTCGAATGGAATGACAACCGCTTCGAAATCCGGCTGGAAGATCTTCAGTGCAAGGTAGGCGGTGGTCATCTTGCCTGGAATGGCGATCTTCCGGCCTT
>JADZGD010000133.1 GCA_020854055.1 Bryobacterales bacterium | reverse complement strand
AAGACGAGCACGGGCGGCGATACCCGGATTTCTTTCGCATCAATTTTTCCCGCTGCATTTTTTGCGGATTCTGCGAAGATGCGTGCCCGACTTATGCCATTCAGTTGACGCCCGATTTCGAGATGAGCGAATTCAACCGCCAGAACATGGTTTACGAAAAAGAGGACCTGTTGATCAGTGGGCCGGGCAAGTACCCCGGGTACAACTTCTGGAACGTGTCCGGTGTCGCGATCGGCGGAAAAGATAAAGGACAGGCAGAAAACGAAGGCCGCCCGGTGGACGTGCGGTCCCTTTTGCCGTGAGCAAGCCATGGAAATCGCTTTCTACATAGCGGGGATAGTGGCCCTCATCTCCACGATGATGACCATTACAAGGCTCAACGCCATTCACGCGCTCCTGTATCTGGTGGTGTCCCTGCTCGCCGTAGCAGTGGTTTTCTACATTCTGGGCGCTCCGTTTGTGGCGGCGCTCGAGGTGATCGTCTATGCGGGAGCGATTATGGTGCTGTTCGTTTTCGCCGTCATGCTGCTTAACGTTGGTGAGAGTGGCATTAGGCAAGAGCGCCTGTTGCTAAGTAGTGAAGCCTGGCTGGGTCCGTCCATTCTTTCGAGCGTGCTCATGGCGGAGGTCGGCTGGCTGCTGTTCCAGGAGCCTCCCACGGGCGGATTTCCCGCCGCGATCGAACCGAAACAGGTTGGCATTGCATTGTTTGGGCCATACCTGATTGGAGTGGAACTCGCCTCCATGCTGCTGCTGGCGGGACTCGTAGGAGCCAGTCATCTGGGCCGGCGCGATACGCGCGCCGGAGAAACGGAGGAAGCTGAGAATGCCGATACTCGTGCGGGACGGCCTGCTGCTGGCGGGGACCTTGTTCGCGCTGGGGCTGATCGGGTTGCTAGTGCGCCGTAACGTGATCTTCACTCTGATGTCCATCGAGATCATGCTGAACGCCGCGGGGCTGGCCTTTGTCGCGGCGGGCGCACGGTGGGGACAGGCCGACGGCCAGGTCATGTTCCTGTTCGTGCTGGCGATGGCGGCGGCGGAAGTTTCCGTGGGGCTGGCCCTGGTGCTGCGGCTGTACCATCACTATCATTCCCTTGACACGGATGCGGCCAGCAGGATGAGAGGTTGACGTGTTGTCTCTGCTGTGGCTGGTGCCCGCCATCCCGTTCGCCACCGCGGCGATTCTCGCGCTCTTCGGTGCGAGAATGACGCGGCGCGCGGTTGCGGTGATCGGAGCCGGCTCCATCGGGGTTTCGTGCGCCATCTCACTTCTGATCGCACCCGCGCTGCTCGCCTCCGAAACGCCGTATCGGCAAACGCTATGGACATGGATCAACGTTGCGCAGTTCCAGCCGCGGATTGGTTTCTATCTGGATGCGATGTCGCTCGTGATGATGCTGGTAGTTACGTTCGTCAGCTTCCTCATCCATCTTTATTCTGCCGAGTTCATGGAAGAAGACGAAGGATACAGCCGCTTCTTTGCGTACATGAACCTGTTCGTTGCGTCCATGGTGGTCCTGATCCTGGCGGACAATCTGCTTCTGCTCTATCTGGGCTGGGAAGGAGTCGGCCTGTGCAGCTACCTGTTGATTGGCTTCTGGTACAGGGACGCAGCGAACGGACTAGCCGCTCGCAAAGCATTCATCGTTACGCGTGTGGGCGACACGGCCATGGCTGTTGGCCTGTTCATTCTATTTCACAGCCTGGGGACGCTCGAAATTCAACCGCTGATGGAACAGGCCCAAGCGCAATGGGCGGGCGGTTCGCCATACGCGACCGCCGCGGCTCTGCTGCTGTTAGGCGGCGCCGTTGGAAAATCAGCACAACTACCGCTTCAGACCTGGTTGCCCGATGCAATGGCCGGCCCGACTCCGACCAGCGCGCTCATCCATGCAGCCACCATGGTGACCGCCGGCGTCTACCTCATCGCGCGCACGAACGTTCTGTATACTCTCGCGCCGGATGCCCAGCTTGCGGTTGCAGTGGTGGGCGCCGTGACGCTGCTGGTGGCCGGATGCAGCGCGTTGACGCAATCGGATATCAAGCGCGTGCTGGCATACTCGACGGTGAGCCAGATCGGGTACATGTTCCTGGCCCTGGGCGTGGGGGCGTGGTCCGCCGCCCTGTTTCACTTCATGACGCACGCCTTCTTCAAGGCTCTTCTCTTTCTGGCTGCGGGCATCGTCATCGAGGCGCTGCATCACGAACACAGTATCTTCCGCATGGGAGGCCTGCGGCGGGAGTTGCCGGTCGCGTTCTGGACTTTTCTTGCAGGCGGCTGCGCGCTTGCAGGCCTGCCGTTGATCACATCCGGCTACTTCAGCAAAGACCTGATCGTCTGGGAAGCCTGGAGTTCCCCGCTTGGCGGTCCACTGCTGTGGGCCGCGGGTATGGCCGGCGTGCTGCTGACCGCGCTCTACACATTCCGGCTGATCTTCCTCGTGTTTTTCGGCACACGCAGGACGGAGGTCAGCCATCGTCCCGGATTTCGCATGAAAGCTCCGGTCATCGTGCTCGCCGCGCTCGCGGTGGTGAGCGGGTACTGGAAAAATCCACTGCTCGATTTCCTGCATACGGCGCTGCCGTCGATAGAAGAAGCCCATGCAGGCCTGACCGAGACGATGTCGGGTGTTATCGCGGCAGCCCTGTTTGCTGTGGGCCTGGCGGTCGCGTATCTGTTTTTCCTCGCGAGACCCCAATATTCCGATGCCGCCGCACGAAATCTGGTATTCGGGATGCTGCACCGGTACTGGTTTTCCGGATGGGGGTTCGACTGGTTGTACGACCGGGTCTTCGTGCGTCCGTTCCTTTGGGCCGCGCGTATCAATCGGAGTGATTTCGTCGATGCGTTTT
>JADZGD010000132.1 GCA_020854055.1 Bryobacterales bacterium | reverse complement strand
TGGAACCGGCGCTGGCCGAGAAGTTCGTCGGCATGTATGTCAACCACTACACGCTGGACGCCGGCGAGATCGTTCCGCAAGCGGCGCAGCACCTGCTCAATCTTGGTTTCGAGGCAGGTTTGATTCCGCACCGTGTAACTGTCGAGTTCGTCCGTTAACCCTAAACCCGCCGTAGTTAGATTCACTAACAATCCAGGCGCCGTCACATGTCGCTGTGCGGCTTACTCCCGCTTTCCGAACCGGGCCTGCGCGGCTAACTGGCCCGGCGGGCGTGGCCTTCGGAGTGCTTTCTGACCGCATTCTTCGCGGAATGATACAGATTGGTTTGGTATTACTAATGACTTGTCCGGCTAAGCTACCGATGCCAGAACGTAATCCCTTCCGAAGTAAGTCGCAAAAAAGCGAGGATTATTTCAACTTACCGCTTGACTCCGATAAGTCATAGATCTAGTCTACGAACGGCTGCCGCGATAACATATTCACGGTAACTGGCTGAAAGGATCAGTTTATGCAAGCCACATGGGTTGCGACTGCCATCCTTGCTGGCAGTCTTGTTCATCTCGGAACGCCACTGATGGCGCAAACCGAATTCGCATACGTTCTGAATCAAAACGCGACGGCTGACATCGCGGCTTACAGTGTTAACGCCGCCACCGGCGCGCTGTCGCCCGTTCCTGGTTCTCCGTTCGCAGCCGGAGCAGGCATCGCTCCGGGCACGTATTCCTACTATCAAGGCGAGATTGCATCAGATCCCCTTGGGCGCTTTCTGTATGTTCCGACCAGCGCAGGGGGCGGCCGCGGAGGCGTCAATGTCTACATCATCAACCCCGTGAGCGGTGCACTGACGGCGGTTCCGGGTTCGCCCTTTCCACTGAACGGATCGGCGCCTTACGGCGGACCGCGGCCGGGTCCGATCGTCGCCGACCAGAAGGGGCGCTTCCTGTTTGTGGGGGCCGCTTCGCGCGACTGCATGCTGGGAGACGATTGCGGAGCGATTCACGTTTTCGCCATCGATTCCGGTGGCGCGCTGGCGTCCGTGGCCGGGTCACCGTATGAACTGACGAGCGAAGTACGCAGCCTGGCGATTGACCCCGCGGGTAAATTTCTTTACACGCGCTACTCGGCCTTTGTGATCAACTCCACCACGGGAGCCCTCAGCCCGGTGCCGGGTTGCTCCCCGCTGGGCGATTGTGCGGTACTTGCGGACGACGCCACCAGCGTAGCGATGGATCCGCGGGGAAGATTTCTTTTCAAAGCGGGCGCCAGCATGGCCGCCTTCCGTATCGACCCCAATTCGGGCGCGCTGGCGCTGACGGCGAACACTCCCCCGCCGGCGGGCGGCGCCCTGACGATGATCGCCGTTGATCCCACGGGCCGTTTCCTCTATGGTTCCAGCCTGCTGGCCGCCCAAGTGTTCACTTACCTGATCGATGAAAACACCGGCGCGATTTCTCCGGTCCCCGGTTCGCCTTTCGCGGCGCCGCCGGATCCACGAACGGTGGCGGTGGACAGGTCGGGCCGGTTTGTGTACGTGGCCAGCCTCTCGGGCACTGTCGCCGCCTACAGCATCAATCAAACGTCCGGAGCGCTTGCGCCGGTTGGCGGATCGCCTTTTGCGGCGGGGGCGCATCCCCGCTCGGTGACCACCTCGCAACGGGTGTTCTCCACTCTCAGTTTTGCCGGCCGGGACACGGTGACTCAGGGCAACTGGCGGGGCGTCTACGGGCAGGATGGCAAGTACATGCCGGCCCACTATTACGGAGCCCCGGCCTATTCCGGTTTTCGTTTCGATAATGCCAACGAACGGCTCTACACCTACACCAACTCCGACCCCCGGGCGCTGCAAATGGCCACAAACCCGGCGCAACGGATTGAGTCCTACCTCGATTCGGCCGGCACGATGGCATTCCATCTGAACACGACCGATAATCGCCTGCACCGCGTGGCGCTCTATTTTGCCGACTACAACCGCAGCGGGCGGTCTGTTACCGTGCGGGCCACCGACGAGGCGACCGGTGTGGTGCTGGACACGCAAGTGCCTTCCCCCGCCGAGTACGCCGAGGGTGTATACCTGGTGTACCTATACTCGGGTCCGGTTGCCTTCCGGGTGATCAGCAATAAGCCCGCGGCCAGCGGGATCACGGGCACGGTAAGCGGCTTCTTCTGGGGCGGGGGCGTTCCGGCCGGACCAAACATCACCGTTTCCCTCAACCCGGTTCCGTCCCCGATTGTGGGTACGGTGATGCTATCGGTGGCCGCAAGTCCCGAGATTGTCAAGGTTCAATACCAGCTTGACGGCTCCCCGCTGTCTCCCGTGATGATGGGTGGCGCGTTCAACTATCCGTGGGATACGAAGGCGCCGACCGTCAGCGGCTTTTACGTTACCAACGGAAAGCACCTGCTAGCCGCGCGCGGCTTTGATGCCGCCAACAACGAGTACAATGCGTTTCTGGAGATTCAGATCAACAATCCGCCCCCGGATTTTGACCTCCGCTTCTGGGCAAAACAGACTCCAGGCCATTCGCCCGGCGCCCGGCAGGCCGCGGCTATGGCCTACGACCAAAATCGCGGCGAGATGGTCCTGTTCGGCGGTATGCCTGCCAATAGCGAAACCTGGGTCTTTGACGGCTTCCACTGGATCCAGAGAAATTCCGTAAAATCACCATCGGGCAACGGCGCGATGGTCTAC
>JADZGD010000131.1 GCA_020854055.1 Bryobacterales bacterium | reverse complement strand
CGTCCCTGAACGCGCGCGCCGCGCTCGGCGATCACCATACCGTCAATCACCAGCGGCTGGTCAAGCGTCGCCGCAAAGGAATCACCCGGCTGGTTCTTGTCACTATCGAGACCCTGGTTGAGGCGGACGGTCAAAACCGTACCGGCCGGAATGGTCACCGTGCGTGGCACGGGAGGCGGCGGAGGAGGTGGTGGTGCCGGCTGGACGTTTTCAACCGGAGGCGGCGCGATGGATGGCTGCGCGGCCGGCGCCGGAGCGGGCGCGGGTTCCGGCACCGGTGGTTGGATGCGTGCCGTCTCGACCGGTTCGGCCGCGGGCCGCAGCGGCCGTGCGCGACGCGTAGGTGACGGCTTCGGGCGCGCTGCCATTTCCGCCGCGGCAGGTTGCGCGGCCGGCGCCGGTGCAACTTCAGCCGGTTGGGGCGCTGGAGCAGCCTGCGGTTGCAGTGGCGTGGCGGTCTCTGCCGCCGGCGCGCCTGGCTGGCTGTGGCGTGTCATCAGATAGGCAACGCCGGAAGCCAGCGCAATTCCGAGTATGAATGCACCTAGTACTGCTCTTGACATAATTTCCTCGCTTTATCGCTTTGACCGGCCAACAAACCCGTGTCGAGCAGACTCCCGCCAGTCTCAATCTATCAAACGCAGGCAGGGCGTCAGGCGTTACGGCCTTTTTCCCTCGCCCGGCAATCGTTACAATTATTTAAGGATGCCGCAGTTGCTTGGTGAGTTCTCCATCGGCCCGATCCGGGTTAGGCCCGCTACGGTGCTCGCGCCGATGGCCGGCGTGACCGATACCGTATTTCGGCAGATGATTCGCAGTCATGGAAGCTGCGGCCTGCTGATGACCGAATTCACCAGCTCGCACGGCATTGTTGGCTCCAGCCGTGGGCGCAAGCCCGGGCCGACTCTGCGCTACCTCGACTTTGAAGAGCACGAACGGCCGATCAGCGCCCAACTGTTCGGATCCGATCCCGAGGTAATGGCCTCGGCCGCGCGCATCTGTGAAGACCTGGGCTTCGACGCGGTGGATATCAACTTCGGTTGCCCGGTGAAGAAGGTGGTGACCTGTAACGGCGGCTCCGGGTTGCTGCGCGATCTTGCCCTGGTGGAAAGGCTTCTACGGGTCTGCCGCGCGGCCATCTCGATCCCGCTGACGATGAAGTTCCGCGCCGGGTGGAACGACCGCGAGATCGTCGCCGTCCCGATGGCGAAACTGGCCGAAGACTGCGGGCTCCAGGCGATCGCGCTACATCCCCGAACGCGCCAGCAGGGCTACAGCGGTAAGGCCGATTGGACGCGGATCGCCGAGGTGAAGCAGGCCGTACGTATTCCCGTGATCGGCAATGGGGACATCGTCACGCCGGAAGACGCCGTGCGGATGGCGCGGGAAACCGGCTGCGACGGCATCATGATCGGCCGCGCGGCAAGCTACAATCCCTGGATCTTCCGCCAGATTCGGGAATATCTGGAGACCGGCGCTTACCGGCAGCCCACCGAACAGGACCGTTACGACATCATGCGCCGTTACTACCGGATGCTGGGCGAGCGCGAGACTCCCGATGCCGTTGGCAAGATGAAGCAGTTTGCCACCTACTTCACCCACGGCATTCGGAACGGGTCCCGGCTGCGCGCATCGATCTACCACCTCCACGACGCCGGCCAGATCTTGGAGACCGTCGATCGCTTTTTCCACCAGGAGTTGGTTTTGGCCTGACCGATGAAGACTGTTCACCTGTTCACCGATGGGGCCTGTATCGGCAACCCCGGTCCGGGAGGATGGGCCTGCATCCTCCGCTACGGCCACCACAAGCGGGAGTTGTGCGGTTTTGAGAAGCAGACCACCAATAACCGCATGGAACTCACAGCCGCCATTAAAGGCCTCGAAGCGTTGCGTGAGTCATGCCACGTCGTGATCACCACCGATTCCGAGTATCTGAAGAACGGCATCACCTCGTGGATTCAGGGCTGGAAACGCAATGGATGGATGACCAAGGCGAGAAAACCGGTAGTGAACCGGGATTTGTGGGAGGCTCTCGACGAGCACGTTGCCCGGCACCACGCCGAATGGGAGTGGACCAAGGGCCATGCTGATCACCAGGAGAACAACCGCTGTGATGAGTTGGCCACCAGCGCCGCGCGCACACAACGGGCATGCTCGTGACGCGGCCTGCTGAAACACGTCACAATGTCAGCAGGTCTACCATGCGTTTGCTTTTGCTTCTGCTCGCCGCCGCGCCAGTTGCGTTCAGTCAACTCTCATTCGGACTCAAAGCCGGTGTGCCTCTTACGGACACGATCGACGCCGCACGCAGCTTCAGCGCTGGATACACTACCAACACCAAACGTTACACGGTTGGGCCGACCGTAGAGCTTCGACTCCCCTGGGGCCTGGGGGTAGAGGTGGACGCGCTCTACAAGAACATCAACTATAACGGCACGACAGGCCTGTACGCCAGCAGCACCACGGGCAGTTCCTGGCAGTTTCCGTTTCTGCTGAAGAAGCGCTTTTCCGGCGGAGCCGTGCGGCCCTACATTGGCGCCGGCCCGGCGTTTCAACATCTGTTTGGTTTGAACCAGGTTACCCGGTACTTCGCCGGTTCGGGCTCGACCACCACGGGCGATCCGATGGAGGTCGGCGGCCGGAGCGGCGCCGGCGGTGTGCTCGAAGCCGGCTTCGAATTGCACATCGGCCCGCTCAAGCTGAGCCCGGAGGTTCGCTACACGCGCTGGGGCTCACCAACGTTCCTGGACACCTTCCGCCGGGCAGTGGATTTGAACAAGAATCAAGCAGAGTTCCTGCTCGGCTTCGCGCTCTAAAACAGATCAGCCTGAACCGGGTCTTCGGCAACACCCCCCATAGCCGTTGCCATACTCCTCTCTTGTATGCCGGTTCGCGACGCTCAGATCTTGCTCGCAAGAGATTTTAGGAGCACAATATCCGTGGAAGGGGCGGCGGATGTTCCTCCGGATTCTCCTGGTTGTGGGGTTCACCCTGATGGTGCTTGGATCGATTGATCCGCTCGAAGGGTGCGTTCTTATCCTGGCCGGATCGGTGCTCTGCGCATTCGTTTCGCACCGTTCCGCGAGCCGCCATCGGAGGACCGTCCTCTTATCCACAATACTGATCACGCTGGGTGTGGCGGTGTTATTCCTGCTGACGGCTATGGGAGGCGTAGGCGGAAACAGCACGCATTCGACGTGGTGGCTATTGCTCGCAGCGCCCTATCCCCTTGGATGGATCCTGGGATTGATAACGGGCGTGCTCTGCTTGCGGGAGGCGTTCAGGCGTGGCAGGGCGGTGCCGGCGGCGAACTGATTTGGCTTTTGCCAGGACGGATGACTGGCTTGCTGTGATCATCAGGCGCTTGATACACTGAGGAAGTCCCGCCTTGCGGTGCCCATAGCTCAGCTGGTAGAGCGCTGGATTGTGGTTCCAGTGGCCGTGGGTTCAAATCCCACTGGGCACCCCAGAAACAAGATCCTTTCACCAGGTTCCCATCTTCAGCACCAGGCCGGTGGTCAGTTGAACGCCGTTGGCATAGCTCAGCCCACCCAGGTTCCCTACCCCGGACCGCGTGTATTCCACGCCGGCAATGCGCAACGCGAGCGCCCGGTTCAGGCGGTAATCCACTCCGGTGGCGGCGGAGATTGCAAGCGCATTCGCCTCCTCCTGCCGTGTGTAGGTGTCATGCAGGCGCGCTGCGACGGAGGTCTTGTGCAAGGGATTCGAAGCGTTCGCGATCAATTTTTTGTCAGGGTAGCTTTCTTCCTGAGTCACCTTGAGCCCGCCGACAAGCAACTGCGCATACGGCGCCCAGCGGCCGGCCGCGTTCAGACTCCATCGCGGGCCGATCTGGTAGGCCAGCGCGTCTCCGCTGAGATTCCGGGGTAGATTCAGAAGTTTACACCCATTCACGTCGAGCGTGAGTTGCCATTGGGGCGAGAGCCGCCGGTAGAGGCTGGCGCCGCCGCCGGCGCAGCCCTTTCCCGAGAAAGTCCGATAGCCGGGACCGGCAACAAACTCCCAGGGAGCCACGGTGGCCGTTCCCACGGGCGCCTCCGCCAAATAACTGGTAGAAGCATCCCTCGGGTTGTAGGCGTAGACTCCCGCGCGGTCGTCACGATACCAGGGCAGTTTGCCATCCAGCACCGCGGCGAACGAACGCGTGGGGTTGAGTCCGCCGCGCAACAGCAGGCGCACCCAGGAGTTTTGTGTACGCTCCTCCACCGCCTTGATCACATAACGATCCAACGCGTCTTCGGCCAGCGTCCAGCCAAGCCCCAACGTGGGCGTCACCACGTGATCCACCAGCCCCTGCTGTGGAAAATGGCGCTGGACATGCCCGATGGAGGCTTCACTGAGGAGCCCCATCTCGAACTGTTCGGAAAAGATCCAGGAAAACGCCGCGCTGCGCAGACGGGATTTCCAGTAAGTGGGTGACATCCCGAATTGAACGCGGTTGTATTGCGGGTCGTTCATCTGGAAAATGCGTCCGGCCACCGCGCCTTGCATCGGGTGGCCAACGTAGTTCACATAAAACGGATCGCCATCGGCCCATCCGTGGAGGTTCGTTACCGAATGGAGATAGCCGGTTCCCAGCCCCACGCCGGCGCTACGGGTTCCCGGTTCGGTCAGCCAGCGGAAGCCGTGCATCACGGTCAGCAATCGCAGCGATGCTTTGCCCAGTTGCCGCCACTGGACCTCGTTGCTACTGCCACCCGATGGCGCCGCAATCAGAGGCCGTGCCGGTTCGATCACCGGGTCCGCCGAATCGGCGCCCGAACTTACTTCCCCGTGAACCTTGGCGCTGGAGGCAATCATCCATGGCCCGGTGACTGTGTTGCAGATCAGAACGGGCAGAACGAACGTCCGTAAAGCCGTAGTGAAGCGCATATCGCTTTATAGACGCTTCCACGGCCCATGCCGGGTACCAATTCACGCCTCTCAATGCCCCATGCCAGCCGCCATCGGATGGCTGCCATACAGCTTCACCAGCGACCGGAATGCCAGCTTCGGTTGGCGATCGATGGTCACCACGCCGTAGGGTCCGAAGGGAGCGTACTTGATGTAATTTGGGCGATGGTAGTAATCGGCCCAGGACCAGAGAATTCCGCCGGCCAGCTCCGGCGTCCGCTGGATGACTCCGCCCACTTCCTCAATCAACGCCGCCTGATACTCTTCGGTGTGAGTTACGTCACCGTGCATTCCAGGGATGCCAGGCGTGCCATACTCGGCAACCAGCATCGGCTTGCCGGGCCAGAAAGCAAGCTGGCGGCGGATGTGTTCCGCGGCGGCCGCCCCGATCAGTTCGCGAACCTCCCTGACGTGGTTGGCAGGCTTTCCTCTGTAACCCCCGACGTAGACGTTGAAGGCAACCAGGTCGGCATCCTCGAAAGCCCGGTGGGTGTCGGTGTCCCGGTTGTTCACGACAAAGGTTAGCAGGCGGGTAGGGTCCAACTGGCGCGCGCGGTGGAGCAGGGTCCGCATAACGCTGATGCCGATTTCGTTATCGGTGGTCGATTCGTTGCACATGCTCCAGATGACGACCGAGGGATGATTCTTGTCCCGGCGGATCATCGCTTCGAGAAACGGAATGGCATAGGTGAGGATTCCATCCGTTTGCACTTCCCTGCCCTTGCCGGAAAAACCATTACCCCACCAGTTGATGGTCACCTCTTCACTCATCAGGAACCCCATCTCGTCATAGAGGTCCAGCAGATCCGGTGACTGCGGGTAGTGTACGCGGATGGTATTGATTCCGGCGGCCTTCATCATGCGGAGATCGCGGATAACTACCTCACGCGGCGGATTGGGACCATAGTTGCCAACCTCGTCGTACCGGTTGACCCCCTGAAAGTGAAATGGCTTGCCGTTGAGCAGAACCTGGCGGCCGCGGGCTTCAATTTTGCGAATACCGAAGCGCGCCGCCGACGTGTCGATGGTCCCGCCACCGCCGCCAAGTGAAACGTTCAGGTGATACAGTTGCGGCTTCGCCGGGCTCCAGGAGACGGCGCGCCGGGGTTTCAAAATGACATGGGTGGTGGCCGTGCTTTGCGGCGCAAGATGCACCGCCGCGGAAGCAGTGGCGCCCAGTTCGGCAACGCGCACCCGCAGATTCAACTCCTTTGCCACCGTGAGCCGCGAACGGACACGCACCGCGCAGTCGATGTTGGCTCCGGCGCCATCGGGCACCGCCGTTACGGTCACGTCATCGAGCCAGGTTTTCGCCATCGTCTCCAGTACAACCGGGCGCAGAATACCGCCATACTGCACCCACTCGATGTTGCGCGAGCCGGGCGGCCATTCGATTCGTGGACGGTTATCCACCCGCAGCGTCAGCACATTCGGCGCGCCGGTGCGAAGCTTGCCGCTGACGTCGAACTCGAAAGGAACGTAGCCGCCGATCTGCTCTCCCAGGTATTCTCCGTTCAGCCACGCCTTGGTGTGGTACATCACGCGGCCGAAATGAAGCGATTGAACGCGGCCCGGATCGGCCAGCCGCCCGGCGATGGTGGTGGAGTACCAGCCCACTCCCTCATAACCGCGCATGGCCTGGTTGATCAGGTCCCACGCGCCGGGCACCGTGATGCGGGACCAGCGGCCGGTGTCGGCGCGCTGCCACTGCTCCTTTTCACCGAGATCGTCTACGTCGATCTGGAATCGCCAATTCCCGGATAGAACCACCCGGTCTCTGGCGATCGCCGGTAGCGCGGCCGCGAGCAGCAGCAGCGCTGTCAGAATCCGCATGGAGCCTCCTGGCAACGGAAACCGGTTATCCCAACTGATAGGGCGCCCGCATGTCGCGGCGGAGCAGTTTCGACGCTTCGGCATCATCGAGAATGTGCATCGCCCCGGCGTCCCACCGGATCTTACGGCCCACAAACATGGCGATGTTTCCGAGCCACCCGGGCGTGGC
This sequence comes from Bryobacterales bacterium, assembly GCA_020854055.1. Taxonomy (GTDB): domain Bacteria; phylum Acidobacteriota; class Terriglobia; order Bryobacterales; family Bryobacteraceae; genus JADZGD01. The sequence goes on along the minus strand of JADZGD010000131.1, from coordinate 14,565 downwards.
CGAATGGAGTGCCACTTCGGACGGCGTCAACGTCTTCTGCCGGGACTTCACACACTCCAGAAACTGGGCATAGTGGCCAGGAGACTTGGGCAGATGAACCGGGCCGGCGTCGAATTCGGGCTTCAGCCATTCGGGATTCGAAGTCTCGAATTTTCCGCGGTCCACCCAAATCCAGCCGTTCGAGCCGATCCACTTGGTGCCGCTGCGAATCTCCGGATATCCGCCGGCAATGATCATGGTAATGTCCCGTGGATACTTGCAGGTGATTTTGTAGCGGGTGGCGGTGTTCCACAGGGCATCGCGCGGCGGAAAGTCGCCCGAGCCTTCCACTTCGCTCGGGCCGCTGTTGTCGAAATCGAGCCCCCAGTGGGCGATATCCACATGGTGGCCCACCCAATCCATCAGTTGGCCGCCGCCGTACCAATAGTTCCAGCGCCAGTTCTTGTGAACCCGCGCGGGACAGTAGGGCGCCTCAGGCGCGGGACCGAGCCAGCGGTCGTAGAGCAGCGTGGGCGGCGGAGCGGTGACTTCGGTCTGTAGCGCGGTCTTCGCAAAGTCGGTATGGCCGGCGGGCAGGCCCACTTCCACCGTGTGAATCCGGCCCGCGACGCCGTTGCGCACCAGTTCGCAACCGCGGCGGAAGTTCTCCACCGAGCGCTGCCAACTCCCGGTCTGCCAGATGCGGTTGTGCCTATGTGCTTCCATCACCATCGCCTGGCCTTCGGCGAAATTGTGGGCCAACGGCTTTTCGCAGTAGATGTCCTTGCCGGCGCGGGCGGCGGCGGTGGCCACCATGCCATGCCAGTGATCGGGCACGGCTATGGATACGGCATCGAGGTCGCGCCTGGAGAACAACTCTTCGAAGGCGTGATAGGCGGCGCAGCTCTGATTTCCGTATTTCAGGTCGATTTTGCTTTTGGCCTGGGTAAGGTGGGTCTCATCGAAGTCACACACCGCGATGTACTGGGCGGCGGGCAGTTTAAGGAACTCGTCCACATGTCCGCCCCCCATCCAGCCCACGCCAACGGTGGCGAGCGTAATGCGATCACTCGGCGGCACGGCGCCCTCAAGCCCCAAGGCAGAGGCTTTGACGATGGTGGGAAACGCCGCGGCCGCGGCGGGTGCGGCCAGCGATTGGAGAAACTTCCTGCGATGTGACATAAGGCTGGAGTCAATCATATCGCAGCGGGTTTCCAGCGCGGCAACCTCCAACGCCGCCGGTCTGCTCGGGATGAAAGAAGAAGTTGTCTCGATTGAGGCTGGAGAGCACGCCGATCTTGTCGAGGAAAAAGGCGCTCGCTGTGATAAGCAAGTTAGTCCTTTCGCCCGCGCATGCTGTCTTAGTCCGAAGAGCGGAATTTACTATCGCGCAAATGCAGAAGAGAACCGCGGGGCAATTCTCGCCTCATGTTGTTATCCACATGGCGCATCAGCGCCTGAGGGTCGGAGGCTTTCTCTCCGCCAACTGGCGATTCCTTGCCGCAAGCCCGCGAACCGAATCGGCATCGGCGGCGTTGGCCGCCATCTTCAGGTATGTGTCAAGGGCATCGGCGGCACTCCGGTACCGGCCGCTTGCCTGGTAAACCAGCCCGAGTTCACGGTACGCGGGAGCATAGGCCGGATTCCGGTCGATGATCTGCCTGACCTCTTTCTCGGCCTCCGGGTACCGGCCGCGTATCCGGTAATACACAACCAGGCTCTCACGAACGAATGCCTGCTGAGGACTAAGCTCCACGGCCAGTCTGAACTCCCGCTCCGCGGCGTCCATCTTGCGCCTCCGCTGATACTGCATCCCGAGGTGCAGATGCGGGAGCGTCCAGGATGGGGCGAGTTGGGTGGCGGTCTGAAATGCGCGGATCGCTTCCTCATCCTGGTTCAGCGCTTCGTAGGCGAGTCCGAGTGCGTTGTATGAGTAGGCAGCCTTGGGATCTAGAGACGTGGCGCGCCGCAACATGTCGATTGCCCGAGCAGGATTTCGATCCACGATCAGCGCGCGGCCCTCGCAAAAGAGCCGCTTGGCGTCAAGCTGGGTCTCGTTCGGCTCGAGCGCTTTCAGATAACGAAACGCCAGAGCAGCCCGGTGGAACATATCGGGCCGAAGCTCGGCCGGCGGCAACCGTACATAATCGTTGATGGCCCGCTGTCCAATGCCGGCGAGCGACGCGCCGAGTTCCGCCTCGATCGCCTTCCGCTGAGGATCGCCGGCATCCTCGCGGACCAGACGTTGATACGATTCCCACGCCCCTCCAGCCTCCAGAATCCTGCCGGACTTGACCGCTTCATACAGCTTCCCGGCGAGACTGGCATGTGGCGCCAGGATCCGCTCAGGCACGGCTGTTTTCACGTTCAGAATCGTTTTTGCGGCGGTGAGGACAAGACGCTGGCTCACCCGGCCGCCGCCCGGCACGTCTATGGACAGCTCGTGAGGCCCCGTGGGGAGGTTAGCGACAACCAGGATTCCCGAAGGCCGGATCCGCCCATGGTAAGCGTTGTCCATATATACCTCGCCGCCGGCAGGCCCCCGCACTTCGAGCGCCGCCATGGCCACCGGCGCGACAGGCGAAGCGGTGCCGACGACGCTGAGCGGCATGGAAGGATCCAGGTGTCCGGCTGCCCGGGGATGCTGGAGAGCCTTCGTCTCCGCGGCGACGGTCTCCGACAGGAACTCGATCACCTCCGTGGCGCGGACAACGCCATCTTTGTCACGATCGGCCTTGCCCCGCAGACCCTCGAGCAGGAAGTAGGTGAATGCGCCGTGCCCGCCACCCCACTGCTCTCCCTCGTAGGACCGCTCGTCCGCGCGCGAGGCGAGCAGCCGGAAGACCCCATGGCCCCGCTGGCCGACCTCACCCATGTATCGGGAAATCAGAGCGTGGTCACCCGGTCCTCGCGACGCCCATCCGAGGTGGCCGGCGTGACATGCGTCCACCAATAACACAACCGTTCTGGCCCGAATTCGCTCGGTAACGATCTTGTCCAGTTCGCTGATCGAGAGCGCAGTGGCGTAAAGATCTTGCGGGTCCGAGTCGTAGCCGAGGAGATAGCCTTCACGCTCGCCCTCGGTCACGCCGTGGCCGGCGAAGTACAGGTAGACAACGTCGGCGGGTTCAGCGGAGCGCGCTACCCAGGTGCCGAGGGCCGTTCGAATCGCTGAAAGCGTGGCATTCTCCTCCAGCAGTATTTTCAAATTGCTGGAAGGGAATCCGCCCCCGTTGGGCGTTTGCAAGAAGGCCGCAAACGCCTCCGCGTCCCGGTGCGCGAAACGAAGCTGTGCCTGCGGTGGCACGTTCTTATAGCGTGAAACGCCGATGACGACGCCCCATAACTTACCCTGCCTCTCAAAACCGGGGCTGTTTTCGATCCGCTCCAAGCGAAGGTCGCGCCGCACCTCTGGCATGGTTTGTGCCATGCCGGCAGGCAGACTCATCCAGAGAATTGCGAGCCACGTGATGCGGTGACGCATGCCTGCTCCTTCCTGATACGAATTCAAGCCTGGCCCCTCCCGCCGCTGGCAGCCTCGACCTTGGCCTAACTCCGGAAGATCTCCTTGACCCTGGACGGCCATGGGACGGACCCCTCTCTGAAGCCCCGTTACACCCCACATCGACATGCGAATTCCACACGAAGAACGGACACCGGAAGTCCTGCCGGCCGCAATCGGTCCGATATGAGGTAGGCTCCCGTCAGTTCTCCGCGCACTGGGCCAGTTTTAGTTGAACTTCGGAAAGCTTCTTCGTGTAGTACTCTCTTCTGTGGGCAAGCAGCCGCTGATACGCCTCGGCGGCGCGCCGATACTCGGTGCAGACGCCGCCGGAACCAAGCCTCCGGTAGACTTCGGCTCGCTCCGTGCTGGCCCAAGCCAGGTTGTGCCATGCCATGTAGAAGTCAGTTTCTCTGGCCAGCGCTTCGGTGTGCGCGATGGCGTCCCCCAGATAGTTGAGCGCTGCGCGTGAATCCCCATGACGCGAACGGAGCTGGCCAAGAAGGGCGAGCGCATAGGCCAGCCTTTCGCGGACGCGGTGGTCCTTCGAATCCGCTTCCCAGAGTTTCCGCCGGATCTCGACGCTCTGCTCGGCGAAAGAGATGGCCTTCGAAAGATTCCCCTTCCGTTCCCATCCGGTAGCCGCCATGCTCAAGCTCTGCGCGTACTCCATCCGCGCCGCCGAGTCCAGTGGCGCAGCCGTTGTCCGGCGCATATCCAGATCGAGGGCGGCTTGCGCGTTCTCGAGGGCACGGTCCGCGTCGTTCTGGTACATTCCGCTGAGATACTTGTGTACCCGCGCAAGATCGCGCATCCGCTCCGGATCTGCCGGGCGGTCTGCGAGCAGCCTCTGGTAGACTTCTTTGGCCCGGCTCCCAAATTCCAGCCGTTCTTCCAATCGCAGGTCATCGGCAGTGGCCGTTGCCATCTCGGAGAACGCAGCGGCCAGTCCGCGGCGAATCTGCTCCTGCTGCGGCGCGCCCGCGGCCAGGCGCTCCCAGTGGGCCAGAGCCTTTCGTTTCATCTCCAACGAGGCCGCTGGCTCTCCAACATGAACCAGTTGAGCGCCGATCAGGATGAGCAGGCTGCCCAGCTCCAACTCCGCCGCTCGATTATGCGGAGCGGCGCGCAGCACGGCTTCCAGGATCGTTCTCGCCTTGTGGTAGGTGGTGAGCGCGCCTTTCGCATCGCCGAGGTTGGCCCGGTTCGGATTGCCCTGGATATCGCCCAGACGTCTGTAGGCGGAGGCCAGCTCCAGTTGCAGGGCTACATCACCGGGGCTATCGCTGGCGAGCGAATCCAGGTACTCGAGTGACCGCGCGACCATCAGCCGGCGAACCTCAGTCGCGCCCGAAAGCCTGGAAATCGGGTCGTGAAACTCGAATAGGATCGAGTTGGCCAACTTGCGCACGTCGTTGAAGCGGCGCTCCGCGGCCGCTCGTTCCCGGCGTGCGACGCGCATTTCCCGGATCACGGCGCCCCCCGCAGCGAGCAGCAACAGCGCCACCAGCGCTCCGCTGAAAACGATGTAGCGGTTGCGGCGCACCCACTTTCCGAGCCGGTAGAGGTTTGCCGGACGGACGGCCACCACCGGCCGCCCCGCCAGATAGTTGTCAAGGTCCGATGCCAGGTCGCGGGCCGAGGCGTACCGGCCCGCAGGCGACTTGTGAATTGCCTTCATGACCACCTGGTCCAGGTCAGCGCCGGCGCCGGGTGGAGGTGGGTCGTTCTCCAGGATCTGCCGTAACAGGTCCACGGTTGAGGACCCTGATAGCGCGTACGCCGGACGCCCGGCCAGGAGCTCGTACAGCAGCAACCCTAGCGCGTAGATGTCGGTGGCGGTCGAAACAGGATCGCCCCGCAACTGCTCGGGGCTCGAGTAGTTGAGCGTCATCACACGCCACTCCGGAGCGGTGGCATCTCTTTCTTCTCCGTCCGCCGGCAGCACCCGTGAGATACCAAAGTCCAGCAGCTTGGGCACTCCGTCGGCTGTCACCAGGATGTTGGCGGGTTTGATGTCGCGATGGACGATCAGATTGCGGTGAATGAAGTCGATGGCTCCGGCGGCCTGCTGAAAAAGGCGGATGCGGGACGCGGCGTCCAGTTGGCGCTCCCGGCAGTACACATCGATGGGTACGCCCTCGACCAACTCCATCACAATGTAGGGTGTGCCCTCTTCGCTCACTCCGGCGTCGATCAGTTGCGCCACGTTCGGGTGGCGCAAGCCGGCCAGAATGCGCTTCTCCCGCTCGAATCGCCGCCAGGCTTCGCCGCCCGAGGTGAGCACGCTGACGAACTTCACGGCCACCCGGCGCACGAATTGGCCGTCATCCCGCTCGGCCTTATAGACGACGCCCATTCCTCCACGTCCCAGTTCGCCCGTCAATCGATAGGCGCCCACTCGCCGCCCGTCGAAACGTGGATGGGGGTCGTCCGTCTCCGGAAAAAATTGAGCAAAAAAGGACTCCGCGGCAGGCCATCGATGGAGCATCTCCCGGACCTCCGCAGCGGCGGCTGGATCGCCGGCAGTGAGCCGCGCCAGCGCCGCCAGCCGCTCGGCTTCGTCAAGCTCCAGCAACCGGGCGAAGATCTCTTCAGCCTTCGGGCTGCATCCGGGGTCCACAGCCTTCTCCTTGTATCCGCCGGAAAAGCCAGATTTTGGCCATGGTCAGCTCTTTCTTGATCATGCTGGCCGAGAGCCCCTTCGCTTCCGCGATTTCGTCGACCGTGAGCCCACCGAAAAAGCGCAACTCCACAATCTCAGCCCTTCTCTCGTTGGTGCGTTCCAGTTGGCTGAGACACCGGTCCAGAAGGAGATAGTCGGCATCCGTCCGTCTTTGCCCGGCTGTGAGCGGCGAGGGGGCCGGAGCGGCGAGTTCGGCATCGCGTTTTCCGGCAGCATGATAACGCGCGTAGTCTACCAGTACCTGGCGCATGAGCCGCGCGGCGATTCCGTAAAAGTGCCTTCGATCCTGCCATGTTTCGGGCGCTCGTCCAGCCAGGCGCAGGAAGGCCTCGTGGACCAGGCCCGTAGCCCCCAATGTGTGCCCCGGCCGCTCGTGGCGCATGTAAGAACGGGCGATGGCGCGGAGTTCGTCATAGACCAGCGGCAGGAGCTTCGCCAGGGCCTCGGGGTAGCCCTGGTTCCAGCGCTGGAGAAGCGCCGTGACCGCCCCGGAATCGAGACCGGCTCCCATCGTCCGATCTTAGCAAGCGGAATCCATCGAACAGACGGTACCCGCCGGCCAGGGTGTAGGCTGCCTCCATTTTTTTTAGGAGATTAAGTAAATATTGTCGATATTTACGTCAGGGGCAAAGGAACCGCTCCAGCGGGAATTTGATACGGGACAGCGCTGGACAATTCCAACGGAAATCCCCGGCTCAAGGAGAGCATGTGCCTTCACTATTAGTTGCAACAGAGCAAGCCAACCCGTCCGCGCAAATCGACGCGCGCGCCGGTAAATATCTGGTCTTTCAGCTTGGCCGGGAGGAGTTCGGTATCCAGGTACTGAAAGTCCGGGAAATCATGGGCGTTCAGGACATCACCGCGGTGCCGCAGACACCGGCGCATGTCAAGGGAGTTATTAACCTGCGAGGAAAGGTGATTCCGGTGGTTGATCTCCGGCTGAAGTTTGGCCTGCCGGAACTCGAGTACACCGAGCGCACCTGCATCATCGTGGTGCAAGTCGCAGCCGGCACAAGTTCCCTGCTGATGGGAATCGTGGTGGATGGTGTCGCCGAGGTACTCAACCTGGCGGCTGAAGATGTCGAAGATACTCCCGATTTCGGAGAGGGTGTAGAGATGCCCTTCCTGTTGGGGATGGCCAAGATCAAAGGTAAGGTAAAGATCCTTCTGGACATCGATCAGGTGTTGACCAGTCTGGAACTGCAAGGGCTGGACGCCCTGGCGCAGTAGCGAACCGATGGAAGGAAGAAAAGGGAGAAAAGATTCTATGAAATCGATGACGATTGGAAAGAAACTCTACTTCAGTTTCGGCGCTGCATTGGCGCTGACGCTGATACTCGGCGCCGTGTCGTTGATGAGCGTCCGCAGCCTCGGGTCCAGCATGAGCAGCGTGGTCGAAGTGAACGCAGCCAAGCGCTACCTTGCAACCACTATCAGGACGTTCCTATCTGATTTCGCGGCCGCCGATCGAGGAATCGTTGCCCGGACTTACAGTAAGGACAAAGCGACCGTCAATCAATACAACAGCGACTTCCGCGAGACCGCAGCCGCATTCAGCAAGAGCATCGAAGAACTTGCGTCTCTGACGGAGAGCGCCGAGGAGAAACAGGCGGTCCAGCAGTTACGGGACGATGTGGCAAAAATCTCCCAATATCACGATGAACTATTTCGTCTGGCGGACGCGGGCGACGCCGGTGGAGCGTTCGCCGTACTTAGTGATAAGGTAAAGCCCCTTACCGTACGCTCTCAAGCCGCCGCCCAGAAGTTCGCGCTTGATGAGAACAATCAGATGAAAGCGGCCAGCGAATCGGCTCAGTCTTTGGTCGCTCGGTGCGGTTGGATCAGCATTCTGCTGATTGTCCTGTCTCTGGTAGTGGGCGTTGTGGTACTGGTGATCGTTCGCCAGATTAACACCAGCCTCCGGCAAACCGTTTCCGAATTGAGCGAAGGCGCCGAGCAGACCGCCAGTGCGGCCTCTCAGGTCTCTTCCGCCAGCCAGGCGCTGGCGCAGGGATCGTCCGAGCAGGCAGCGTCGCTTGAAGAGACCTCCGCTTCGAGCGAGGAGATCAATTCCATGACCCGAAAGAACAGCGAGAACTCCCGCGATGCCGCTGACCTGGTCAGCCAGTCTCAACAGACGTATAACCAGACCAACCAGTCACTCGACCAGATGGTTGTCGCGATGGAAGAGATCAAGACCTCCAGTGACAAGATCTCAAAGATCATCAAGACCATCGACGAAATCGCGTTCCAGACCAACATCCTGGCGCTGAACGCGGCCGTTGAAGCGGCCCGCGCCGGCGAGGCGGGAATGGGGTTTGCGGTGGTGGCCGACGAAGTACGGAACCTGGCGCAACGCTGTGCCCAGGCGGCCAAGGACACCGCGGCGTTGATTGAAGAATCGATCGTCAAGAGCAACGATGGCAAGATAAAGGTAGATCAGGTGGCGATAGCCATTCGCTCAATCACCGAGGAGTCCGTTAAGGTGAAGACACTGGTGGATGAAGTGAACCTGGGAAGCCAGGAGCAGGCGCGAGGCATCGAGCAGATCGGCAAGGCCATCGTCCAGATGGAACAGGTGACCCAGAAGACCGCCGCCAACGCCGAGGAATGTGCCGCGGCGGCGGAAGAGTTGAACGCACAGTCAGAGACCCTGCGGGATGTCGTCGAGCGGCTCTCCACCCTGGTGGGCGGAGGCGAGACGGCCAATGGCAGACATGCCGCCACGCGGCACAAACGGACCGAACCGGCTCGTGCCGCTGCGCTCCGCCACCTGGAGCCGGGAACGGGTCTCACCGCGCTCAACGCGGCGGTCGGCCACAAATCCAATGGTCACTCCGCCGAACTGCTGCCGGTCAGTCGCAGATCCGCCCAACACGGCATCCCTTTGGAAGAGTCTTTCAAGGAGTTCTGACCCACAGGCCCATGGCGGTGGGTGACCGGAATCAACCGATTTCCACCGCCGTATGAATATCCAGCCGGCCGACCGTCCTGGTCCACGAACCGGACTTCAGATGGATCGGCCCGGCTGGCGGTAAATAATCGAGAGTTCCCTCGCGTGACACATTAATCAGGTGGACGTACCTCTTCCCATTCTTGCGGCGCAAAACGACTTCCACCGTGGGTGGCGCCTCCACTTCTACTGCCGGCGTGAAGACGCGGCCCACCAGCGAATGGAATGTATCCCGGAACGCCGGATCGGAATGGCTGGCGTATGATGCGCCCGCCGGGCCGTAAAAGCAGGCAATTCGCCCTTTGCCGTAGGCGGTCAAGGTTGCCGCGGGCTGCGCGCCGCGGCTCGAATCTTCAGTGGGATAGCGGTGGCTGATTACCTCGGCCGAGCGCGGCGTCACGGACGCCCACAGGCCGGTGACGGGTACGGGCAGGCCGGGGTTTTCAACAAAGGCGGTCATCTCCTTGGCGGGAGATGGGAGTTCCACACCCAGAGCCTCCCGGAACAGGCTGGCATTTCGAGCGCCCATCACCACCAGAGAACCACCCTGCCGGGCGTAAGCGAGCGCGACGTCGCGCATTGCGCCGCCGATGTCTTCCCAATCGGGAATGACCAGCAGCGGATACTCCCCGGACACTTCAGCCACTTTCCATTCCGGGAGCACATCCACCGAATAGCGGCATTCCAGCAGCGCCGCCAGTGTGCCGGTAAGCGGAGCGGCACTGTTTCCCCAACCGCCAAACAGGCGGCCGGAGGTCCGGTAGACGCTGTGAGTCGAAAAGAGGAGGCCGACTTGCGGGATGGTCTCCGAATGGTGGCAAACGGCCTGGCGCTCCCGGCAGAAGCTGGCGAGACCCGCCATCTTGTCGATGATGCGGGGTTCCAGAAATCCACTGCGAGTCGGATTGTAATAAACCTGGTAGCCGCCGCCCTGAGCCAGAACCACCGCTGCTTCCTGGCAGAGTTGCACTAACGGCTTATAAACTCGACTTCTGCCGCGCACGGTGGTGAACCCCCAGCCCATCAGGTCCCAGGGAAGCCCCTGCTGGGACATGAAGCGCGCCTCCATGCGCCCGGAATCGATGGCGTGGTCTCCTCCGAAATCGCCTGAAATATAATCGAGCGGCAGGCTGGGCCGCTCCGGGGCGAGCGTGGAATAGAACCAGTTGCTGGCAATCTGAAAACCGGGGCGCGCCTGGTGGATCGCATCGATATAGCGGTTGACGTAGCGCCGGAACTGTTCCCGCTCCAGTTCCAGCAACTCGTTCCAACCCGGATCGCCGGCCGAGCGCGGCAACTCGCTGATGCCCGTCGCCCGGCGGAAGGCGCGGGCGGCGGCTTCTGAATAATCGACACGCGTCGCCCAGCAGTCGCCATCAATCCAGGCTCCGTCCAGATCGTACCGGCTGGCCGCTTCCTTCAACTCGGGGATCATCAACTCATCGACGTAGGGACTGAAGGTGGATGTGGCGTTGGCTACGCGTTGCCCATTGGCATCCACCACGGCCCATTCCGGATGCTGGCTGGTGGCCACGTTGTCCCAGACGCCGGAAAAGTGGATATAGAGCGCCACGCCGTTGCGGGCTGTCACCTTGCGCCAGATCGCCAGGGAGTCTTTGATGATGGCTGGGGCGGAGAGACCCACCTTGGAGGGATAACCGAGATAGCCGACGTGGCCCTTGCAGTCGTACTGGACGAAATCCGGCTTCACCCGGTCGAGAAATCCCTGAACCATCTCCTCGCTCACGTCGCGTCCCAATGCCGTGTCACTCAGGTTGGGATGCAGGTCGAAGTGAAGTCCGAAAAAGCTGTCTTTCCGGCGAAGCCGGGTCTTGGGCTGAGCGCGAAGCGTGGCGGCAGAGGCCAGCACGGTGGCAAACAGATCGCGGCGAGAACAGAGCATACGGCCATCATAGCCGGATACATCTATTTTTTGATTAGCCAGACCTCTGCCAGCCGGGAATGTTTCCGCCAGTTCAGACGGCCTTCATCGGTGGGGATGTCCCAGGTCAGCGTCAGACGGCCGTCTTTGAGAAACCGCGGGGGCACTGGAAATTCCTTGATATCACCCATCTCGCGGCCATCGGCGGTAGGCAGGACGCGTTCGCCGTTGATTCGCAACAGCGCCTGGCCGTAACCGGTGGAACGCACCACATAGGTGGCCGCCGGGTCAAGAGCCTCGTAAATGACGCTATGCGGCCACATGGTGGTTTGCCATGAGAGGCGAGCCCGGCTCTTGCCCTCGTCCCACCACCAGAAGGTCGGATCGGGCTCCGATTCCGAGCCGGGGTCGATTACATCCAACGCGTGCCGCACAACGTGAGGGCTCTTGGCGATATTTCCAATGTCGTCATAGTAAGAACCCGGCCCCGGCGTCTCCCAGGTGGCAATCTGGCGAAGCCGGCGGTTCTTTTCGGCACTGGCCGGCAGGGCGCGCACTTTTTGGAACTCGTCTTCCAGCCACCAGCGGTTGTTCAGCGGAAGGTCGATGAAATCGAGCACTGCCCCGCGTTCCTCTCCGCTGGCGTGGTATTTCGCGACGCTGGTCTGCAGGCCGATCGACTGGTACAGGTCTTCGCACAGCGCAATAATGCGCGCCCGCAGATCCTGGCTAACGGCGGGTGTGCGAAGCACCTCCAACGCCCGGTCCATCGCCTTATCGGGACCGATCTTCTCCGATTCGAGCAGAATCCGGTTCGCCTGCTGCTCCAGTGAGGAGTCCTGAAGCAGGCGGCGGCGCACATAGGCGTCGTAATTGGCGCGCAGCAGGCACATCTGCCAGCGCCAGTTGGACTTCAGCTCCGGCGCGCGCCGTTCCAGGTTTTGCCAGTAAAGCAGCGTGGCCTCCACCGCGCCATTGTCGGCCAGCGAACCACGCCAGTTCTTCTCCAGCGCCTGAATCGCGGTGGCGCCGTCCTCGCCCAGGTCGGAGCGGAAATAGACTCGCGCGTAGTCGATCAGAATGTCGCGTGGCTGCTCGGAGGGATCCCAGGCCAGCGCGCTCCAGATGGTCTTGTTGACGTCGTCGTGCACGCCATCGGAATAGGAGATGAAGCCGTCGCTGTACGGTGCGAACCAGTTGTGGATGAAGGTGTATTCGGAAGGGCGCGGGTTGATTGCTTCCCGCCCCAGCGTCAGCGCGTACGCCTGGTCCCAGGAAGGCACCTGGTATTGGCAGATCTTGTTATGGGTGATATCGGGATATAACCGCAGTTGATACTGCCTGGGCAAACGGCGGCGTGTGACCGGTACCGGTGGGCTGGAAGGGCCGGCCACCAGTCCACCCAGCCAGGCGGGACGCTCCCGGTCGATCCAGGCATAGATCTCGTCCACCTGTTTCGGCTTGAACCACTGGAGCGAAAGCCAGACCTTGGCTCGGGGGTGGATCGGCTTCATCACACGAGCCACATCGGCCAGAAACGGCAGCACCAATTCGGGGGGATTGGAACCGGGGTCGCCCCCCGGGACGAAGAAACCGGTGAACTCCTTGGAGTCCACCAGGAACGTCCTGATATCCGCCAACAATTGGGTTCGTTTCTGCTGGTCGTTGAGATCGATCACCGCCGGAATCCAGGCCCAGTAGTCGAGGCCGTAGCGATAACAGATCTCGCTGATGGCCCGGTTCATTTCGCGCCGCGGGACCTTCATCACCGGCGTCGGGCGGTCGTCCTCCAGGGGAATGCCCTCCACACTGTTGAGGCCGAAGAACGTTAACTCCCTAATGTATTGCTCGAACTGCGCAATCGTAAACGCATCATACGAATTAGCTTGCGTTCGATATCCAAGCTGATGACCGCGAATCGGGTAGACCGGTGCCGTAGCGATATCAACTGGCGTTTCGAGAGTGAGTGTTCCCTTCCCGTAGTCCAGGCTTCGCAGCAGGCGTCCCACCGCGTAGAGCGCCCCACGTCCGTCGGCACCCACCAACCGCACCAGCGGACCGTCGGTCACCAGGCGGTAGCCCTCCGGCTTGATGTCCGGCGTGCTTCCCGAACGGATAAGAATCGCCGGACCGGTGGCAGGTTGTGCCGTGGAGACGGCCAGCCGGATGCCGGTCCGCTTTTCCACCTCCTGAACCAGAACCGTGGCAGCGGTCTTCTCCGCAATGGGAATATCGCCCGAACGGACGACGACGGTGGCTCGATGAAGATCGAGCGTGGACGCCGCCGCACCGGAAGCAACCAGTGCGGCGGCAAGAACGATACGCAACATGTCACACCATTGTAGGCACGATGTAGGGTTCGCGGCCGGTGGCGCCGAGCATCGCGTCGGCCACGGTATCACTCGAAAAATGGCGCGTTTGCGGGTCGAAATGAATCTCGCGCCCCAACCGGTAGGCGATGTTGCCGAACAGGCAGTGCGCTGTGGAGAGAAATGTCTCGTTGATCTCGGCCGTCTGTAATTCGCGCTTGTTGGCGCGGACCGCGTTAAAGAAGTTCTCGAAGTGGCCCACTTCGTTGTCTTCGCGCAGGCCCAGTTCGTCCACCCGCCCCAGGTCCGGCTCGGCAACCTTCCTGTCCTGGAGGAAAACCTCGAAGTGCTCGTGCGGCGTCGGCACGAACGCCATGCGGCCTTTGGAGCCATAGAAGAACGCGCCGCCCGACAGTCCAGCCTCGTCATTGCTGAAGCGGCCGCGAATCTCACTCACCAGTTCGGTGCCGTCTTCATATGTAAAGGTGGTCAATTGCGTATTGGGAGTTTGTGCCTGGTCCTTGTACCCGAATCGGCCGCCGGTGGAATACGTTCGCACAGGCAATTGCTTGTTCATTCCCCATCGCGCGATGTCGATGAAGTGGACCCCGTTGTTGCCCATTTCACCGTTGCCGTAGTCCCAGAACCAGTGCCAGTTGTAATGAACCAGGTTACGGTGGAAGGGCTGCATGGGGCCGGGTCCCACCCAGATATCCCAGTTCAAAGTGGCGGGCGGAGGTTCGGGCGATTTGAACCCGATGGAATCCCGCTTCTGAAAGTGGATACAGCGTGCCATGTAGATGTCACCAATCACACCTTCATGTAACGCTTGAATGGCTTTGCGGATAAAAACATTGGAACGGCGCTGCGTGCCGCCCTGCACGATCCGGTTGTAGCGCCGCGAGGCCGCCACCATCTGTTCGCCTTCATGGAAATCGTGGCAGACCGGTTTTTCCACATAGACGTGCTTGCCCGCCTGGCAACCCCAGACGGCTGCCAGCGCATGCCAGTGATTGGGCGTAGCCACCGTGATGGCGTCGATGCTCTTGTCTTCCAGCACCCGGCGCAGGTCCTGGTAGAGCGCCGGTTTGGAACCGATCTTCTGTTCGAACTCGGCGGCACGCTCGCCCATTCGTTCGGCGTCCGGATCGGCGAACGCTACAACCTCCACGCCGGCAACCTGGGGAATCCGCAGCATGTGATCGCGGCCGCGCCAACCCAGTCCAATGACGCCGACGCGGATCCGGTCGCTCG
>JADZGD010000130.1 GCA_020854055.1 Bryobacterales bacterium | reverse complement strand
CCGAGTACCGGGAGATGGGCGCCCTATACTTTGATCTGCGCCAGAAGGAGAGCCTCCTGAAACGTTCCGTCAAGCGACTGGAAAGACTCGGATACGAGGTCACCCTCCATCCCGCAGCCTGATTCGCAAGTCAGGCATTATTTTCGAGGGAGCCGCGACCGCCAGGGAGTTCCCATGGCCCTGGGGGGGCCGCCAATAGGTATGAAAGTCGCTCGACGATTGCAGTATCGTATTGTCAGCGTGGAGCGGTCGAGGTCGGTTCCGCTCTGGATCAGTTGAAGCCGATAGGGAGTTTGACCCGGAATACGTGCGAGAGCCAATGAATGTGCGCTGCAACCTCCAGCGGGGGAGCGGTAGCACGGGACGGTGCGTTTAAAACCATTACGTGTTCTCCGCTTCCACGCCGGAGGATACTGTGGTTCATATTATAGCTGGCATTGACGTTCACAAACGGATGCTGATGGTAGCCGTCGGTGTGATGGACATGCACACCGAAAACGGCGAAATCACCGAACAGGTTGCCTTCGAGAACCGCCGGTTTGGTACGACGGCCGCTGAGTGGCGGCACCTGGCTGCGTGGCTGAGTAGATTCGGTGTGCAGGAAGTGGTAATGGAGAGCACCGCGCAATACTGGAAGCCGGTGTGGCTGACGCTGGAGGGAAGTTTCCGCTTGCAGTTGGCCCAAGCTTGGAGCAATCGGGCGCCGCGTGGCAAGAAGACGGACTACAAGGATGCGCAGCGGCTGGTGCGCCGTCATTTTGCCGGGGAACTGACGCTAAGCTTTGTTCCGGATGCCGAACAGCGGCAAATGCGGACGATCACACGCCGGCGTACCCAGTTGACGCGCGAGCGTGTGCGGCTGCGGAACCAACTGGAGGCGCTGCTGGAAGAAGGGCGGATCAAGTTATCCAGCGTGATCAGTGACCTGCTGGGGGCAAGCGGAAGAAGAATACTGGAGGCGTTGGCCGACGGGGTGGACAATCCTGAGTCGCTGGCCGCCCTGGGCGATGAGCGGTTGAAGTGTACACGGGAACAACTGGTCGAGGCGCTGAGCGGGAACCCCACGGCGATTCATCGTAAGCTGGTGCGGCAATATCTGGATCAGCTTTCGCTGCTCGACAAGCAGAGGGAGGAACTGTCGCAAATGTCCGCCGACTCCCTGCGCGACTACAGCGAGGCGGTGAGGCGACTGGCACAGATTCCCGGCATCCGCGTCCTGGCCGCACAGCAGATTGTGGCGGAAGCTGGCCCGCGTGCCGAGGCTTTTCCCTGCGAGCTCTCGGTTATTCCGTCGAGATCAAACCTATGACAACCCAGCCTGCCGTGGGTTGACTTTCGACGGAGTGGACATCAGAAATACGTCACTGTAATTCCGAACGTGAATACCTAGTACCCCAATTCGCAATTACGGTGACGTATTCAGTGGGCCCCAGGCGGCAGCGGGCAAGGCGCTGGCTTTGAGGCGTTGCATGAGGTCGGCCAGGTCAGCCCGCGTGAACGTCCAGCGAAATGGGCCGGCGGATTTCTCGTAGCGTTGCTGGAAAGCCAGGAGAGCCATCTCCAGGTCAGTAAGATTGGAGAAGTCGCCGGGGGTGAGCACTTTCCGCTGGATGATGGAGAAGTAGATCTCGACCTGGTTCAGCCAACTGGCGTGGACCGGGATGATGGAGGGCCAGCGGGACTGCAAACGCTGATCGGCCTTTTGTCCGCGGTGAGAGGAACCATTGTCGAAGATCCAGAACACGCGACGGGCCGAACGGTAGGGTTCTTGACCCATTACGTCTTCCAGCAACCGATCGAACGGTACGATTCCTGTGCTGGCTTCACAGCGGCCGAAGATTTTGGGGCGATGGACATCCCAGGCGGCCAAGTATGCCCAAGCGCCGCGCCGCTCGTACTCGTGTTCGATACGTGCGGGGCGGCCGGGAGCCGGCGGCATTGAGGCATGGATGCGGCGGCGGGCCTGGATGCTGGTCTTCTCGTCGGCGGAGAGCACGAAATCACCGGAGCCGAGCGACTGACCTTCCCAGAGGCCGTGGTACAGGTCCAAGATCGGCCCGGCCTTCTGAACGAAGCGAGGGTCGCGCGGGAAGATCCAAGTGCGATGGCGCCAAGGGCAGAGAGCGTCCTGACTGAGCCAGCGCCAAATGGTGGTGCCGCTGATGTCGGCGATCAACCCTTGGGCGAGCACTTCCTGACGGATTTCCGCGACCGAAAAGCGGGACAAAGGCAAGCCGAGGCGGTGGGGCAACTCACAGGCGAGAGCTTTGACCTGGATGACGAGACTGGGGGGAAAAGCGGGCCTTCCGGCCGCCTCTGGGCTGCCCCTCGAGACCGGGGAGGCGGGCCAAGGCAAACCGCTTCCGCCACTTGCTGACGATTTGCCGCGGCGTATTGAGGCGCGCAGCGATCAGGTCATTGGAAAGCCCTTCGGCCGCCATGAGAATGATCCTGGCGCGAACAACGTCACAATACGGTGACGTATACCGACGCGCCATCCCCTCCAACTCCCGCCGTTCCTCGGCCGTGAGATGCACAACATACGGGCTTTGTTTTGGCATTAGCGCGCGGAGTTCGCCAAAGAAAAGTTTATCAGATTACGTCACCGAATACGACAACATAATACGTCACCGTATTTACGAATAGGAGTACTTAGCTAACTAAATCCATTTCCGAACCCATTGCCAGGCTTCCGCCTGCATCTCGGAATTGAATTCGTGCGGCGCGTCGTAGAGCCGGCAGACCTGCCGTTCGGTGACGCCTGCCTTCGTGTAGCAGCGTGCGATTATCTCGTAGGCGGCCTTCAACCCGTTCTGATTGAAAAGGCCGTCCCGGGAACCATTGATGAACATTATGGGCCGGGGAGCAATCAGCGCGGAGAGGTCCGGCAGGTCCAGATAGCGGAGAAGGCCAATCAGGTGGAACGTCAGCCCTGTGCTGTTGATCACGTTGCGCCTGATTTGCGCCGGATGGGATTGCATGAACCCCACCGACACGGCCACTCGTATCCGCTCGTCAAGCGCTGACAGCATCAAGGTGCGGTAGCCGCCAACCGAAAGCCCGACGCAGCCCAGCCGCCGCCGGTCCACCTCCGGACGGCTGGCAAGGTAGTCCAGGGTGCGAATGTCGTCCCACAGCATCACCCCGGGCCAGGTGATGCCGGCAGTAATCATGCTTCGAGCCACGAGTTGTTCATTCTGGCTGGAGCGCCGGTTGAATTCGCGAATCCGCTCCTCCGCCATCGTTGAGGGCCGCTCCCGGAATTCAAACGGGTCGTCGTCCAGAATCATCCGCCGCTCGCCCCAGTAGAACATGTCGATCACGGCCACCACGTAACCCTGCCTTACAAGCTCCACCGCCGTGCTCTTGCCGCCATAGTACTTTTGCCGGAACTCGGTCAGGACAGGATGTTCGCCCTCTAGTTGGATCAGTTTCTCTTTTCCCCAGAGATAGAAGCCGCCGTGGTCGTGCAACGCCACGATGCCCGGCGCCGGCAGCCTGGTGTTTTTTGGGATCAACACATACGCCGGCACTCGCAGGTCGGGCGTGGTGCTGAACGCCAGGTACTCCTCCACATAATCGCCGCGATCGGTGCGCCGGATCACTTGCGGATTCGCCTCCACAGGCGGCGGAGTATAGAACATGTGTTCGAAGACTTTCGCCCGCGCAAGTTTCTGCCACGACTTCAGATCGCGGAACTCGGCCCGCAGGAATGAAAGCTCGATTGGCGCCCGGTCGGCCTGCTTCTGCACGAATGGATATAGGTTCCCTATGTGCGATCCGGTTGCCGCCGCCGCTCCTGCTTTCTGAGCAGCGCCGGGGATCCCGCCGGCGGTCAGGGCGGCCAGTCCAAATTCGCGTCTGTTCATAGTCTTTCTCCGAGCATGTTTTCACCGGAAAGGAGAAGCGAAGTACTTCTGCGCGTCCAGCCAGTGCGCGCGCATGATCTGCTGCTTCCGTCCAAGGTCCCCAACCGGGTCGGGCCCTAGCAGGAATGTATCCTCATCCTCCGGCCTCCGCGCATGCGCGAAGAACGCGAGTCCGCCGGCTTCGAGCAGCCGGATCAACTCGGCCGTGTTGTCAAGCTCATCACGCTGGATGCTGTACCACTGCAGGTACTCCGGATCGCCGCCATAGCCACCTGTCTTGGCGGGTGCACGCGGTTCCCGCCCCAGGTCGGCGCTGCGGGCGTCCCGGATTCGCTGGGCATTAGAGACGTTGTGAACCGATTGCATGACGCTCACCCACATACGCAAGGACAGCGCCATCTGGCGTAGCCAGTCCTGGTCTGGAGCTCCCTTGGTGTCCTCCAACATCGTAGCTACGCGCAGCATCGTGCCGGTATACTGGCTGAACCCGGAATCGTCCCATTGAGGTCCGCCGCTGCGCCCTCCGTGAATGTCGAGGTAGTCGTTGCGGGCTTCCTTTTCCGACACGTTGAAGATAAACGGTAGAAAGTATGCTTCCTCGCCGGCCGTCAGCATTTCCGGCCTGAGCACCAGGGGGCGGGTGATATGACGAGTGGATACGCCCGCATACAAAGATGCATAACGGCGGCCCTGAGTCTTCAGCCGGAGGGTCTCGTCCAGCAGATAGAAGGCATCAAACAGCCGGTTGGCGTTGTTTTCGCCGCCCCATCGAGAAGCAAGCTGGTGAAGCTTCTGGAAACGCGGCATCATGCCTTTGGCGGGCACGTCTATCGAGGCTGTGACGATGTCGATCAGCCGGCTGACGGTACTGACAGGTTCGTCGTGACGGTAATACCACGGAAGGCATGTGCCGAGCACGCAGGTGCGAACGCGTGGATCCGAGATCTGTTTCATAGCGGCCAGCACGCCTAGCGGGTTGATAAGTCCCAGCACCGGGTACGTTTCCAGCGCCAGCGTGCCCACACCCATGGCCGTCGGATCGCGATCGCTCACGCCGTGCCCCCCCGTTACAAGCGGATCGCGGCCCGACAGATAAGTGTGTGGAGGGAGGTGGCGGGCGATTTCATCCAGCTCCGGATTGCTGAACATGCCGCCCACGCGGACATCGATTTCTCCACCGCCTTTGAGCGCGCCGCGGCGGATCGCCTCGACAAGGCCGCGCACCCGCAAGCCGGTCCCGCGTGTGCGGCAGTGCCGCGGACCGTTGGGCCCCGGGTACTGCCAATCTGCCCAGCACAAACCAGTGCCCGAGTCGTTAACGTGGATCAGAATGGTCTTGATCTCAGGAACGCTGCGTTTGGCTTCGGCCATCATTGCTTCGATCATCTCTAGCGTCTCCGGCCGGTCCACGCACCACGAGAACTCTTCGCGGCGGCTGCGGCGGGGATGATCGACGCGGGGACCGCGCAAGTGCGGATAACGCTCGAAGAACGCCTCGGGCAGATAGTGCGTGTCGTTGCTGGACAGCGCGGCACCGAGCCCGAATTCGCGGAGGATGGCCGCCTTCGCCAGCAGCAGTTCGCGGTTCTTGGCCGCCCACCCTGCCGGGAGGAATGGCGCGATCTTGGGATGTGGAAAGAACTTGGAAAGGTTGGCATTGAAGACGGCGTACTGATGCCATTCGTTGCCTCCCGGCGGAAGCTCGAACGTGGCTTTTTGGGCCAGGACGCCGATATCGATCTGGACCTGGCCGTAGGGCTTCATGCGCGCGGCCTGCCTGGCGAAAGCCCGAAACTCGGCCAAATCCCGTGATGAGTTCGAAAAGATGAAGGTGCGCTCTGTTGCGCCGGCAACCGGAACAAACAGCAGCAGGAGGGCGCACGCAGCCCTCAGACGAAATCGTGCCACGATCGGTACTCTCCTTATATGTGGTTTCACAGCAGGCCCGGGGCCCATTCCGATGGATGAGCCCCGGTGGTTCGCGGACAAGTCAGAACAGGAACTTCAGGGTCATCTGAATGCGCCTGGGAAATCCTCGCTGGGCGAACACCTGGCCGAAAGCGCTGCTGGTCGGGTTGGTGTCGGGACCCGCGAAGTTCGCATGGTTGAACGCGTTCAGGAATTCGGCCCGAAACTGGGCATTGTACCGTTCGTGGAACCGGGTGTTCTTCAGAACCGAAATATCCCACTGGTTCGTGCCGTCCGCCCTGACATCGCTGAGCTTGCTGGGGAACGTCCGGTAGTTGTAGGAAAGCTGCGCCGCTGAGCTGCGTTCGAAGCCCGCGTTCGTGTTGAACCAGCGCTCGACAGTGCGCTCGCCCTTGGGCAGAGTGATGTCGTGGATATCGCCGGTAAACAGGACGTTGCCCCAGCCGATGGGGGGACCGCCCTGGCCGGTGTAAAGGCCCTGCACCTGCCAACCACCCACGAACTTATCGGCCAGGCTGCTTCCGGCCAGCCATCTCTTGCCGCGTCCGAAGGGTATTTCCCAGATGCCGCTGACCACTACGCGGTGCGCGCGGTCCTGGTCAGAGATCACGTATTCCAGCGGCGACAGGTACCCGTTCAGCCGGCTGACCGCCTGCATGGCTTTGGACCACGTGTAGGCGGCGTTGAGGGTCCAGCCGGCCATGAAGCGTCGCTCCGTCTTGACTTGCAGGGAATGGTATCGGGCGTACCCCAAATAATCGGTGCTGGTCATCCCCGAGAAATGCATGTACTCCGGACCCGAAAGCAGGTAGGCGCGCGAGACCGACTGGCCCGCCAGGTTAGTGCCCGGCAGCAGGCCGGAGAACGGATTCGGCACGATGGTGGTGAGGTTATCGATCACCGCCTGATCGCGGAGTGGAGACTGGCTCAGGTATTGGGGCGGTAGGGGGCGGAAATCCCGCGTGGTCTCCATCGAGCTTCCGTGATTGCCTACATAGGATGCCTCGATCAGCACCCGCTGCGGCAGTTCGCGCTGAATGCCGAACTGCCAGCGGTGCTGGAGGGGGGCCAGCGGATTCTCGTTGAAGAAATCGATGGAACGTCCGTTGAAGGTCCGCAGCCCTTGCGAAGCGCCCGCCGGTTCCAGAATGCCATCCGGAAATGGATTGGCGAGCGTAGCGCGGAACGTCAGACCGTTATCAAGCGAGGGAATCAGCGACGTGCTCTGAGAGAAGCCAAGCTGGTTGACGTCTCGTCTCTGGTTGCCGAGAGGCCCGTAAAAGATTCCGTATCCGCCACGCAGGACCGTCTTCGATCCCATCGAGTAGGCAAAACCGAGCCGGGGCATGAAGTTGTTCGTGTCGCGGTTGAACAGCGTTCGCGGCTGGCCGCCCACGCCCGGGAAAGTCAGTCCGCCCACCAGACGAAACTGATCGGCAGGCAGCTCGGGAATCGGGTTCTTCGCATAATTTGCGCCTGCGGCTGCTTCGAGCGGGTTGGAACTATTGAAGTCATACCCCCGCACCGAACGGTTGAACCGTTCTGTGACGGGGCCTTCGATTTCGTAACGAAGTCCCAGGTTGAAGGTCAACTGCGGCGTAATTCGCCAGTCGTCCTGAATGTAGGCAGAGTACACCGTGGACTGTGAGGCAAAACTTGCCTTGCGGTCCACGAAGCCGTCGGTAGGCAACCCCAGGAGCAGAGAGGCTGTTCCCTGGCCCTTTGGCGCGCCTGGGGAGTTATCGAACGGTCCTCGCGTCCACGTGTTCCCGAAAACAAAGTATCCGGACGAGGAATTGTGCGGCTCGTATTGGAAGTTTCGATACTGCCGCGCGTCACCGCCGAAGTGCAGGGTATGCTTTCCCCGCACCGAAGTAATGTTGGCTTCGAAGACCTGGTTGTGGGTCGGATACCTCCACCAGTTGTTCGGCGTACCGGCGAAATCCGGAGAGACGATTGTGGGGAATGACCGGACCCCGGGAGGGATCGCATCCGCATAGCTCTTTGGAAAGCCGAGACTGGTGAGGTCGAAGCCGATACTCGCGGGATTGGGCGTCTGTTCGATCTGCAGCCGGTAGAAGCTGTACCTGAGGTTCATGAACGTGGTGGCGCTGAAGTTGTAGACGTCGTCGAAAGCAAAGGCCTTCTGGACCCAGTCGGAATCGCCGCCCTGCACCATGTTGCGAAACCAGCCGCTGTCGCTCCGGTTGCTGAAGCGGTGATAGGTGTTGTAGCGGCCGTAGAAGCGATGGTTCTGGCTGAAACTATGGTCGATGCGGCCCACGTGATTGTAATAGCGGAGCAGTTCCAGGTCGTTCACGCGGATGAGGTTGTTCAATCCATCCGGTGTGCCGGGAGCGTTGGGCTCGGAGTAGTAGCTCAGGATGTTCTTGGCAATCGGGCTGATACGGCTTGCGGGGATGACATTGCCGGCAAACGGCTGGATCGTGTACCGGCCGCTGGCCGCCGCCGCCCGGGTCGCCGGATCGTAGATCTGGTAGTTTGCACCAAGCGTCAGCAGGTCGGAGAAGTCTCCCGTCCGCTCTTTCATCGTCGGCACGGTAAGAACTCCCTGGCCATAGGCGGCTCCCACCGGTTCTCCCAGGCGAATCCCCTCGTAGCCGTAGCTGAAGAAGGTGCGTTCCTTGCCGTTGTACAGCCCGGGGATCCATACCGGGCCAGTGGCGCTCCCGCCCCACCGGTTGTAGTCATAGGGAGCCTTCTGCTGGCCGCTCCGGTTGGCAAAAAACAGGTTGGAATTGAGCGCGGGGTCCTGCAAGGCGTAATAGGCTGTGCCGTGCAGTT
>JADZGD010000129.1 GCA_020854055.1 Bryobacterales bacterium | reverse complement strand
TTTCGACTCGCTCGGGATTCCGAGATTGACTGGCGGCCGATAGCTCAACCCGCCGAACCGCCGTATACGGACCCGTACGTACGGTGGTGTCGCAGGGAAAGCGGGCGACCGCCTACCTATGCAAATTACCTCATCCGGATCTTAAAATACAGATATATGCGCGCGACCACAGCCCTGAAGCTCAGGAAAAGGCTGATTCGGAGGTCCGCACAGGAATACTCCCAGGCGATCCGGCGTACGGTCCAACTGTTGTTTCTGGCCCTAAACGTCTGGATCGGCGTTCAATTTTACCTGTTTGTCCGTTATTACGAGAGCGGTGGCACAACGCTTTACGCCAGCCGGCCGCCGGGTGTGGAAGGCTGGCTGCCCATCGCCTCGCTCATGAACCTGAAGGTTCTGCTGCTCACCGGCGTGGTGCCGCGGATTCATCCGGCGGGCATGTTTCTGCTATTGGCCTTCATCGGCGTGTCGTTTTTGTTGAGGAAGGCCTTTTGTGGTTGGCTGTGCCCGGTAGGGACCATCTCGGAGTACCTGTGGAAATTGGGCCGGTCCACATTCCGCCGCAACTGGATGATGCCGCGGTGGGCGGATATCACCCTGCGCAGTCTCAAATACATTTTGCTGGGGTTGTTCCTGTACGCCGTTGTCACGATGCCGGTCAACGCGATTGACGCATTTCTCGGCGGGCCCTATGGGGTGATCTCCGACGTCAAGATGCTGAATTTCTTCCGCACGCTGACCCTGGCCGGTGGACTGGTGGTGGCGGCACTGGTGTTGCTGTCAGTGTTCTACCAGAATTTCTGGTGCCGGTATCTGTGTCCGTACGGCGCGCTGATGGGTATGATAGCCCGGTTCAGCCCGGCTCGAATCCGGCGTGAACCGGAACCCTGCATCGACTGCGGCAAGTGCGCCAAAGCCTGCCCGTCGCACCTGGCGGTTGACCGGCTGGTGACGATTACTTCGGTGGAATGCATCGGGTGCATGGAATGCGTTGCTGTGTGCCCGGCCGAAGGCGCGCTGGCGCTGTCGGTCCCGCGGCGGAAACGGCTTCCGGCCTGGGCGATGGCAGCGGCAATCGCGGCTCTCTTTCTCGGGGTAACCGGATACGCCAGGGTGGCTGGGTACTGGCACACCCACATTCCGCCGGATGTCTACATGCGGCTCGTCCCGCACGCCGACGAATTCTCGCACCCATAGGACCCGCGTATTGCGGCATCGCGGAGGGGCGGCGCCGGAGTCCAACGCCCCGGCATTCGCCCTTCCATCTTCAGCCAATTACGGACGGATTACCTGTGGTGCGCTTTGCCCTTCTTCGCCGGGCGCCGGGCAGGAGGGGCCGGAGCAGGCCAGCCGCTGACATGCGCTTTCTCAACGTCGAAGGTCACCATGAAGGGATCCGGAGTGAATGACGACGCGACGCCCTCGAATTCGATCTCGGTTCCCACCGGGGCCTTGCCTGGCAGTGGCGCATCGAGTTTCAGCGTCACTTCCGGCGTATCGGCATTGGCAATTCCAAGCACAACCTCTTTCGCGCCGGCGGCCGGCTTTTGAGAGATCACTTTACCCTTGAACTTGGAAACGCCGCCGGCGCCGCCGGGCAACTCGGCGCCCTTCATGTGTTGATCGAAATAGCCCATGCCGTCCGGGCCGAGGAGTTCCTTGCGGATGCTCATCCACAATGCCAGCACCGGATTGGTCTTGCGGAATTCCTCCTCCTTGCGGATCGCGATCTCCTGCCCGGTAGCGATTTTGAAATCAGCCGGCGGAAGCGCTGACGTTTTTGCCTGGGCAAGCAGTTCGGGCAAGCCGGACAAATCGCCGTGAAATCCGGAATAGGCTTTCTCCAGATATGCGTGAATCTCCTTGCGGCCTTGGGGATTGAGGGCTCCCGGCCCATCGTAGGAGGCGGCGCGCGCGAAGTGGTAGAGGGCGGCCGATTGCTTGTCGACGGACTTCTGGGCGCGATCGACCGAGCCTAGCCAGTAAGAAACCTGCCCGTTTTTCGGATCGATCCTCAGGCTCTCGGTAAATTCCTTCTCGGCGGTGTCATTATCCTTCCGGTCCATGGCCAGTTTGCCCAACACGGTGTGGCCAAGAGCCTGGAGACTCGGCTTGGTCTGGGCCCAGGCGTCCTCTTTTACCTCGGCCGGTTTGAGTGAATCGATATTATCGGCCAACAGGTGAGCCGCCTTTTCACCGGCGGCCGCTGCGTCGGCGCTCGGATTCGGCATGCCGAGGATCGCCGAAGCCATCATGTAAACGGTCTTCAGATAGGTAACCGCGTTCGGTTTCGGTGTTTCGGAAAGCAACTGGGCGCCAAAACGCAGGATGTCTTCCGGACGATTGAGAGCCTGATAGGTGGCCAAGTATAGCTGCTGGCGGACATCGGCATAGTCGGATTCCTTGAACTTGTCACGCCATTCGTCGAGTTTCTTGAGCTTGACATTCATGTCTGTCGCGCCATTGGCAGCCTGATAGAGTTCGTACTCACCGGGCTTCCAGTTTTTTTGCGGCGCCTGTCCTGCGACGGTCCCGGTTATCAGGACAACGACGGCAATACCGAACAATACTCTTTTAAAACGTTCCAGCACTTGATGCCTCCTCATCTCCCGTCAAGTATGTGTTGCGTTGGGCTGACTGAGATTGATACTGCCCGCTCCGCGGTCGTGGCGCGCCTTGCCGCCAACCGGATCCCACTGGGCTTGCAAAAGCGGAGTATAGCCGAATCGAAGTCAACGCCGCAAGCGCATGAATTGAGTTTGAATACACCGCTCGAATACCCCGGTATTCCATCGCACATGCCCGGGGCGCTCCACTTCGGCCGGGCGGGCGAGAGCAGCGCCCAACGCTGGTCATGCCGAGCCCGGCTTTTCAGCCGAATCCCGAACGCTTTCTTCAGGCGCATCCCCGATCACCGTCGCGGCCTGCCGCCGCATCGATCAGCTCGCCATCCTTCCCGGCGGCGAGCGAACCGGGGTCGCTTGCTTCCATGATCACGGCGGTCTCCCGAAAAACCAGGCTTCGGCAATGAGTAATTCGGCAACGCCTATTGCCATCCGCCGCCGAGCGAGCGATAGAGGCTGACTACACTTAGTAATTCATCACGGCGTAACTGGGCCAGTACTAACTGGCCGGTGAACAGGTTGCGTTCCGCGTCCAGCACCGGCAAATAGCTATCCAGGCCGCCCTTGTAGCGTAGCGTTGACAGGCGCACGCTATCGTCGAGCGTGTCGACCAGCAACTGCTGCTGCTTGCGCTCCTCGGCGGTTTGGCTGTTGGCGATAAGAGCGTCGGAAACGTCGCGGAAGGCGCTCTGAATCGCCTGCTGGTAGCGGACGACCGCCTCCCGTTTCTCGGCCTCGGTCAGTTTGACGGTTGCCCGGATGCGGCCGGCGTTGAATAGCGGCAGTGCGGCCGAGGGCCCCACGCTCCAGAACCGGGCGGGCTCGGTCAACAGGTCGCTCAGCGCACGGCTCTGGCCGCCGAAGTATCCGGTGAGTGAGATCTGTGGAAAGTAAAGGGCGCGAGCGGCCCCAATGGCGGCATTAGCGGCAATCAGCGTCTGTTCCGCCTGGCGGATGTCGGGACGCCGCCCCAGCAGGGCGGAAGGCAGACCAGCGGGAATCGCCGCCGGGCCCGCGATGGAGGAGAGTGGTTTACCGCGCGGCACAGGTCCCGGATTCTGCCCCAACAGCAGATTGAGTGTGTTTTCAGTGTGTCCGATGGACTGGTTGATGGCGGCAATGCGCGTGGTGGAGGTGTAGAGCAACTGTTCGGCCTGGCGCACGTCGAGCCCTGTTCCGGCGCCCTGCTGTTTGCGGAGGCGGACCAACTGGAGGCCCCTTTCGGCGGTGGCGCGCGTTTTGACGGCGATGTCGAGTTCCATGTCCAGTTCGCGCAGGTTGAAGTAGGCCGTCATGACGTCGCCGATCAGCGAAGTGAGTACGGCCCGGCGGGCTTCCTCGGAAGCCAGATACTGCGCGCGCGCCGATTCGGTCAGGCGGCGGATACGGCCCCAGACATCCAACTCCCAACTGGCGTTCAGTGTCGCTTGCGAATACACAACTTCCAGGTCAAGGCCGGGGCTGGCCAAAGGGCTGGCTCCGATGACTGAGGAGTTGGCCGAGGTCACCCCGGCCCCGGCCCCAAGTTCGGGAAAACGCTGGGACCCGGTGATGCGCAGTTGGGAGCGTGCCTGAAGCACGCGTTCGGCGGCCGCCTTGAGATCCAGGTTTTGCCGGATGGCCGTGGCAACCAACTGGTGCAGTGTTTCGTCGTTGAACAGGGTGTTCCACTTCAGGTCCGCAAGCGAACTCTGCCCGGGGGTGGTGGCGGCGCCGTGGAACTCCGGCGGCACGGCGACTTGGGGCCGCTTGTAGTTCGGGCCGGCGGCGCAGCCCGCCAGGGTTAGCAGCGCGGCTGCCGCGGCGATGATTCGCAACCTCATTTTTCTGCCTCCGGCCGGGTACGCATGGCGCGGCGATCCACCAGGGACTGGATGACCACATAGAGCACCGGGACAATGAAGATTGCCAGCAGGGTGGCGGCATTCATGCCACCGAACACGGCAGTTCCCAGGCTGCGGCGCGCGGCCGAACTCGCGCCGCTGGCGATTACCAGCGGAACCACGCCGAGAATAAACGCGAAGGAGGTCATCAGAATGGGACGCAGCCGCAGGCGCGCCGCCTCCATCGCGGCGTCACGCGCGGAGATTCCCTCATCCCGGCGTACCTTGGCGAATTCCACGATCAGGATGGCGTTTTTGGCGGCCAGGCCAATCAGCGTGACGATTCCGATCTGCGTGTAGATGTCGTAAGGATAAGAGCGCAGGAAGACAGCAAACAGCGCTCCGAAGATACCGAGCGGCACCGCCGCGATCACGGCGAAGGGGATGGTCCAACTCTCATAGAGCGCTGCCAGAAACAGGAAAACCAGCACGGCGGCAAAACCGAAGATGGCGCCCTCGTGACCCTGGGCCAGTTTCTGCTGGTAGGTGGTGCCGGTCCACTCATAGGCGTAGCCGGCCGGCAGCACCCGCGCGGCCAGCTTTTCCATTGCGGAAGCGGCGTCGCCCGAACTGAAGCCGGGCGCCGGTCCGCCCAGGATCTTGACCGATCGCGAGCGGTTGTAACGGTAGACCACGTCCGGAGTAGCCGTCTGGTGAATGCCGGCGAGTGTGTTCAGCGGCACCATGGCGCCGCTGTCGTTGCGGACATAGAACTGCCTTACATCATCCGGTTGGCCGCGGAACGGAGCGTCGGCCTGCAGCAGCACTTGCCAGGTTCTTCCGAAGCGATTGAAGTCGTTCAGGTAAAGACCGCCCAGGAAGGTCTGCAGCGTATTGTAGGTATCGGTCACGGGCACGCCAAGCGTCTGAACCTTTTCCAGGTCCACATCTACCGCGTAGGCGGGAACCGCCGGGCGAAAGGTGCTGATCACGTTGGCGATCTGCTTCTGGCCGCGCGTGGCGTCCACCAGCAGTGCGGTGACACGGGCCAGATCGGCGACGTCATGGCCGGCGCGGTCTTCCAGCATGAATTCAAAGCCACCGGTGGTGCTGAGGCCCAGAATGGGGGGCAGGCCGAAGGCAAAAACCAGCGCCTCGGGTACGTTGTAGAACTGCTGCTGGGCTCTAGCCAGAATGGCCGGCAGTTGCAGACCCTGGCGTTCCCGTTCATCCCACGGATTCAACTGCGTAATTATGGTGGCTACGTTGGAATTGGCCGTCTGGGTGGCGATGTCCAGGCCGCCGATCGTCATGCACTGGCGCACTCCCGGCACGTTGCCGATAATCCGCTCCAGTTTGGCGGTAACCTGCTGAGTGCGCCGGGTGGAAGCGCCATCGGGCAGGCGGACGGAGACGAAGAACACCCCCTGGTCTTCATCGGGCAGGAATCCGGCGGGCAGATGCCGGAACAGGGCGGCGGTTCCCAGCCAGATAACCAGCAGCAGCGCGAGCGCGATGGCTGAGCGCCGAATCAGCATGGCGACGCCGGCCATGTAGCGGTGGGTGGTCCAGTTGAACAGCCGGTTGAATCCGCCGTACAGATGGCGGAGTAACCCCCGCGTCTCCTGTTTCGGCTTGAGAATCATCGCCCCAAGAGCGGGACTCAATGACAGCGCGTTGAAGGCTGACAGCAGCACGGAGACGGCAATGGTGACCGCGAACTGGCGGTAGATCTGGCCGCTGATGCCCCCGAGAAACGCCACCGGAATGAAGACCGCGGCCAGAATCAGAGCGATGGCGACTACCGGTCCGGAAACCTCATCCATGGCGGCGATGGCCGCTTCGCGTGGAGACACGCCATCGTCGAGATGGCGCTGGATGGCCTCTACCACGACGATCGAGTCGTCCACCACGATGCCGATTGCCAGCACCAACCCGAACATGCTGGTTATGTTGATGCTGAAGCCGAGTAGCGGGAAGAGGGCGAACGTTCCTACCACGGCGACCGGAACCGTCATCAGCGGAATGAGCGTGGCGCGCCAGTTCTGGAGGAAGAGAAAGACCACCATCACCACCAGCAAAATAGCTTCAAGCAGCGTGATGACCACGTCCTTGATCGCGGCGCGAACGAACATGGTGGAGTCGTAGGGGAACTCGTAGGTGATGCCCTCGGGGAAGTGCGTGGCGGCCTCGGCCATGCTGGACCGGATCCGGGCCGCGGTTTCGACGGCGTTGGCGCCGGGCGACAGGTATAGGATGACGTTAGCCGACGGGCGGCCATTCAGCCGGCTGAAGCCGCTATAGCTCTGCGAGCCCAACTCCACGCGCCCGATATCTTTGATGCGAAGCAGCGAGGCGTCCTGCTGGCCGCGGATTATGATGTTGGCGAATTGTGAAGGCTCTATCAACCGGCCGGGCGCGGCCACCGCATACTGGAACGCGGTTCCAGGGGGTGAGGGCGCTTGTCCGATGGAGCCGGCCGGATTCTGCCGGTTCTGGGCCAGGATGGCATTGGCAACGTCGGTGGTGGTAACCCGGTGGCTGGCCATGCGGTCCGGGTTCACCCAGACACGCATGGCGTAAGTGTTGGCCGAACCGAGACGCGAATCGCCCACTCCGAGCAGGCTTCCCAACTGGTTTACCAGGTTGATCTGGGCGTAGTTGGAAAGAAAGAGTTCATCGTAGCGGTCGTCTTTGGACGAGAGCGCGACGGCCATCAGAAACGCGGTGGAGACCTTCTTCACTACCACGCCCTGGCGCTGCACCTCCGGCGGCAGTTGCGGAAGCGCCACGCTGACGCGGTTCTGCGTCTGCACGGTGGCCATATCCGGGTCGGTGCCCAGGGCGAAGGTGGCGGTGATGGTGAGCTGTCCGTTATTGGCGGAGGTGGAGAGGAAGTAAAGCAGTCCGTCCAGGCCCACCAGTTGCTGCTCGATGGGTTGCGCGACGGTTTTTTCCAGGTCGAGAGCATTTCCGCCGAGGTAGGTGGCGGTAATCTGCACCACGGGTGGAACTACTTCGGGGAATGCGGCCACCGGCAGAGAAGGAATTGCCACCGCTCCCAGGATGACCATGACGATCGCGATGACAATGGCGAAGACCGGACGGTCGATGAAGAATCTGGCCATCAATCAGCCCCGCGGCTCCGATTCGGTGTAGGCCTTTGGAGCAACCACCATGCCCGGACGAACCTTCATGCTGCCGTCGACGATCACCCGGTCTCCCGGTTTGAGACCCTGCTCGATGATCCAGCGGTCACCGGCGCGATCACCGGTCACCACCGCCCGCGCCTGTACCTGGTTGGCCGGACTGAGCGTGTAGACCGATTGAACGTTCTGGATCTCCTGAACCGCTTTTTGCGGTACCAGGATGGCGCCTTTGCGCTCACTGATCCGGATGCGGATATGGCCGAACTGTCCGGGCAGCACGATGTGATCGGGATTGGGAAAGCTGGCCTGAAGCTCCAGCGTGCCGGTTTTTGGATCGACCTGGTTCAGCGCATCGGCAATCTCGCCGCGGTGAGGCAGCACGCGGCCGCCGGTAAGGGTCAGCTCCACCGGCAGCTTGTTCAAAGTCCGGTGCCGGCCGCTGACGAAGTCCAGGAACTCGGCTTCGCTGACCTGGAAGCGGACCCAGATAGGATCGAGCGGCACGATGGTAGTGAGTGGTTGGGCTGAATTCGGCGAGACGAGCCCGCCCACAGGCACCAGCGTGTCGCCGATTCGCCCGGAGATGGGAGCCCGGATGGTGGCATACTCCAGGTTCAGTTCCGCCGTGTGCAGCGCTCCGCGGCTGGTCTCCACTTGCCCGCCGGCGGCGTCGATCTGCGTGGCGGTGGAGAGCCGTGTCTGCTCGACGTTGGCCTGGTTGGCGCGGACGGTGGCTTCGGCGGCGCTGAGGGCGGCGGTGGCGGCGTCCAGGTCCTGCTGGGCGGCGGCATCCTGCACCACCAGCGGCCGCAGGCGCTTCACGTCCTGCTGCGCTTTGACCAGTTGGGCCTGGGCGGCGGCGAGATTAGCTTCCGCCTGTAGCAGCGCCACCTGGCGCTGGGCGAAGCTCTGGTTGGCGGCCGCCTGCTTCAGGTTGCCGCCGGCCTGCTCCAGGGCCGCGCGGTATGGCCGCAGGTCGAGTATGTAGAGCACCTGCCCGGCAGTCACGTTCTGGCCCGGATCGAAGAGCCACTTTTCGACATAGCCCTCCACCCGGCCACGAACCTCTACCTGGTGGCGGGAATAGGTCTGGGCGGCAAATTCGGAATAGATCGGAGCGTCTTCGGTCTGTACCGTGATAAAGGATACCGGCGGAGGCGGCAGCGCCCCGGCGGGAGTCATGGTCTGGGCCGATGAACCGCAGCCGGCGAGCAGGATCACGGATGCCAATAGGGATAGGAGGATGAAACTGCCAAGACAACGGTCATGAACGCACAAGGCATACCTCATTCAGCAACTCCTGAATTCTGGAGGACCACTCAGTGCAAGGCGAGCAGGCCAGCGGGTCCGGATGTGTAAGCTCCACTCACGCAGGCGGCGCAATCGGGCAGCTTATGTTTACATCATACGAGATTGCGGCAGCATGCGTTTCTCATCGCGCGCCGGAACCGCCCGGGCGCCGCCGGCCGGCTCCTTGAGCAGGCTGGCAACATCCCTGCTGAAGGTGGCGAGGGAGATCGCGCCGACATAGATTTTGGCGATGCGCAGTTGCCGGTCAAGCAGTACCGAGGTGGGCAGTCCCTGAAGGGTGGACGACAGGTTGAGGCGGCTGCGCTCGGAGGGTAGCAGGATCGCATAGGGGATGTGATGATCCGTAACGAAGCGGCGTACATTGTCCGGCGCGCCTTCGTCCATGGCGATGCCAGCCACCACCAGGCCGGCCGCCAGGTAGCGGGTGGAAAGCTCTACCAGCGCCGGCGTCTCCCGGCGGCAGGGCGGACACCAGGTGGCCCAAAAGTTGAGCAGCACCACTTTTCCTTTCTGGTCGATCAACCGCCACGTGGTTCCATCCAGCCGCGGAAGGCTCAGCTTGGAGATCTGGCGGCGCTCCGGGGGCGGATAGAAGTTGCCGCTACCGGCGTCGTGAAAAAAGAGAAATGCCAGGCCGGCCGCGATCAGCATGCCTGCCGCGACTGACACTATTTCGGTTGTCTGAAACCGCGCCATAAATCGTGTCTCGATATTACTTGGATGCCGCCCGGCGCAATTCGGCGGCAACCATCGCCGGGTGAGCGCGATACAATTGGTACGGTAACAGAAACGCATGAAAAACAAGAATTCTTTCGGCGCCGCGGCTACGTTGTCGGTGGGTGGTACCGGCTATCAGATCTGCCGCCTGGACGCGCTGGAGCGCGCCGGGCTGACAAAACTGGACCGGTTGCCCATCTCAATCAGGATTCTTCTGGAAAATCTGCTGCGTTTTGAAGACGGTCACACCGTGCACGCGGCTGACGTGGAGTATATTGCCGGGTGGAAGGCGTCCATGCCTGCCAAGGAGATCGCTTTCCGGCCGTCCAGAATTCTGTTGCAGGATTTTACCGGCGTTCCGGCGGTCTGCGATCTGGCGGCGATGCGCGAAGCGCTGAAGAGCCTGGGCGCTGACGCCGGGCTGGCCAATCCGCTGATTCCGGCCGACCTGGTGATCGACCACTCGGTTCAGGTAGACAAGTTCGGGTCTCCCGACGCCTTCGCCGTCAACGCGCGGATGGAGTTTGAGCGCAACCAGGAGCGCTATGCGCTGCTGCGCTGGGGGCAGACCTCGTTCGCCAATTTCCGCGTGGTGCCGCCGGACACCGGCATCGTCCACCAGGTGAACCTGGAGTACCTGGCGCGGGTGGTCTTCACCGGCCAGCACCAGGGGAAGTTGACCGCATATCCCGATTCGCTGATGGGCACCGATTCCCACACCACCATGATCAACGGCCTGGGTGTCGTGGGCTGGGGCGTGGGCGGCATCGAGGCCGAGGCCTGCATGTTGGGCCAGCCAATTACCATGCTGCTGCCTCAGGTAGTCGGGTTCCGCCTCACCGGCCGGCTGCCGGAAGGTTCCACTGCTACCGACCTGGTGCTGACGGTGACCGAAATGCTGCGCAAGAAAGGCGTAGTAGGTAAGTTCGTGGAGTTTTACGGCGACGGAGTCGCTAACCTGCCGATCGCGGACCGCGCCACCATCGGCAACATGTCTCCAGAATATGGCGCCACCATCGGTTTCTTTCCCGTGGACGACGTCTCGCTCTCTTACCTGCGCATGACCAACCGGCCGCCGGAGTTGATCGCGCTGGTGGAAGCCTATGCCAAGGAGCAGGGAATGTTCCACAGCGCGTCCATGCCGGAGCCGGTCTATTCCGACACGCTGTCGCTCGATCTATCGACCGTGGTGCCGTCGATCGCCGGCCCCAAGCGCCCGCAGGATCGGATCAACCTGCCCGATGCCAAGCGCAGTTTTCTTGCCTGGCTGGGGAAGACGCCGAAGTCCTCGCCCATCACGATGGACGGCAGCGAGGTGGAGTTGCGGGACGGCGCGGTAGCCATTGCCGCCATCACCAGTTGCACCAACACGTCGAATCCTTCGGTGATGATCGCCGCCGGGCTGCTGGCGAAAAAGGCGGTGGAGAAGGGACTGCAGGTAAAGCCGTGGGTGAAAACCAGCCTTGCGCCCGGCTCCATGGTGGTTACCGACTACTACAAGGCAGCCGGCTTGATGCCGTATCTGGAAGCACTCAAGTTCCACCTGGTCGGTTACGGCTGCACCACCTGCATTGGCAACAGCGGTCCGCTGCCGGAGCCGGTTGCCGAGGCCGTGCAGAAGGACGACCTGGTGGTGACCGCGGTGCTCAGCGGCAACCGGAATTTCGAGGGCCGCATCAATGCCCTGGTGCGGGGCAACTATCTGACTTCGCCGCCGCTGGTGGTGGCTTATGCGCTGGCCGGACGGATGGATACGGATCTGGTGAACGATCCGCTTGGCAAGGGCAAGAACGGCGAGGACGTGTATCTGCGCGATATCTGGCCCACGCAACAGGAGGTCGCCGACCTGGTACGGAGTTCCGTTCACCGCGAAATGTTCGAGAACGAATACGCACACGTGTTCGATGGCGATGAGCGGTGGAAATCGATGCAGGTGCCCACCGGCGATTCGTTCGTTTGGAATCCGGATTCCACCTACATTAAGCGCCCGCCCTTTTTCGACGCGATGGTGGATCCCAACGCTCCCATCGAAGACCTGAAAGGGGCGCGGGTGCTGGCGATGCTGGGCGATTCGGTGACCACCGATCACATCTCGCCGGCGGGCAGTATTGCCAGGAACAGTCCGGCGGGCAAATACCTGATGGATCATGGCGTCCAGCCGAAGGATTTCAACACCTACGGATCGCGGCGCGGCAACCATGAGGTGATGGTGCGCGGAACGCTGGCTAACATCCGGCTGCGCAACCAGCTTGCCCCGGGTACCGAGGGCGGAATTACGGTGCGCCTCCCCGATGGCGAGCAGATGTTCATCTACGACGCCTCGATGAAGTACCAGCAGCAGGGCGTGCCGCTGATTATCATCGCCGGCAAGGAGTACGGCTCCGGCTCCTCGCGCGACTGGGCGGCCAAGGGCGTGCTGCTGCTCGGCGTGCGGGCGGTGATTGCCGAGAGCTTCGAGCGCATTCACCGGTCCAATCTGGTGGGTATGGGCGTTCTACCCCTGCAGTTCCAGCCGGGCGAGACTCGGGAATCACTGGGGCTGACCGGCAAGGAGTCCTATGCGCTGGAAGGGCTGGCGGCGGCGATTGGCGGCAGTAACCGGGTGACGGTGCGCGCAACCGCGGACGACGGCGGGTCCAGGAGCTTCCAGGCCATTCTGCGTATTGATACCCCGGCCGAGGCCGCCTACTATCGCAGCGGTGGAATTCTGCCATACGTGCTGCGGCAACTGGCCGGCCAGGCCGGATAAGCTCTGCCGCTACGGGCCAGGCCGTACCGCCGTTGGCGGAAACGCCAGGTGCAGCCATTGGACGTTGATGAACAGCAGCAGGATCATCGCCGCCGCGCAGGCGGTGAGTGACAGCATGAGAGCCGGTTCGCGGATCAATGCTTCGGGCCGCTGGGCCGCCGAATCTGGCTTGAACGCCAGGGCTAGGTAGATGGCCATCACCGCGGCAACCAGTGGAAACGATAGGGCCATCTCCAGCCGGTATCGTCCCATGTAGGCGCCCAGGAATAACATCGCCAGTGCCCCGTAGAACATGGAGCAGGCGAGCAGGTTCTGCTCCGTATAGTAATGAAAGCACTTGCGGTAGCGGCACAACACGCCCCGGGATCGCACATCGCGCATTTCGGCGAAGCGTTTCTGGGTCATCAGGTAGCAACCGGCCATCCAATAGCTGAACAGCAGCGACGCAATCGGCTGGGCCGTGGTGCCGGTGAGATACCATCCCGCCAGAAAGCGCAGTGGGTTGTTGACCGCTTCGATCAACACGTCGATGAATGGCCAGTCCTTGGCGCGGATCGGGCGTACGTTGTAGATGAGGCCCATCACCCACAGAGCAGCCAGCGATAGAAGGAACGGGCGCGAAAGATGCCAGCCGATCAATCCCCCGGCCAGTCCCATCAAGAGCCACTGCAACCAGGCCAGTGGAACGCTCACTTCGCCGGCGGGCACCGGACGATCCCGTTTGAGCGGATGGAGCCGGTCGAACGGCGCATCGAGAATCTCATTGAGCACATAATTGCTGGATGCCACCAGGCCGATTGCCAGAAGGCCGAGCGACAGGCTCACCAGGTTCATCCGGCCCAACTGCCGCGGATCGACCGAGAGCGCCACGGCGGTGCCCGGTAGAACCAGCAGATTCTTGATCCAGTGATCGAACCTGGCGAGGCGAATGTGGCCCCGCGGGCCGGGGCGCTTTGGATCGGCGATCAGCACGCAGGGCCTCGTCTTGAAACCGGCAGCCGGCTGGGACGGAAGTAAAGTACGCAGGCGCAGGCCAGCAGGGTGCTGCCGGCCGCAAGCGGCGCCAACAGCTCCACGGGACCAAGCGCCAGTTGGGCCAGCGAATGCCACCACGCTCCTCGATAGTGTTGGATCAGTTGGGCCGGACTGGCGCGGCCCGCGGCATACCCCGAGTACAGGGGGATCAGCTTTACCCAGAACGTCGATGCGATCAGGTAGCCGGTCCCGGCGGCCAGGGCGGAAGCGAGCCATCGCCCGAGCCGGCCGCCGCCGGCCATGCCCAGGGTTGCCAGACAGGCCAGAGAAGGTCCAAGTGTCTGCACATACCACGGTGTGGACGTGTAGTAAGAGCGATGGGCCTGGGCAAAGAACATGGCATTTGCATATAGCAGTGAAGCTCCGAATACCGCTACTCCACAGGCGGCGGTCCACTCCCGCCGCCACGATGGCTTCCTGAAGCTGCCTGTGACCCACAGCAACAGGGCTGTCCCACCGAGGAGCAGCATTGCGTTGAGCGTCACGCTGGAAAAGGACAGGAATGAGTTGTTTCCCGTCCAGAGAGCTCCGCGAAACAAGGCCGGTGCAACAGACAGCCAGGGAATCTCGCCGGCCGCCGCCATCACTTCAAGCGGGCCGATGTTCGCCTGGGCTTGAAGCGTTCCGGTGAGGTTGCCGTGGAGCACGAGATTCCTGACGTACCAGGGGGCCGCCGGCAGCAGACCGGCAGCCAGCGCCGCTAGCATGGTCCACTTTGCGCGGCGGGCTAGCGGAAGCGCCAGCAATACTCCCACGCTGAAGATGACCCAGACCAGAAAGTAGGCCTTGGTGAGCAGGCCGGCCGACAGTATCAGGCCGAGCAGTCCGGCATTCCGGATCCCGGCCGCCTGGGAGCAGCGCAACACGGCCAGGATTACCGCTGTTGCCAAAGGCACCGCCAGCCAGTCATTGGACACCCGGGAGAAGGTTGCGTGGAACGTCTGGAGTCCGGCCAGCAGAAACAGGCAAAGTGACCGCCAGTGACCTTCCAGCGATAGCTGGCTGGCCAGCCGGAGAGTCAGCCAGACCTGGAGGCCCCCGCCGGCCAGCGCGCAGAAAAGGCGGGCAATCCGGACACGGGCGCTCAGCCCGGCCCGCTGGCCGAAAAGGTCGATGACCGCAATTGGAAGATATCCGAGCGGCGGTTGCTGCGCCTCGTAGTTGTTGGTGCCCGTGGCGAGTGTCGAACGGCTCACCGGCGGAATGGACCGCAGTTGGGCTCGCCTGCGGAACCGCTCCGCCTCCCCCAGCCGGTTGTACTCTTCGTACGTTGTGACCAACGGGAGATTCTTCCGGACGACGTGGCTGCCCGGCGCCAGTTGCAAGGATCGCCATACCTCCTCCGACAGCGGTGTGCTCCCCAAGGCCGGGATACGCATCCTTGTCGCCAGCCATTGGCCATAGGCATAGTGGAACGGCTCGTCGAATCCCTCCCAGAGCGGCGTGAGGAGCGCATAACCGGCGGCCGTCATCAACCAGAAGCAGAGGATCCGCGCATTTCCGGCCGTGAACGATTTTATGTAAGATAACAAGGTATTAAACTTATCAAATTTCATATTGCGCCGCTCTCGCCGTTGAAGCCGGCCTTTTTTCGGCGTTCATCCAGCCGCGCGTTACTGCTGATCTGGGTCTGTTTTCTGGCTCGCGGTACCTTTTACAACTTCGCTCTACCGCTGTGGGAGGGATGGGACGAGTATGCGCACTACGCATATGTGGAGCATCTGGCTGCCGGCGGAGGCGATTTGCCGCTGGCGGGTGAAGACCGGATCTCACGGGAGGTACGCGCCTCGCTCGACATCGCGCCGCTCGCCTGGATAGCGCATCGGATGGTGCCCGGTTCGTTGTCGTACGAACAGTTTTGGGCATTATCGCCCGGGGAACGGAAGGCCCGGACTGTTCAGTTGGAGAGGTTGCCGGCTTCGTGGCGTAGCCAGGCGGCCGCGGACGCAGTCCTCTGGGAGGCGCAGCAGCCTCCGCTTTACTACTGGTTGATGCAGCTTCCGCTGTGGCTTTCCGGCGAATTGCCGCTGGCCGGCCGGGTATTCTGGTTGCGGATGTGGTCCCTGGCGGTAGCCTCGCTGGTGATTCCCGTTGGTTATCTGGCGGCTCGGCGGCTGTCAGGCGAGGAACGTGTGGCCCTGGGTGTAATCGCCTGTATCGCGGTTCTTCCCGGTTTGGCGATCGATGTCTGCCGGGTGGGCAACGAAGGTCCGGCCATCGTGCTCTATGCAACGCTACTTTATCTGATGGCTCGTTTGACCGTTCAGCCGGGATACCGGCGCCTTTGGCTGGCGGCCGGTGTGGTGGTGGGCGCGGGACTGCTGAGTAAAGCCTACTTCGTTGCTACCTGGACATCGCTCCTTGTGGCGGCGGGGTGGCTGGTCTTCCGCGATCGGGCGCAATGGAGGCAAATTGTCTCCGGTTGTCTGATGGCGCTGGCGGTGGCAGGGTTGCTGGCCGGATGGTGGTACGGATTTATCTACGAATCCACCGGAACGCTGACAGGCCAGATTCAGACGGTGGGCATCCGAGGCTTGAGCGCGGGCGCCCGGCTGGAAGGACTGTTGCGCATGAACTGGCGCCAGGCGGTGGACACCGCGGTGACCTCACACGTCTGGTTTGGCGGCTGGAGTTTCCTCCAGGTGCGCAGTTGGATCTACCATCTGAGCGGGCTGTTTCTGCTGGCCGGTCTGCTCGGTGGTGTGTGGGCATTGACCGGGCGGCGGCGGAACGTGGTGCTGGTTTGCTCCTTCCTGCTCGCTCCGGTGCTGGCGGCGCTCGCGTACCATGCGCTGGTGGGCTATCTGACGATCGGGCAATCCACCACCAACGGCTGGTATCTCTATGCCGTCGTGGTGCCTGAGGTGCTGTTGCTGTACACCGGGATTGCAACGCTGCTGCCGGCGCCGGCGCAGCGATGGATCGCCCCGGCGGCCGCGTGGGGCGCGGCCGCGCTGGATGTCTACGGGATGCTCTTTCTGATGCTCCCTTACTATGGGGGGTTGATCCGGCATCTGCCCGATGGCCGGCTGGAGACATTCCATCTGGCGGATCTCGGCCGCTGGAGCGCGGCGGAGTTGAGCGAGCGGCTGGCAGGCCATCATCCGGGCTGGTTTTTGCTGCTGGCGCTGCTATGGCTGGCGGCCACGCTGGCGCTGCCACTGCTGGCGTGGAGAGTTACGGATACAACAAAAAACGCCGGCCCCTCGGCTGGATGAGGCCGGCGTTCATCAGGTTCGTTTTACAAACTTAAGCGGTACGGTTCGCTTCGCTCTTGTCACCGCCGGTGATGGCTGCCTGTGCCGCCGCCAACCGGGCGATGGGCACACGGTAGGGAGAGCAGGAAACGTAATTCATCCCCACGCGGTAGCAGAACTCCACCGAACTCGGCTCGCCGCCGTGCTCTCCGCAGATTCCTACTTCGAGATTGGGGTTGGTGCCGCGGCCCTTCTCCACCGCCCATTGGATCAGCATTCCCACGCCCTCCTGGTCGAGCACGCCGAACGGGTCGGCCTTGAAGATCTTCCTGTCCTCGTAGTCCTTGGAGAACTTGGTGTAGTCGTCGCGGGACAGGCCCATGGTGGTCTGCGTGAGGTCGTTGGTGCCGAAGCTGAAGAATTCCGCCTCGCGCGCTACCTGGTCGGCCAGCAGCGCCGCGCGCGGGATCTCGATCATGGTTCCGATCAGGTACTTCTGCTTCTTCAGGCCGGCTTTGCCGAGTACTTCCTCGGCTACCGACTTGACGATCGCCTTCTGGTTCTCCAGCTCCTGAACCGAACCGATGAGCGGGATCATCACTTCCGGAATGACCTTCTTGCCCTTCTTGGCCACCTGCACCACGGCTTCGAAGATGGCCCGGGCCTGCATCTCGGTGATCTCCGGGTAAGTGATCCCCAGGCGGCAGCCGCGATGGCCGAGCATCGGGTTGAATTCGTGCAGCGACTCGACGCGCTTCAGCAGGTCGGGCAGCAGAGTCTTCAGGTTCCTGGCCTCCGCGCCGAAGTTCTTGTAGCGGGCGACCATCTCCTTCTTCGTCTTCAGGTCGGCGTTGGGCAGCCGGGCGATATCCACCATTAACTCTTCCCGCTTGGGAACAAATTCGTGCAGCGGCGGATCGAGGGTGCGGATCACCACCGGGAAGCCGTCCATCGCTTCGAACAGCCCGGCGAAATCCTTGCGCTGCATGGGTAGCAGCTTGGCCAGCGCCTTGCGCCGGTCTTTTTCGGTCTCGCTGAGAATCATGGCCTGGACGTGCGGCAGCCTGTCTTCCGCGAAGAACATATGTTCGGTGCGGCACAGGCCGATGCCTTCGGCGCCGAACGTGCGGGCGGCTTTGGCATCGCGCGGAATGTCGGCATTGGCGCGCACGCCGAAGCCGGCCCGATACCGGTCGGCCATCTTCATGAATTTCGCGAACGTGGGCGAGTTCGGATCCGGATCCTTGGTGGCGGCCTGTCCCAGGTAAACCTCACCCGTGGTGCCGTCGATGGACACCCAGTCGCCTTGCTTGATCGTGATGGACTTGGCGTTCAGTTTGACCGAGGCGGTCTTGCCGCGCTCATTGATGGCGACCGAACCGCAGCCCACCACGCAGGGAACGCCCATGCCGCGGGCGACCACGGCGGCGTGAGAACTCTTGCCGCCGACGGCGGTCAGAATTCCCTTGGCGGCGTCCATGCCGTGAATGTCATCGGGGGTGGTTTCCTTGCGGATGAGGATCACCGGACCCTTGATCGACATGGTGACCGCATCGTCGGAGGTGAATGCCAGCCGGCCGACCGCCGCGCCCGGCGAAGCGTCGATGCCGGTTGCCAGCTTGGTCAGCTTCTTCAGGCTGGCCTGGTCGAACACCGGGTGCAGCAGTTGATCCAGTTGCGCCGGGGCCACGCGCAGCACGGCCGTCTTGTCGTCGATCAGCTTCTCTTCCACCATCTCCACGGCCACCTTCACCGCCGCCGGGCCGGTGCGCTTGCCGTTGCGGGTCTGGAGCATGTACAGGGTGCCTTCCTGCACGGTGAACTCGAAGTCCTGCATGTCCTTGTAGTGCTTCTCGAGCATCGCCGTGATGTTGCGAAGCTGCTTGTAGACACCGGCGTTCCAGGCTTCCAGTTCGCTGATCGGCTGGGGCGTGCGGATGCCGGCCACCACGTCTTCGCCCTGCGCGTTCACAAGGTACTCGCCGTAAAAGACCTTCTCGCCGGAGCCGGGATCGCGGGTGAAGCCGACGCCGGTGCAGGAGGTCTCTCCCATGTTGCCGAACACCATCGTCTGGATGTTGCAGGCGGTGCCGAGGCGGTCGGAGATCTTCTCCATCTTCCGGTAGTAGGCGGCCTTGGGCGCCCACCAGCTATTGAACACGGCGTTGCGGGACAGCAGCAACTGCTCGCGCGCATCCTGCGGAAAATCCTTCCTGGTGACTTTCTTAACGATCTTCTTGTACTCACCGATAATGGCCTTGAGGTCTTCGGCGGTGAGATCGGTGTCCTGTTTTACCTTTGACTTATGCTTGCGGGCGTCGAAGGCTTCATCGAACAGCGCCATGTCGATACCCAGCGCCACTTCGCCGAACATCTGGATGAAGCGGCGGTAGCAGTCGTAGGCGAAACGCGGATTGCCGGTTTTGGCCACCAGCCCCTCGGTGGTCTTGTCGTTCAGGCCGAGGTTCAGAATGGTGTTCATCATGCCGGGCATGGAGAACTTGGCGCCCGAGCGCACGCTGAGCAACAGCGGATCGGCGGCGTCGCCGAGCTTCTTGCCCACTAGCGCTTCCACCTTTTCAAGGGCCACCCAGATCTGATCGTCCACTTCCTTGGGAACCTTCTGGTGGTTGTCGAAGAAGACGTTGCAGACGTCCGTAATAATGGTGAAGCCCGGAGGCACGGGCACGCCGGCCCGGCTCATCTCCGCCAGGCCGGCGCCTTTTCCGCCCAGCAGATCCTTCATCGTCCCGTCGCCGTCGGCCGTGCCGCCGCCGAACATATAGACATACTTGTTGTCCATGAAACCAGCTCCTTACATACCCTAGTTACTAAGAATTCTGACTACTTTCATGACTACTTACGATCTCCGAAAAATCGGCGATCGATGAAAACCCGGTGAGTATGCCATGTAACAGCGACAGCCTGTTCCGCCGGATGGCAGCATCCGGGGCATTCACCAGAACCTTGTCGAAAAACAGATCTACCGCCGGGCGCAGCGAGGCGATGGCCTCCAGCGCCGGCTGGTATTCCCGGCGCGAGCGCATCGGCTCCACGCGCGCTGTCACGCTTTGAAATGCCTCATGGAGCGCCGTCTCCGGACCGGCTTCGAGCAGGGTCCGGCTCAGCGCAACGCCGCCCTCAAATTGCGCCTGCTTGAGGATGTTGCGGATTCGTTTGAAGCTGGCGGCCAGCGGCTCGAAGTTCTCCGTGGGGCGTACCGCCTTCAGCGCGGACAGGCGGGCCTCGGCATCGGCTAAGTCGTCACTGCCGGCCGCCAGTGCCGCATTGACTTCGTCATA
The DNA here is from genome assembly GCA_020854055.1 of Bryobacterales bacterium. Taxonomy (GTDB): domain Bacteria; phylum Acidobacteriota; class Terriglobia; order Bryobacterales; family Bryobacteraceae; genus JADZGD01. The sequence goes on along the minus strand of JADZGD010000129.1, from coordinate 79,958 downwards.
GGCAAAGCCTCGAATCTCGCGGAAGTAATACTTCACCCGGTCCAGCAGAAATTCCTCCAGCCGGGCATCGCCCGCCGAAAGTTGCGCCAGCCCCAGCGCGATTCCGCCTTCCACCAGGATCTTCACCACGCCCTGGGCGGCGCGGCGCAGCGCGAAGGGATCGCGGGAACCGGACGGAATCATGCCGATGCGGAAGCAACCGCGCAGCGTGTCCACCTTGTCGGCCAGCGCAACCAGCCGCCCGTCCAGGGTCCGGGGAATCGAATCCTCCATGCTCAGCGGGCTGTAATGGTCGTAGATTGCCAGCGCCACCCGTTCGGATTCCCCTTGGGCGCGGGCATATAGGCCTCCCACCACGCCCTGCAGGTCGGTGAACTCCTTCACCATTTCGCAGGTCAGATCGCACTTGCTCAACAGCGCCGCGCGGACGGCCGGTTCGCCGCCGCCGAACTCCTGAACCAGCTTCGCCATCCGCTCGGCCTTCTCGAGATAAGAGCCGAGCTGCGCCTGGAAGGTGACGTGCGCAAGGTCGTCCAGGCGGGCGTCGAGCTTTTTGTGCTGGTCCACGTCCCAGAAGAAACGGGCATCGTTGAAACGGGCGCGCAGCACGCGTTCGTTGCCCTGGCGCACCAGGCCGTCCGGGTCCGCGCTGGTGTTCATCACCGCGATGAAGTGCGGGGCGAGCGTGCCGTCTGCATGTTCCACCGAGAAATACTTCTGGTGGTGGCGCATCACTGTAATCAGGACTTCGGCCGGCAGTTGCAGGTAGCTTTCATCAAAGCTGCCGCGAATCGGGGTAGGGAACTCGGTGATGTAGACCAGCGAATCGAGCAGAGCTGCATCGTCTTTCATGCGCAGGCCGGCGGGCAGCACCGCCGCCGCCTCGCGCAGAATCTTCTCGCGCCGCGATTTGGCGGACACCAGCACGAAGTTTTTCTCCAGTACCGCTTCGTAATCGTCATAGCGGACCGGGAGCGGCCCGGCCTCTCCCAGGCGCCGGTGCCCCCTGGTGGCGGAACCTGCCTTGACGCCGGCGATCTCGAACGCGATAACCCCATCGCCTAACAGCGCCACCAGCCAGCGGATGGGACGGATGAAGCGTGGCCCCGCGCGGTGCGTCCAGTACATGGTCTTGGGCCAGGGGATCCCAAGGATGATTTCGGGCAACGCCGCGGCCAGAATCGCGCTGGTCTCGCGCCCGGCTACCGCGCGCCGGCAGGCCAGGTATTCGCCCTTGGGTGTTTCGACGCTGGTCAGTTGATCCGGCGTTACTCCGAGCTTTCTGGCGAAACCGGCCGCGGCACCCTGGCCGGCCGATTTGGGAGGGCCGGTTACCAGCTCTTCCGAGTCGTTCTGGCGTGGCGTGACCGAAGCCGCGCGTAGCACCAGCCGGCGCGGAGTGGCATCGGTTGCGATCTGTTCCGCCGCCAGCCGGTTCTGTTCCAGCAGCGCGCGAAACGACGACGCCAGGTTTTCCAGCGCCGGCTCGATCATCCAATCGGGAATCTCTTCAACGCCGATCTCCAGAAGGAAAGTGAGCCCTCCCCTCATGCCGCCACCTCGCCCTCGCCCGGCGTCTGCTGGTCGTTCCAGGCATGCGCCACCGCGACCGCCAGTTTTCGCACCCGGGCGATCACGCCGACGCGTTCGGTGACGCTGATCGCGCCGCGGGAATCGAGCAGGTTGAACAGGTGGGAACACTTCAACACCTGGTCATAGGCGGGTAGTACCGGGAAACGCTGCTTTGCGGCCATGTCTTTAAGCGCGCGGTAGAGATCGACCAGCCGCTGGGCTTCCTGTTCGTGGATCTCAAACAGCTTCCACAGGGAGTCGACCGAGGCCATCTCGAAGTTGTAGACCGAGAACTGCTGCTCATCGGCCAGCCGGACGTCGCCGTAGCTCACCCCGGGCGCCCACTCGATCTCGTAGACGCTCTCTTTGCCCTGCAGGAAGGCCGTGAGCCGCTCCAGGCCGTAAGTGATCTCAGCCGGAACCAGGTCCAGGTCGATGCCGCCGCACTGCTGGAAGTAGGTGAACTGGGTGATCTCCAGCCCGTCCAGCATCACCTGCCAGCCGATACCCCAGGCGCCCAGCGTGGGCGATTCCCAGTTGTCCTCTTCGAACTTGATGTCGTGCTTGCCGAGGTCAATGCCGATGGCCTCCAGGCTGTTCAGATACTGGTCGATGATGTCATCGGGCGAAGGCTTCAGAATCACCTGTAGCTGGGTGTGCTTGTACAGGCGGTTGGGATTCTCGCCATAGCGGCCGTCGGCCGGGCGCCGGCTGGGCTGCACATAGGCTACCCGGTATGGCTTAGGGCCGAGGACACGGAGAAAGGTCTCCGGCGCCATGGTACCTGCCCCAACCTCCACGTCGTGGGGCTCCTGAATGATGGAGCCGCGATCTGACCAGTATTTTTTTAGCTTGAATAGGATTTCTTGGTAGGAATCCATCGTTATAGGGCTTCCAGAAGGGGTACGGAGAGAAGTTTGCGCTCGGTGTGAGCTTCCACCTGGCGCACCAGAAAGCGGCGGAGGTCGGCCGCCGTGGCCTTGCTCCATTCCCGCTGGCTCAGTTGCCCGATCGGTTTCTGTAACATCTCTTCCGCGATGGCCCGCGATTCGGGGCTGACTCTCAATTCCGGCAGAATGCCGGAGAGCCGGACCGCCCACAGGCTGAAGTATGCGGCCGCCGTCCACATCCCGGCCCGCGGCGCGACATCCAGATGCGCCAGCACGGCCGTGAGCAGGCGGAAGAACCGCTCGTTAGGCTCGTTTGGGGGAAGTAACTGCTCGGACACCTCCGCCAGATAATCGAGCACAATTCCCGCTTCGTAATCCGCCAACAGGTGAAACTGCGAACGGATGAGGTCACAGGAGTCAAGGTTTACCAGTTCACGGTTCTCTCGCTGAAAATAGTACATCCGCACGTGCGAGAGTCTCTCGAGACCGGACCCGAAACTGCTTTTGGGCCGCCGGGCGCGTTTTGCAACCCCCCGAAGCTTACCTTGATCCCGGGTGAGAAAACTGACAATCAGATCCGCTTCTTTGAGCGGATACGTCCTTAAAATGAGTGCTTCGCTCTCTCGGGCCGGCATATCTTGGACCGGCGTTAAGTATCAGGGTATCACAGTTTAACAGTACTAAATTGCCCGATCCGTGCGGGGTTCGGCGTGAAGTTGCGCAAGAATGCGGCCCGCTTCAGCCACCAGCACTCCGGCGGCATCGGGAGCAAATGGAGTTGCTTCGATTTCGTAACCGCCCTCTTGGTACGCTTCATGATCCGGGATATAGCCGAAGCCGCCATTTGAGTAGCCGGAAAACAGGGTGTGGGCAAACGGGGAAGCCTCCACGATGCGCCTTCCGATGGAAGAAAAAGGCTCCCCGGCCACGGAAACCAGGGCAATTGGGCCGATACGGACGGCTTGCAGCGGCCATCCGGCCGACGTTCTGCCGGAATATTGACGGGCGTTGCCCGCCCGCCAGCCGGCTTGCGTGGCCTGCGCCGAGGCCAGGCGGAAGGTCTCCTCATCGCCCGACTCCCGCGCCCGGGCGGCGGCGCCGCGGAGCGCTTCCAGTTCGGCCTCCAACTGCTCAACAGGCGGGAACTGCTTCAGCGGAAGGTTTACCATGGACGCGCTTACGGAGAGCGCGGGTGGTTCCGGCTCCGGACTGTCGTAGTCGTACAGCGCAATATTGGCGCCCGATGGGAGCACCCGTGTGAAGCGGGATCGTTTGGGCAGGGTCTCCAGCGGCAAAGCAAGCGCGGACGCCGCCAGGCCGAGTTGCCGCCCCAGGGTTCGGTAGACCGCCAGGTCCCCGGTGAATCCATGGCGCGGGCCCAGGTCGGCCGCGGCTCCCTGCAGGAACAGGCAAAACCCGCCGATCTCGCGTTCCACCACCTGGCGCGCCATACCGGGATAATCCGGCGTGAAGTGCCGGCTTTGCCAGGCGATGGTGGTCGGGTGGCATGCGTAGTGGAGCAGCGTCGCCAGCGGGCGCTGGTCGAGCGTATCCAGACGGACCACGCGGAGGGTGGAGTCGGCCGGAGCATCGGCGTCGAAGCCGACCACCATCCGGCCATCGGGTACACGCACCCGGCGCTTGCCGTTGATCCGGCAGGAACCTTCGGCAGCCGCCACCCGGACCGGTTGCATCGACTGGAGCGCCTGCCACCCCGCGCCGGCGATGCGCCGCGGCAGGCCTTCGAGATATGCCATGGCCATATCGAACCCTTCCGCGATGTTGGCCAGCCGGAAGGTGTTCGGACCCGAGTGGGTGTGGCTGCAGGAAAAGCGAATCCGGGCGGCGGGCAGACCGGTAAGGCGGACGATCTCATCGATGATACGTCCGGTCCATTCCTGGTCGAAGCCGATGGCGTCGGCCTCGATAATAAGGAACTGCTCGCTCTCCCGCGCCAGGGCCAGCGCCGTAGCATAAAATGGCATGTCAGCGGCGATTCCGCGCGTATGAGTCTGCGCGCCCCAGCCACCTTGCGGAGTCCCGGGCGCGGGAGTGATATCGCTTCTCCCGGCTCCGGCCAGTAGTTGATGTTTCATGAATCGGTTGCGGGCGGCGGCGAGCCCGTATCCTGTAGTATACGTTTGGCCAATGCTGCCTCGTGAAGGTCTGTACCGGATGAACGGCTCCGCCGCCGCCGGAATTGCCGGCAATTTCTTTTCTTTATTTTCGTTTTGTTGTTATACTTTGCTTTCGAGGCCTCCACGGGGGGAGGCGAGAAGGCGGGTGAATTTGGCAATTTCCGTGTATTTTCAGGGATTGCCAACAGGAAGGGATAATGATTAGCGACGAATCGCGGGGGGCGGGCACGGGGGCCCGGCCCCGTGCAAAAGGCACCAGCACCCTCGCCGAATGGGCGGAATTGGTAGGGGAAGCCAACCCGGTCATCGGCGAACTGTGGCAGGCGCCGGATCCGGTTGGAGCCGGGTACGGGTACACGCTTTCGGAGATCATACAGCAGCCGTTGTTGTGGCCGGATAGCGCGGAGCGCGCGATTGCGCGGGCCGATTCCCTGCGCCGCTCGCTCGATGGCGTACAGACGGTGGCGCTGACCGGGTCGGGAAGTTCCGTCTATGCCGCCGAATGCCTCGCGCTGGCATTGCAGAACGAACTTGGAATTGCGGCCGGCGCGATTGCCGGCGGCCAACTGGTGATGCACGCACTGCGGGGCATGCCGCCACGGCGGCCGGCGCTGATGGTCTCGTTGGCGCGATCGGGGGATAGTCCGGAAAGCTACGGAGCGCTGGAGTTGTTTTTGGCGCTGGATCGGGACGTGCGGCACGTGGTGGTGACCTGCAATGCCGCCGGGCGGCTGTTGCGTTCAGCCGAAGCCCATCCCTTGACCACCTGTATCGATTTGGACCCGCGTACCTGCGATCGCAGCCTGGTGATGACCAGCAGCTTCACCAACCTCGTGGTGGCGGCGCGTTTCCTGGGCATGCTGGACCAGGCGGAGGAGTACCGGCGCATGGTCGCGCGGTTGGCCGAGTGCGGCCGGGACGTGTTGTTGAGATACCCGCAAGCGATCGCGCGGGCGGCTCTGGCCGATTTCGGCTCAGGCGTCTTTCTCGGGTCGGGCTGCCGTTTCGGCGCGGCGCGAGAGGCGGCGCTGAAGATGCAGGAGATGACTGCCGGCCGCATCTTCACCTTCGCCGAAACCTTCCTCGGGCTACGGCACGGACCGATGGCATCGGTGCATGAGGATACGCTGATCGTTTGCTTCCTGTCGTCCGATCCGCTGCGGCGTGCGTACGAAAGCGACCTGATCGGCGAATTGAACCGGAAGGGTTTGGGCAGGCTCAAGGTGATTGTGGGAGAGCGGATTCCGCCTTCGCTGCTGGGAGAGAACGACGTGGCGGTGGAAGTCCCGGGTCTTGGCGCCATCGGGGACGACAACGTCGCGGTGATCGACGTGGTAGTAGGCCAACTGCTGGCCTTTTTCCGCTGTCGCGGCGAAGGGCTGAATCCCGACGCGCCCTCGGCGGGAGGCGTCATCCATCGGGTAGTGGAAAAGTTCACCATACACACGCTTTCACGGGGCGAACAATGAGGGTCCTGGTCATCGGCGAAATCAACCCCGACCTGATCTTGCAGGATTACCGGTCGTTCCCCGAGCCCGGCAAGGAAGTGGTGGTGGAGGACTTGCGGCTGGCGCTGGGTAGCGCTTCCGCCATATGCGCGGCGGGTCTGGCGCGGTTGGGTGATCACGCCGGGTTTTTCGGGAAGGTGGGCGCGGACGTATACGGTGAGTTTTGTCTTGGTGAAATGCGGGCGGCGGGCATTGACGTCAGCCTGGTAACGCCCGATCCGGCGTTAAAAACCGGAATCACGGTGTCGGTCACTTCGTCCAGGGATCGCGCTCTGATCACTTACCTGGGAGCCATGCTGGCCCTCACCGCCGGGGATGTGACCGATGCGATGCTGCGTGATTTCGAGCACGTTCACATCGCTTCCTATTACTTGCAGGAGAACCTGCGGCCGGGCTGCGCGGCGATCTTTGAACGCGCCACCGGGCTCGGTCTTACCACTTCACTCGACACCGGGTTTGATCCGTCCGAGACATGGGCGCCGGACATCTACGAGACGCTGAAGTATGTCGACGTCTTTTTGCCGAACGAAGTGGAACTGCGGGCGATCGGTAAGGATGAAGACGTCATCGGGGCGCTGCGCGCGCTGGTGAACGGCCGCACGAAGGTAGTGGCCAAACTCGGCAGCCAGGGCTGCATGGCGCTCGATCACGGCGAGCCGGTTTCCGTTCCGGCTTTCCGGGTGAAGCCGGTTGACACAACGGGCGCCGGCGATTCGTTCAACGCCGGGTTCCTGCACGCCTGGCTCAACTGGAAAGACTTGAAGGATGCGATGCGCTTCGCAGCGGCATGCGGCGCGATTTCGACCGGGGCAATGGGTGGCACCGGCTGTCAGGCGGACGAAGCCGAAGCGTTCGAGTTCATACGCAGGCAGGAAAACGCGGCCGGCGGGATTTGAAGACTCCAGCCGCGTCGAGGGCAACCAATTAATCATGATCAAGGGAATCGATTTTCACACGCACCCGCTGCTTGTGCGGGAAATGATCGCGCGCCATCCGGGGCTCGCCAGCGCCGCGCGCGAAACCTATTACATTGGAAACAACTTCCAGCCGCTCAAAAGCTTTCTGATGGAGCTGGACGTCGCCTTCCTGGAAAAGGCCGTGGTGCTGCCCATGGATGCCACCACCAGCCGCGGCAAAACCGTTTATAGCAACGAAGAGATCGCCGAGTTGTGCGCCATGTCGGACCGGCTGATCGGTTTTGCCAGCGTCGATCCGCACGACGCCGGAGCGCCCGGAAAACTGACCGGCGCCGTGGAGAAGCTTGGCCTGAAGGGCTTGAAGCTGGCGCCGCCCTTACAGGAGTTTGAGCCGGCTGGCCGCGCGTATTATCCGATTTATGAGTGCGCCCAGGGGTTGGGCATTCCCGTGCTGTTCCATGCGGGGATGAGTTGGGAGCCGGGGAGCCGGTTGAAGTACGGACACCCCTTGCAGTTTGAGGACGTCGCGGCGGACTTTCCGAAGCTGAACATCGTTCTGGCGCACCTGGCCTGGCCCTGGGTCACGGATGCCGTGGCGCTGGCGCTGAAGTATCCCAACGTGCATCTGGACACCTCGGCGCTGTACTTTGACAACCCGCGGGACTTTTTGACTTTCGCCATGACCCACCAGATTCCGCTCACGGTGTTTGAGCGCAGCCTGCGCAAGCAACTGCTGTTCGGCTCCAATTATCCAAGGGTGGAGATCAAGAACATGGCGCGCGCGGTGCGGGGCATCGGATTTTCCGATGAATGCCTGGATCTGGTAATGGGTTTGAACGCGGAGCGGTTGCTCGCCGGGGGGAGATCCTGATGATTATCAAACTGGAACGGATTGAAGTGCAGTCGCACAAAGACATGGAGATGATCGACATAACCGGCGATGTCGAGCGCGTCGTGGCCGAAAGCGGAGCGCGCGAAGGGATGGTTTTCGTGTTGACCGCGCACACCTCGTCGGGACTGCTGGTGACTGAGGGCATCGAGTGCCTGGAGCGCGATGTGCTGGCGCACCTGGAACGCCTGGCGCCAAAGGAACCGCCCAAAGATGCCGGCTACGGCTACTGGCACAATCGCTACCTGGATTTCGACGGCCGCCTGGGGTTCAACGCCGGCGACCACCTGAAGAGTATTCTCGGCGGAACCAACTGCTTTTTCCCGATCGAGAACGGCAAGGTGGTGCGCGGCAGCCGCCAGCGGGCGTACTTTGTGGAATACGACGGGCCGCTGGCCCGCACGGTGATGATTCAGGTAATGGGGCAGTAGCCCTTTGGGCGGCGCGCGGACCGGCGTATAGCTGGTAAGCTGGCCTGGAGCCATCCATGCATACCCGCGCGCTGTTACTCCTGCTTCCATTGATCGCCGTGGCGGCCGAGCGGCCGCGGATACACAAACTCGGAACCATCGACCTGGACCTGGTCGAGACCACGCCGGTGGTCTTCAAAGGGAAGCTGTACCGCTTCGAGTATGTGCGCAGCCGTTACTGGGCGAACCGGTCCGGTGATGATTACTTCCGTTTCATTGACCACGCCACCGGAAAGGCCACGCCAGCCTTCGCGAAGGGACTGGTGCTCGGCAGCGCCTTTGCCGAGGGCGGCACGATGTACGTTACCGGAACGGGCGGCAAAGGGAAGAAGTGGGGCGCTGAACAGGTCCACCTGCTCGTCTCCCGTGACCTGATCCATTGGGAAGACCGGATCGCGCTCGATCTTCCCGGCTTCACCATCTTCAACACGTCGATGTGTAGCACGGGAAGCGAATATGTGCTCATGTTTGAGATTCGCGACCCGAAGCAGCAGGCCGGGGTGCCCTTCACGGCGCGCTTTGCGAAATCAAGGGACATGAAGCAGTGGACGCTGACGCCGCCCGAGTGCAACTACGCCAAGGACCGCTACACCGCTCCGCATTGCCTGCGCTACCTGGATGGCTACTTCTACGATTTTTACCTGGAAGCTCACGACGGTTACGAAATGCGCGTGGTTCGCTCGCGCGACCTGATTCACTGGGAGTCGAGTCCCCTGAACCCGGTCCTGCGGGCCTCTGATGATGACCGCCGGATCGCCAATCCGAAGCTGACCGGCGATCAGCGCCGGAGAGTGGCGACGGCGGTCAATTGCAATAATTCCGACATTGATTTCTGCGAATACAAGGGCCGGCTGGTGATTAACTACTCCTGGGGCAACCAGCAGGGCGTCGAACACCTGGCCGAGGCCTATTATGATGGCAGCGAGGCCGGTTTCCTGCGCGGGTGGTTTCCCGAATCAGCGCCGCGGCGATGATCATCCGCACGGGCGCCGGCGCGCGCGGGGCTACTGCTTGTTGTCGCGAACGGTGGAATTTTCCCGCGCCAGGCGGACACGCGCGCCTTCCAGTTTCTTCTGGACCTTGGCCATCTCGCTCACTTCACGGTCCACCGGCGGCGTTTGCTGCCACTCTTTCAATGAGAACTCCCACTGGGTAATGGCGTCCTTGATTTTTCCCTGATGGAAGTAAACATCGCCCAGGTGATCATGCACGGTGGGATCCTTGCTGACGCGTTCCAACGCGCGAACCAGCGCCCGCTCGGCGTCGTCCAGTTTTCCCTGCCGGTAGTAGACCCATCCCAAGCTGTCCAGGAACGCTCCGTTGTTTGGATCCTGGTCGAGCGCCTTGGAGATCAGCTCGTGCGCTTCCTGTAACCGCACGTTGCGGTCGGCGAACATATAGCCCAGGTAGTTCAGGGCCGAGGCGTTTTGCGGGTTCAGATTGATGACTTTACGGAACTGCTCCTCGGCGGCATCGAACTTCTTCTGCTTCTCGTACATTGCGCCGCGCATGAACAAGACGGCTTCCTTCTCGTCCTTGGAGTTGGAAAGCTTCTCGGCCTGGTCGATGGAGTTGGCCATCCCGCCGTAATCCCTGCTTTTCTCGTAAATCTGCGCGAGCGAGAGCCAGGTGTCGCGGTCGTTCTTGCCATCGAGCATCGCCTTCATCTGCTCGGCAGCCTCCTTGTTGCGGCCCGTGTCGGAGAGAAGATTGGCCCAGACGGTTTTGAGCACACGGTCGGTGGGGAACTTCTTTACGGCCGCGTCATAGGCCTGTTCAGCCTTGGTAAACTCTCTTCCCATCCGGTAGGTGTCGACCACCTGCGCTTCGGAGCGCGCGGCCAGTTGGGGGTCCACCGCGCTGATTTGCCGGAAAGCCTCGGCCGCCTGATCGTACTGCTCATCGATGCGGTACATCAGGCCGAGCTTCTCCAGTAACGCCACGCGGTTCTCACGCTCGGCTTGAGAGTAGGAGTGCCGGGCGGTGGAGTCGAGAATCTGCTGCATCAACGCCAGGGCCTCTTTCGTCTTGCCCTCGGCCTCCAGCAGGTTGACCTCGTTGTAGCGGATCTCCAGGTTGTTGGGCTCCAGTTGTCTGGCCTTGTCGCTGGCCTCGCGGGATTTGGCCAGGTTGCGCTGCTGGCGGTAGATCTGCGAGATGCGCAGCCAGGGCACAAAATCGCGCGGATCTTCCTTGGCCAGCGTCTGGTAAGTCTTGAGCGCCGCGTCGTACTGCTGGGAGAACATCAGGTTTTGCGCCAGGCTGCGCTCCAGTTCGGAATTGCCCGGCTGGAGTTCCAGCGCGCGCTGCAGGGTCTGGGCCGCCAGACCATATTCGCGCAACTGCTCATAGCTGGCTGCCAGCGCGGTGAGCGTGCGCAGGTCGGGCTTACGCTCGGCAACCTTCTTGAGAACCTCCATCGCATTGCGAGTGTCCCCAAGGTCGGAGTAGACCATCGCGAGGCCCGTCAGCGCGTCTTCGTTGTCGGGGTCTTGCGCCAAAACTTTCTTGTACGCCTTCTCGGATTCCGGAGAATTCTGCGCGATTTTGTAGAGTCGCCCCAGCATCAGCCAGGTGTCGGTGTCATCCGGCTGGAGCTCGACGATTTTGCTATATTGCTCGATCGCCTGGGAGAGCATTTTCTCGTTGACCCGGTTTTGCGTCGAGTCTCCGATCATGCGGATATAGATCCGGCCCAGAATCCGGCGGGCGGTGATGTCGTTGGGATTCTTCTTCAGCGCGCCCTGATATTCCGATACGGCATCGGCAATCTTCTGTGTCTGCAGATAGAGATCAGCCAGTTCGTCGGCAAGGAAACTGGTGCGCGGGTCCAGGCGCATGGCGGCGCGGTAGTATTCGATCGCCTTGGTGGCATAATCCCCGCGAGAGCCGTAGCTGCCGGCCAACTCCGCATACATGTGGCCAAGGGTGAAGTTGTAGTACGCTTCGGCCCGGTCCTTCTCGCTTGCCGGAGCCTCGGCCGCGGCTTTGCTGGTTGCGCCCGTTTCATTCGCCGGTGGTGTCTGGGCTGACCCGCAACCTCCTGCCACGGTGAGGGCCAGGAGACTGAATAAACAACAATTCTTAAGTTGGGTCATCGGACCTGATTTCCTTTGCCGCTTGCCGAGGATACGTCGCCGGCTTGCAGGATTCGGGCATATTCCACCCTTCCGCTAACCATTTCCGATCCTGTACCCCGTCCCACGCCGGCCACTCTGCCTCTCGACATTAGTATACCCCGCAAACCCACCGTTCTTCGTTATGTCGCCGCCCGTGGCGCGGACCCGAAACCGCCTTTCCAATTGGAAGCACCCCGCCGTGGGGAAAGCCGCCCGGCCTCAGGCGATACACTATGACTTGAGCACACAGGCCGCACCTCTGGTCGTCATACTGGGGCCGACCGGCTCCGGAAAAAGTGATCTGGCATTAGAGATAGCCTGTGCTTTTGACGGCGAAATCGTCAATTGCGATTCACTCCAGGTCTATCGGCTTTTCGATATCGGCACGGCCAAACTCAGAGTGGAGGATCGCCGTGGGATTCCACATCACCTGATCGATATTGTCGATCCGGACCGGCCATTTACGGCTGGCGATTACGCCCGGCTGGCACGGCCGCTATTGGCTGCCATCACCGCCCGCGGCAAACTGCCGGTGATTGCCGGCGGCACCGGTTTCTATCTGCGCGCCCTGCTCGAGGGCCTTTTTGCGTCTCCCGAAAGTGATCCGGCGCTGCGCGGGCGGCTCCATGCCCGCGAGTTGCGCCGGCCCGGGTCCCTTCATCGCCTCCTGGACCGCCTGGACCCGGAAGCCGCCCGGAAAATTCATTCCAACGATACGAAAAAGATTGTTCGGGCGCTCGAGGTCCGGATTCTCGCCGGCCAGCCGATGAGCGGACTTCACCGCCGCGGCCGGGAGCGCCTGGAGGGCTTCACGGTGCTCAAAATCGGGCTCGCGCCTCGCCGGGACCTGTTATATGAGAGGCTGAATGCCCGCTGCGAGTCCATGTTCGCCGGCGGACTTGTGGACGAGGTCAATCGGATTCTGGCGAGCGGCTACGCGCCGGATGCCAAGCCGTTCGAGTCTCACGGCTACAAACAGGCTCTCGATTATGTGGCCGGAAGGCTCAGTTGGAGCGAGGCGCTGCAGCAGGCGAAGCAAAATACCCGGCGCTACGCAAAGCGTCAGATGACATGGTATTCACGTGAAAGTGGTGTACAATGGTTCCCGGCGTTCGGAGACGATCCCCTAACCAGGGGCAAGGCTCGGGCGCTGCTCGCGGGGTGGCTACACTCCCCGGAGATTTTTTGAAAGGACTGTGACTGGTTTCGGAACATTTCTGCTCTTCACCCGTATATATTCCTGGAAGCTGAAAGCAGACTGATAGGAGCAACATGACAAAAATGAGAGCGCTGTTTCTGTGCCTGCTGATTACGGCGATTACCTTCGCCGCTGATTCATCCTACCGTGTGACGCTATTTCAACCATCCATGGTGAACGGCACCGAATTGAAGCCGGGCGAATACAAGCTGGAACTCAAGGACAACAAGGCGGTGATCACCAAGGGTAAAAAGTCGTTGGAAGCGGAAGTGAAAGTGGAGAACGCCCAAAGCAAGTTCTCCTCTACCTCGGTCCGCTATCAGGACGACGGCGGAAAGATGAAGGTGCAAGAGATCCGGTTGGGCGGTACCACCACCCGCCTGGTATTCAACTGAGAGCCGGTTCGATCTATGAAACGGCTGCCCTTTGGACGGAGGGCAGCCGTTCCAGAAAATCACTCCTGCTGCGCGGGGTGTAGCGGGATAGAGGACCGGTCATCACTGGTTTCCCACATAGCCACCCTTTCCTGAACGCCCGATGCCAACGGTAAACGGTTAAAGGCTTCGGGATAAGGCGGCTGAGGCCACGGTCCCCAACCGGGCGAAGTAGCGCCGCGCGCGCGTCACGTCGCGGAAGATCTGCTGCTTAAGCAACTCAGCCGAATAGAATTTCTTCTCGTCACGCAGCCGCCACAGAAAGTCGAGCTGAATACGCGCCGGCGTCTGTCCGTCGAATGGGGAGAGCAAAAACGTTTCCACCGTTAGCTGTTCTCCTCCGAACGTGGGCCGGTATCCGACGTTGGTCACGGAATCCCACTGCCGTTCGCTATCGGAGTCCTTGGTGCGGGTGATGTAGACTCCGCGCGCCGGCAGGACCTCGGATGATGGCTCCAGGTTCAAGGTGGGGACGGTGCGTTTGGAACCTACGCCCTTCCCGCGCACCACCCGTCCCTGGAGCGCGAACGGCCGCCCCAGCAGCCGGCAGACTGCCGAAACGTGGCCCAGACTGGCCTGCCGCCGCACCTCGGTGCTGGAAACCAGCTTGCCGCGGATGCGCACGCTGCCGATGAATTCTGTTTCAAACCCGTATTTGCCGGCCGCTTCCCGTAACAGTTCGGGAGTGCCCGCCTGGAGGTTGCCAAAGCGGAAGTTCTCGCCCACCACCACCGCCCGCGCTCCCAGCCGCTCAACCAGTACCTGCTCAATGAACTGCCGCGGGCTCATATGCGCCAGCGCGGTATCGAAGGGCAGAATCAGCACCTCTTCGATACCCAGGCTCCGCATCAGTTCGGCCCGCTGCTCCGGTGTCGTCAACAGAAGCGGAGCCCGCTCGGGGGCGACTACCGTCGCCGGGTGCGGGTGAAACATCAGCGCGGCTGCTTTGAGGCCTCGCTCCCGGGCGATGGCCACCACGCGGTCGATCAGCCGGCGGTGGGCCAGGTGGACGCCGTCGAAGTTGCCGATGGTTACAGCCGACGGGCCGAAACCGGCGGTCCCATCCAGGCTGCGGGCAATGCGAAATGAAGACTCCATTCAGCCGCCGGTCTCCACGGTGATCTCCAGTCCGTCATAGGCCAGATGCACGTGCGGAGGCAGTTCCCGCTCCACTGCGGCGTGCATCACCTCGTGACAGATGTGGGTAAAAAAGGCGCGCTTGGGCTTTAACTGCTCCACGTGCGCCAGCGCTTTGCCGATCGTGCTGTGGGTGGGATGCGGCCGGTGGCGCAACGCGTCCAGAAACAACACGTCGAGCCCTTGAAGCCGTTCCAACGTTTCAGCCGGAATCTCGCTGTGGTCGGTCAGGTAGGCCGCCGAACCGAAACGAAATCCATAGGTTCGGCCCGTGCCGTGCGCCAGCGGCAGCGGTTCGAAGGCGATTCCGAACAGTTCCACCGCCTGGTGATCGAACACTCGTGTCTCGATCTTCGGCCGGGAGGATTCGCTGCGATGCGGGTCGAAAATGTAAGAGAACGTCCGCCGCAGGTGCTCGATGGTGGGCCCGGAGCCGTATACCGGAATCGGTTCGGCGCGATGAAAGTTGAATGGCCGGATGTCGTCCAGGCCTAAAATGTGATCGGCGTGCCCGTGCGTGTAGAGCACGGCATCCAGTTGGCGTATCGCTGCGCGTAGCGCCTGCTGGCGGAAGTCCGGCGTGGTGTCGATCAGCACGTTGTGTCCGTCCCAGGAAACCAGCACCGAGGGCCGCAGACGGCGGTCGCGAGGATCGGAGGAAAGGCACACTTCGCACGCGCAACCGATGGTCGGCACCCCGACACTGGTCCCGGAGCCGAGGACCGTGATGGTCAGCCGGTGGTGCATCAACTCTCTTTTTGCTCGGATGCCTGCACGAAGCGGTACCGCAATTCGGTCAGCGAATTCTCGATCAAGCGCTGCTCTTCCGTGCTCAGGTTGCCACGCGTCTTGTCCTCGATCATGGCCATCAGGTCAATGGCATGGCGCGCCATCGGCAGGTTGCGCTGCGGGGGGTCGTTCTCGTCGCCAAAATGCAGGAATCCCATTTGCACCTCTGCCTGCATCCTCAGCGAGTGGACCAGGAATTCGAATGTGGGCGGCGGAATCGGAAGATCAAATTCTTCTTCTTTGGCCGGTTCGGGTTTCGGTTCGCTCTCGCTCATTACTGTAATTTTACGTCGTCCGGGGCCGCTTTCGTCCGGGCGATGATAAATTATAGGTTTCGGACTTTCGAGCCGCACACTCCTTACCATGCCCGCAGGTGAAAAATTTGACCGCCTGGTGGCCATCATGGCGCGCCTTCGGGCTCCCGATGGCTGCCCCTGGGACCGGGAGCAGACGTTGGAAACGATCAAGCCGTATCTGCTCGAAGAGACCTACGAGGTTCTTGACGCGATCGATGCGCGCGATTGGCGGGGGTTGGCCGAAGAGTTAGGCGATCTGATGCTGCAAGCGGTCTTCTTCGCCCGGATCGCCGGCGATGAGGGCCTGTTTACCATCGAAGAATCGCTTGACGCCATCAATACGAAACTGGTGCGCCGGCATCCTCACGTGTTCGCTGATGGCGACGCCAGGACGGCGGACGAGGTGAAGCAGCGCTGGGACCGGATTAAGGCCGAAGAGCACCGGGAGAAGGGCGGCGTCCGTGAGCGGTTGCTCGACGGAATCTCCCGTTCCCAGCCGGCGCTGGCCGAAGCCGCGCAGATTGCCGGCCGTGCCGCCAAGGCAGGCTTCGATTGGGAGAATGCCGAGCAGGTGATCGCCAAGTTGCACGAAGAGCTGGATGAGCTCGCCGCCGCGCGCGCCAGCGGTATCGCTTCTCATCAGGCTGGCGAAATCGGCGACCTGCTGTTCGTAATTGTCAACATCGCCCGGTTCCTCAAGGTGGATCCCGAGCAGGCGTTGCGCCGCACCAATCGCAAATTCCGCCGCCGCTTCGGCTACGTTGAGGAGAAACTGGACCAGGCGGGAAAACGGCTGGAAGAGTCGTCCATCGATGAGATGGAAGCGCTATGGCAGGAGGCCAAGCGATTGGAATGATCGTCATCCGCCCGCTGGCCACCCAGGCCGAGTTCGCTGAAGCCGTTCGCCTGCAACAACAGATCTGGGGCTTCGACGATATCGATGTCCTGCCCGTCAGGCTATTCGTGGTGGCCGCCAAGGTGGGCGGCCAGGTCCTCGGCGCGTTCGATGGCGATCGCATGGCCGGTTTCTGCCTGTCGATTCCCGGGATCAAACCAGGCCGCCACGGTTATCTGCACAGCCACATGATGGGCGTGCTCGGCGCGTACCGCGACCTCGGAGTCGGGCGCCAGCTAAAGCTTCGCCAGCGGGCCGATGCGCTCTCCCAAGGCATCAATCTTGTCGAGTGGACCTTTGATCCGCTGGAGATCAAGAACGCCTACTTCAACATTGAGCGCCTTGGCGCGGTGATCCGGCGCTACGTTCTCAACCAGTACGGCATCACCTCCAGCCGGCTCCAGGGCAATCTCCCCACGGACCGCTGCGTTGCCGAGTGGTGGATCGCCACGCCGCGGGTGGCGGGCGTCATCGAAGGCAGGCCGTCAGCGCGTGAGCCGGCCGAAGCGCGAATCGAGGTTCCCGCCCATATCGCCGCCATTCGCGCCGGCGATCCGAAACGCGCCGCCCGAATCCAACAGGCCATGAGTGAGCAGTTTCTTGCCAACTTTCGCCAGGGACTGGCCGTTACCGGATTTGAGCGCACGCAGGAGGCCGGCGTCTATCTTTTCACCCGGGGATTCGAGGTTCCATCGATATGAAGATCGAGCGCGTCACTCTTCGCGAAATCACTATGCCGCTGGTGCATTTTTTTGAAACCAGCTTCGGGCGCACCACCACCCGCCGCATCATCCTGGTGGAAGCGGATGCCGGAGGCGTCTCCGGCTGGGGTGAGGTGAGTTGCGGAGAGCGGCCGTTCTACAACGAGGAGTGGACCGATGGGGCGTGGCTGATTCTCCGCGATTTCGCGGTGCCGCGCCTGCTCCATCGCGAGATCGACGGGCCTGAGCAGGCCGGGCACTGGATGGCGCACATCCGCGGCCACCGTATGACCTGCGGTGGCCTGGAAGCGGCCGTCTGGGACCTGGCCGCCAGGGAGCAGGACATGCCGCTCTGGCAACGGATCGGCGGCGGTGCGCGGCGCCGGATCCCTTGCGGCGTTTCCATCGGCGTCAAGGATTCGGTGGAGGATCTGCTCGAAACCATAGAGCGGGAACTGGCCGAGGGCTACCAGCGCATCAAAATCAAGATCAAGCCCGGCTGGGATGTGGACGTGATCCGTCAGGTCCGCCGGCGTTTTCCCAATATCCGGTTGATGGCCGATGCCAACTCCGCCTACACCCTGGCCGATATCGAACACCTGAAACGGCTCGACGAGTTTTACCTGATGATGATCGAACAGCCGCTCGGCTACGATGACATCATCGACCATGCCAAGCTCCAGGCCCGGATCGAGACCCCCATTTGTCTCGACGAGTGCATCCGCTCGGCGCACCACGCCGAACAGGCGATCGCCATGCGCGCCGGCCAGATCATCAACATCAAACTGGGCCGGGTGGGTGGTTTTGCTGAAGCCCGCCGCGTGCACGACGTTGCCCAGGCGCGCAACGTGCCGGTCTGGTGCGGTGGCATGCTCGAGTCGGGCATCGGCCGGGCGCACAACGTCGCGCTTTCGACGCTGCCCAATTTCCTGCTCCCTGGCGATGTGTCGGCCAGCAAGCGTTATTGGGCGCGCGACATTATTGTGCCCGAAGTCGAGGTCTCGCCGGAGGGAGTGATCGACGTTCCCGCCGGGCCGGGTTTTGGATATGCAATCGATACCGATTATCTGAAATCGGTAACGGTGCGCGAGGAGACGCTGCATTGATCGAGGCCTGCTCATCGGAAGAGTCCCTCCAGGGCAAGATCGTCCTGGTCACCGGAGCCGCCAGGCGGATCGGACGGGGGATCGCTCTGCGCCTGGCGCGTGAGGGAGCCCGCGTCGCCATCCACTATCACCACTCCGAATCGGAGGCGCGCCAGACGGCCGCCGAGTGCGGCGGCGCGCCGTTGTTTCGCGCCAATCTGGAAAGCGTCGCTGAAATTCACCAGTTGTTCGAACGGGTGGAATCGCAACTCGGCCGACTGGACGGCCTGGTGAACAATGCCGGCCGCTTTGCCCGGCTGAACCCGCTCGACATCACCGAAGCCGATTGGGACTTCATTCACGACGTGAACCTGAAGTCGGTCTTCTTCTGCTGCCAGCAGGGCGCCCGGCTGATGTTCAACAGCGGTGGCGGACGCATCGTCAATCTGAGCTCGCTCGGCGGTCTGCGCCCGTGGGCCGAACACGCGCACTACTGCGCCTCGAAAGCCGGCGTGATTATGCTGACCAGGGCGCTGGCCAAGGCGTTCGCTCCCACAATCACCGTGAACTCCGTGGCGCCCGGCGTGATCCCATTCGACGATTTCGATCCACGCGACCGGCGTCTGATTGACCTGACGCCGGCCCGGCGCGGGGGGACGCCCGACGAGATCGCCGCAGCCGTGGCCTACTTCCTTCGTGCTTCGAATTTTGTCACCGGCCAGGTGTTGGCCGTCGACGGTGGATTGAGCCAGCGCTGACGCCGCCCGTCTCGCCGATCTTCTATACTCAAGAAAACTGGAGGCGCTATGAACCGTGCACGCAGAGATTTTTTGAGCGGCCTGGCGGCTTCGGCGGCGCTTCCGCTGATGAAGTCCGCCTCGGCCGCGCCTTCCAATTCCCTCGGCATTCCCGGCCCGTACCGGGCCAAAGTGGTGGCGGTCCATCACCCTGCCAGCGTGATTTCCGGCAACTACCAGCGCGAACCGGTACGCCAGATGATTCGCCGCGGCTTGACCGAGCTCACCGGCGCGCCGGACTGGCAGTCGGCATTCAAGGTCTTTTTCCAGCCTGGCGATGTGGTCGGCATTAAGGTCAATCCCGTAGGCCAACCGTATCTCATCTCCTCGGCCGAGGTCTTCCAGGAACTGGTGGCTGGCCTGGAAGCAGCCGGTGTCAAGCGGAAGGATATTGTCGCCTACGACCGCTTCCGCAAGATGTTCCTCAGTGGCGGTTTCGACAAGTGGCTGCCCGAGGGCGTCCGCTGGACCTGGGCCAGCGACGACATCGATGCCATGCAACTCGACATGGCCGGCTATGATCCGGATCAGTACATGGAAATGGCTCTGGTGCTCCCCAAGGCCGATCCGTCCAATCCCCATCACCGGCGCTCTTACCTGGCCAACTTCCTGGCTAAAGACGTTAACAAGATGATCAACCTGGGCGTGGTGAAGCATCACCAGTCGGCCGGAGTGACCATTGCGCTCAAGAATATGTCGCACGGCCTGGTCAATAACGTGTCGCGCAGTCACGTCTCCAGTTCCAACAACGCCTGTGGCATGTTCATTCCCACCGTCATCGACATGGCCACCATCCGCAAGAAGGCGGTGTTGCACGTCATCGACGGCGTTCTGGCTGCCTATCACGGCGGTCCCGGCAGTACGGTCCGCAATTACATTTGGGAACACAAGACCATGTACTTCGGTACCGATCCGGTGGCGCTCGACCGTACCGGACTCACCGTCATCGACGACAAGCGCGAGCAGGTGGGCATGAAGCCGATCGCCCTGGCCTATCGCGACAAAGACAGCAACTTTGTCCGCATGCAGCCCGAACATATCGAGATCGCCGGTCTTCTCGGCCTCGGCGAGTCGGACGAGTCAAAAATCAATCTGAAGAAGATCACGCTCGGCTGATCGAACCGCGCTTCCGGGAGATTGGGCTCAAGTCCGGACTCGCCGGATCGATATGTACCTCGTGAGCCGGTTTTTGGACAACGCCGCCAGCATCTTCGAGACTGCTGAATCCACCATCGAAGCCGGCCTCGTACCCTCGGAGTTGACCATTCTGGTTGGCCTCGAGGGCGGTGTCCGCCTCATCTCCAATGGCTCGGACTGGCCATTGGACACCCTGCGGGCATCCTGCGACGCCGAGATGGCCTATCGCGTCAGCCGCGCCGGAGACCGCGTGCGTGTGGAGGGCCGCACCGGAAGCCAAAGCTGCATTATCGAAACAGAAGCTCGCCAACAGACGATTCCAGCAATGCTGCGGGACCAGCCTCGCTACACGCTGGTCAATCCTACGGTATTCCTACTTCCCGCAGGAATTTAGCAGCCTCTTCGGGCGGTGTCGGGTTGATATGGAACCCGGTTCCCCACTCGAAGCCCGCCACCCGTGTCAGTTTGGGAATCAACTCCATGTGCCAGTGATAGTGCGGCATCGGTCCCTCCTGCACCGGTGCCGTGTGCAGCATGAAGTTGTACGGCGTGTGCTCCAGCGTCTTGTCCAGTTTTCGCAACAGCGCGCGAACCACCCATCCGAAGTTCTGCATCGTCGGACCGTCGGTCTGCTCGAAATGAGCCGAATGTTGCCGCGGCAGAATGCAACATTCAAAGGGGAATCGGGAGGCGTATGGACAGAACACGATGAAGTGGTCCGTCTGCACCACAATCCGCTTCTGGTCATCTTCCTCCTGGCGGATCATGTCGCAGTAGACGCAGCGTTCTTTGAAGTCGTAGTACTTCTTGGAACCGTCCAACTCCTCCAGCGCCCGTTTCGGCACAACCGGTAGCGCGATCAACTGCGAGTGTGTGTGCTCGAGCGACGCCCCGGCGGCTTCACCGTGATTCTTGAAGCAGATGATGTAGCGCAACCGGTGGTCGCGGGCGAGATCGAGTACCCGGTCGCGAAAGGCCCAGAACACGTCGGCAATCCGGCTTTCCGGCAGGTCGGAGAGCAGTTGCATGTGGTCCGGCGTCTCGATAATCACTTCGTGGGCGCCGATGCCCGTCATCCGGTCGTACATGCCGTCGCCGACACGGTTCAGCTCGCCCTCTACACGCAGCGCGGGGAACTTATTGGGGATCACCCGCAGGTTCCAGCCCGGCGTGTTCGCCGCGCCGCTCTGGCGATAGGCGAGCACCTCGGGCGGGGTCTTCGATTCGTTGCCGGGACAAAACGGACAGAATCGTCCCCCGCGCACCACCACGTGATCCCGCGAAAAATCGGTCGGCCGCTTCGCCCGGTCCGTAGCGACGATGACCCACCGCCCGATGACCGGGTCCTTGCGCAACTCAGGCAAGATGAAGGCTCCTCAATAGGTTTGACAAAAGGTCATTATACTTCCGTTCAGCCGCAGGCCTCAGGCTGATCGGGAAACTCGAAACGCATCGCGCAGATGCTCGATCCGCGGCCTTCGGGCAAACACTACGTTGACAATGTCGAATCGCGTCTGTTTCAACTCCACTCCGGCCCGGCGCGCATAGTCCGCTGCCGCCCGGACGATATGGGCGCGCTTTTCACGATCTACGGCCCGGTCCGGCGGACCGAACTCCTCACTCGCTCGTGACTTGACCTCGACAAACACCAGCGTCCCGCCATCCCATGCTACAAGATCGAGTTCCGCCGTTCCGGCGCGTGTGCGGTAGTTGCGCGCCACGACGGTCATTCCGGCGCGTTGCAGAAACCGGTGCGCCAGGTCTTCGCCCCGCCGCCCCGCCGCCTGCTCCGGGTTCCAGCTTCGCAATCGCGCCCGGTGCCGCAGTTGGTCCGCTCCCGTCCAAAGCCAGGCCAGCAGCCCCATTTCCCTCGAGCCTCCTTCCACGCAGCTCTCACTCGCCGAGCTTCTCCAATTCCCAGGTAATGAATTTGCCGCGAACCAGGAAGCACAGGTAATGCTCCCAAAAGCGGCGAAAACGAGGGAATCGGTTGACCAGCAGTTCGCAGCCGAGATAGCGCCAAAATGCTAGTAGCCGGACGCGAGTGGAAATCTCACGAAAGCGGCAGCGGGAGTAATATCCGAATCCGGCGTGGTCCTCGCCGAAATAACGCAGTGAGAAGCTGTTCAGGTGCCAGCGGTGTGTCGGATCGCAGAACGAACTGAAGTCGGTGTAATGCGGTGTCACAATCAGCGCGTGTCCGCCCGAAGCCAGCAGCCGGTGGAACTCCTCCATAGTCCGCAGCACGTCGGAGACATGTTCAATCACGTGAACCGCCCGCAGCGATGAAAACGAACCATCGCGAAAAGGGTAGGGGAAGTGGTCCAGTTCGCACAGCACATCGGCCCGGCTCGACTCGTTGCGGTCGATACCGATCGCTCCCGGCGTCTTATTGATGCCGCATCCAACATCGAGAGTGCGTTCGGGCGAGTTCAATCCCCGGCTTCGAGCGCGGTCAGGCACCTCTCCAGTGTAGCCGCGGCATACTCGGCCTGCTGCTGGTTGAGGAGCAGCGGCGGCGAAATCCGGATTGCGCTCACGCCCGCCCCCAGCACCAGCACTCCCTGTTCGAACGCCATCTGCACCAGCCGGTCGCGAAACGCTGCATCTCGCGCGCGGCTCTGTCCGCCGGTGACAATCTCGATTCCGATCATCAACCCCAGTCCGCGTACATCGCCTACATGCTGGAATCGCTTGGGCCACTCAGCCATCCGTGCGAGCAGCCACCCGCCCATCCGGGCGGCATTCTCCATCAGCCCGCCCTCAATCAGGTCCAGCGTGGCCAGCGCCGCCGCCACCGCAACCGGGTTGCCGCCAAAGGTGGAGGCATGAGATCCCGCGGGCCAGTTCATCAGTTCAGCCCGGGCAATGGTGGCGCTCAACGGCATTCCGCTGGCAATCCCCTTGGCCGTCGCCAGAATGTCCGGTTCCACGCCAAAATGCTCGATCGCGAACATCTTTCCCGTGCGCCCGAATCCCGACTGCACCTCGTCTGCCACCAGCAGAATCCCATGCTCATCGGCCAGCCGCCTCAACTGCTGAAGGAACTCCGGCGGGGGAATCACGTAGCCGCCCTCTCCCTGCACCGGCTCAACGATGATCGCCGCCACCTCTTCGGGCGGCAGCACCTGGCGGAACAGTGTGTCCTTGATAAACCGGATCGACCGTTCGCCGTCGGCTAGGCCGTTCCGGTAGGAATCGGGGTAGGGCGCGTGAAATACTCCCGCCAGCAGCGGTCCAAACCCCTGGCGCTGGCGGCTGCGGCTGGCCGTCAGCGACAACGATCCCATCGTACGGCCATGAAACCCGCCGTAGAAGGCCAGAAACTTATCGCGCCCGGTGACGTAGCGGGCCAGTTTGATGGCGGCCTCCACGGCCTCCGTGCCCGAGTTGCCGAAATAGACGCGGTGCGCGCCCCGGCCCGGCGCCAGGCGCGCCAGCCGTTCGGCCAGTTCCACCATGTTCGGGTAGTAAAAATCGGTGCCCGACATGTGGATCAACTCGGCCGCCTGCATTTGGATCGCCCGGACCACCGCCGGATGGCAATGGCCGGTGGCGGCGACGGCAATACCGGCATTCATGTCCAGGTACCGGTTGCCGTCCATGTCCTCGACAATGCAGCCGGAAGCGCGCTGCGCCACCAGCGGATAGTTGCGTGTATAGGAGGGAGAGATCACCGCCTCGTCGCGCGCAATCACCGCTCTTGCCCGCGGCCCGGGAGGTGGCGTTATGATTTCGGGCAGTTCGCTCTGTACCAATGTGGAATGATTAGTTGGAACCATCAGTGTCTCCGGATTCTGTGTCTGTTCTAAACGCCACACCGGACACGGTGTGCGCCGCTACTGGGGTGGAGAAGACCCTGGCCGTTCAGTCGGCGCCGAAAAGCGAGGGGCGGGATCGGGATGGGAGCAGGACTACCATTCCATCTCCGAGTGTAGCGCCAAAACGGTATTTGGCCAACCGCTGTGCCGGAGCGGTGCCGGAGCGGGTTGCTAAGAAACCACTTCCACGTCCACCATCACCATCAGCCCTTCCTGGATGATCAGCTTCACGGCCGGAATCACCGCCCGTAGTTTCGCTTCTTCATCGATCGCCATGATCGTTACCGGCTTATCGTCGGCCACGCCGAACAGCCCTTTGCGATGGATGCGGCGATGGATGCCAAAGCCCATCAATCCGCGGATGGCGGTAGCTCCCGAGATGTGATGGCGCGACAGGTTCTGCACCAGGGCTTCATAGAGCGGGATCTCCTGCCAGCGATCATTTTCATCAACGAAGATCAGTAGTGCTTTAGCGGGCATCACAACTCTCCTCGGCCACTCTCCTATACCCGGTTTCCACGCCTGCGTTCCACCACATAGAACAGGCAGGGCAGGGCAATCGTGGTGAGGATCAGCGTGGAGAATAAGCCCCCCACCACCACCGTCGCCAGTGGACGTTGGATGTCGGAGCCGATTCCTACGGCCCGCGCCGCCGGAACCATTCCGAGTAGCGCCACGATTACCATCATCAGCACCGGGCGCACCTGCGCCAGCGCTCCTTCCACCACCGCCTGCTCCAGTGGCTGGCTTTCTTCTCTGCGCCGCCGGTTGATTTCGGCGATCACCAGCACGCCGCTCATCACTGCCACGCCGAACAGGCTGATGAAGCCGACGGCCGCTGAAACGCTGAGATTGATGCCTCTCAGCCACAGCAGGGCGATGCCCCCAACCAGCGAGAACGGCACGTTCATCAGGACCAGGCCGGCGTAGACCGGGGAGCCGAAGGTAAAAAACAGCAGTGCGAAGATCAGGGCGATCGTCATCGGCAGCACCAGCGCCAGCCGTTTTCTCGCGCGGTCCAGGTTTTCAAACTGGCCGCCCCACTCCACCGTATAACCTGCCGGCAGCTTGATCTGGCGCTCGAAGCGCCGCTGGGCATCCTCGACAAAACCACCCTGGTCCCGCCCCCGAATATTGGTCTTTACTGTGATCTGGCGATGGTTTTCGCGGCGCGCGATGATACTGGCTCCGCTAATTACCTGAATATCGGCCAGTTCGGCCAGCGGAACCCGGGCGCCGTCGGGAGCATGCACCAGGATCTTTCGCAGGTCGTTGATATCGGCGCGCGATTCCGGCGAGTAGCGGGCCGTGATGTCGAACTTCCGCTCTCCCTGGTAGAGTGTGCTCACCGGCCGGCCTCCGATGGCCAGTTCAATCAGATTGGAGACGTCTTGCACATTGAGCCCGTAGCGTGCCACTTTGGTCCGGTCGATGCGGATGCGAAGTTGCGCCTGGTCCGCCTCCTGCTCGATGGCTGGATCGGTTGCGCCGGGTACCTTACGGATCATCTCGAGTACCGTTTCGGCAATGCGCCGCAACTCGGCCAGGTCCGGTCCCGATAAGATCACCGCCAGGTCGGCTGCCGAACCGGTAACGGCTTCGGTCACGTTGTCCAGAATCGGTTGCGTAAAGGCAAAGTTTGCCCCCGGAATGCTGGCGCGCAGCCGCCGGCTGATCTCGTCCACTACGTCGGCCTTCGTGGTACCCTTTGGCCACTGGTTGTAAGGCTTGACGCTGACCAGAATCTCGTTGCGGTTGGGCCCGTAGGGGTCGGTGCCCGAATCGTTGCGGCCGGTCTGGGATGACACCAGCTTCACTTCGGGAGTCTTGGCGATGAGCCGGCGAATCTCGGACGCCACTTGGGCTGACTTCGCCAGCGATATGCCGGGGGGCAGGTTGGCCCGCACCCAGATCACTCCTTCGTCGAGCGACGGAAGAAACTCCGAACCCAGCCCGGTAGCCAGCGCAAACGCTCCCGCCACCACCAACGTGGCTCCCGCCACCACGAATCCGGCTTTGGGAAGCAACCGGGAAAGCAGGGTCCGGTAGTGGCCGTACACCCAGGCCAGCACGGGATTCTCCCACGTCTTTGCCCCCTTGCGAAAAACGTAGGTTGCCAGAACCGGCACCACCGTCAGCGTCAGCAGCATCGAGCCGAGCAGCGCCGCGCAGACCGTGAAGGCCATCGGCGTAAACAACCGCCGCTCCACGCGCTGTAGTGTGAACAGCGGCAGATAGGCCGAAACCAGGATCAGCAGCGAGAAGAAGATGGGGCGTTCCACCTCCAGCGCGGAGTTGCGGATATTGGTTAGCACGCTTTTCTCGCCTTCGCTGTTGCGGGACAGGTTATGCACCACGTGCTCCACCATCACCAGCGTGCCGTCTACAATGATTCCGAAGTCCAGCGCTCCCAGGCTCAACAGGTTCGCCGGCACGCCCGAAAAGTTCATGCAGATGAAAGCGAACAGCAGCGAGAGCGGAATCGTCAGCGCAGTCAACAGCGCCGCGCGTGCGCTGCCGAGAAACAGAAACAGCACCGCCACCACGATCACCAGGCCCTCCATCAGTGTGTGCGTCACCGTGTGGAGTGTGTTGCTGACCAGTTCCCGCCGGTCGTAAAGGGGCACGATCTTCACTCCGCCCGGCAACTTGGAGTTCAGTTCGGCGATCGCCGCTACCACGCCATCCAGCACCTCGCTCGGGTTCTCGCCGCGCCTCATCAGCACGATGCCCTCAACGCCGCCGGACCGGTCCCCTACACCGAAGATCCCGGTCTGCGGCGCCGCGCCGATAATCACCTTGCCGATATCCCGGATGTAGACCGGCACGCCGGCGGCCGACTTCAATACGATGTTTTCGATGTCCGCCGTCGAGCGCAGCAGGCCCACGCCGCGCACGACCATCGATTGCTGATCGTTATCGAGAATCGCCCCGCCGGCGTTGCGGTTGTTGGCGTTTACCGCCTGGCCGATCTGGTCGATCGTCAAACCGTATTTTTCCAACGCCAGCGGGTCCACCTGGATCTGGTACTGCTTCACCTTACCGCCGAATGGCGTGATGTCGGCGATGCCCGGCACCTGCCGCAGGCGCGGCTCAATCACCCAGTCTTCCAGTTCCCGCAACTGGATTTCGTCGTACTGCGGGGGCCCTTCGACGCGATACCTGTACAACTCTCCGACCGGCGTGGAAAGCGGTCCCAGAGACGGTTGGGCTCCCGGCGGCAACTCCGCATCCCGCAGCTTTTCAAGCACCACCTGCCGCGCAAAATAGTCGTCCGTGCCGTAGGCGAACGTCAGTTCAATCACCGATAGGCCGTAGATGGTTCTTGACCGCCGTCCAATCACCTGGGGTACGCTGTTCAGCGCCCGTTCGAGCGGAACCGTGACCTGCTCCTCCATCTCCTCGGCCGCGTTGCCGGGCAGCGTGGTGATTACCACCACCTGCGTATCGGAGATGTCGGGATAGGCGTCCAGCTTCAGTTGTAAAAACGAGTAGATACCCAGCCCGATCAGCGCCAGCCCCAGTACCACCGTAATGAAGCGCTGATGCAGAGCGTATCGCAGCAGCGCCGCAATCATAAACCAGCTCCCAGCAGCATGACGCCGTCCACCACAACCCGGTCGCCGGCCTTCACTCCGGAAAGGATGGCGATGTGGCCGTCCTCGCGCGGCCCGGTGCGCACCTTCACGCGCTCAAACAGATTCGGCTTCTTCTGCACCCACACGCTGGCCTGGTTTTCTTCCTGAATCAGCGCCGCGGCCGGCACCACCGGCAGCGTCTGGTACGCTTCCTTGTGCCGGACCTGGGCGAACATCTCAGGGCGCAGCCGTTCACCCGGATTGAGCAGTTCCGCGCGCACCTTCAAAGTTCTTGTCTGCGGGTCCACCATGTCGGCAATCCGCGCCACCCGGCCGTGAAAGATCTCCGCCGGCCAGGCCGTCAGGCTCACCTCCACCGGTTCGCCGGGGTTGACCATCCGAACCTGGTCCTCCGGCACATCGGCGGCGACGTAGACCAAACTGAGGTCCGCAATCGTCAGTAGCGGGGTTGAAGTGTCGTTGCGATATTCCCCGGGGGCGACATTCAATTCCAGCACCTTGCCCGATAATGACGACCGCACTACGATTTCCTGGTTGAAATCATCCGCGGTCAGATCGAAAATCTGCAACCGCTTCAACCCCTCCGATCGGGCCGCTTCGGCCTGCTCCAGTCCCGATGTCGCCTGCGCCAGCGCGGCTTCCGAGTTGACGATCTCTTTCTGGGCCAGGGCGTGGTGTTCGTAGAGGTCGCGGTTGCGCGCCAGGTCGGATTCGGCCTTGGTCACGTCCGATTTCGCCTGCCGCACGCGCGCCTCGGCCTGCCGGTAGGCCGAGATCGCCGAACTTACGTCCGGGCTCATGATCGACAACAACGGCTGTCCCCGCTTGACCGAGTCGCCCAGTCCGGCCATCACCCTGGTCACACGCCCCGCCACCGGCATCACCACCCGCACCACCCGCGCCGGAATTGCCTCCACCTTGCCCGGCGCGGTGACTTCCTCGGTGCACACGCTGCGCGCTTCCACCGCTTCCACCCGGATGCTCTGCAGCTTCGGGGAACCGGCGGGAAGCAGAATCTGGTTTGGCGCCAGTTGCGCCGGATCGTCTGTCTTGTGAGCGGCGTCATCGGCCGCGCGGTGGCAGCCGGTAAACAATGCGATGGCTGCGAATACGGCCGCCATCGGCCAGGTCCTTGTCATTGGTGGTCTTGAGGAGTCCGTCCCGTGGTTGCATCCAGGAGATAGAGGCTTCGCGCATATTCCGCCCGGGCCTCGTTATAACTTTGCATGGTGTCGTTGAATGCCCGCTGGGCATCCAGGAACTCGATCAGGCTGGCCTCGCCGCGGCGGTACGAATATTCGGTGATTTCCCGTACCTCCCGCGCCTGCCTCAGCATGTCGGTCTCAATTCCGTGCAATAACGTCTTGGAAGTCTGAAACTGGTCGAACGCGTCGGTAACCTCGGTGCGAATCTCCGCCTGCACCTGCTTCAGCCGGGCCTCGTGCTGCTGCAGTTCGCGGCGGACACGTTCGATCTCGCCCTGGTTCCGGTTGAAAAGCGGCAGGTTTGTCTGTACGAAGAAGCCCAGCGTATTGCCCCGGCCGTTCACTCCGTCCTGGCGCCGGTACTCGGAGCCAACGGTGTAATCCACCTTGCCCTGTGCAATCTGCAGCCGCAACTCGGCCTGCGACCGGGCTGCGGTTCGCCGCGCCGCCTCCAGGTCCGGGCGGGCTTCGAGAGCCTGGGTCATCAACTGGTCGAGCGCCGATGGCCCCGCGTCGCGCCGCAACTCGCCGGCCGCCGTCAGGGTCCCCCCACCACTCGCTCGGCCGAGGAGCAGCATCAGCCGGTTGCGAGCCGTGCGGACCCGCAACCGCGCCTGGTAAACCTGGTTGCGTGATTGCACTGCCGCCACCCCTATCCGCAGCAACTCCACCTCCGGCAGGTCGCCGGTTCGAACTCGAACGCTGTTCAACTCCACAATCTTCTGAAGCGCTTGATGGTTTTCCTCGGCCAGTTTCAGGCTGTCGTCCGCCAGCCGCAGGTCGATGAAGGCGTTCTCCACGTCCAATACAACGTTCCGGGCGGCGTTGAGCACTTCCGCTTCCACCTCGAACCGGTTGGCCTCGGCAAAGTCCATCCGGAACTGCCGCTTGCGGCCCCGTTCGAAAACGAAATCGGTGCGCAGCGAATATTCCGGCGGGCCGGCGCCGTTGATTTCGTTGAATCCGGTGCCCAGCAGGTCCAGATGATCGGCGCTCAACGACAGCACCGGGTTCGGACGTAACCCGGCTGTAATCTTGGCCGCTTCGGCCACCGATACGCTGTAGCGTTGAGCCAGGAGCGAGAGATTGTGCTTGAGCGCCTCCGATACCGCCTGGTCCATGGTGATCGAAGACACCGGTTGGGATTCGGCCTGGTTCGCGGCGCCCCAGTTGGCCGCTGGTGCACACAAGGGAATACCCAGCACTGCGAGTGTGAAAACCGGACCAAAGTGCATTTAGCTCCAGGATACGAAGCCGAACCGGCATCGTGTGATCGTCTCTAAAGATAGTCCTTCGCGCGGGTCACTCTTCAGGTAGGGCGTACCTGGCAGCCAACTCGTTTCTAAAATCTTTGGTAACTGCCGCAGTCATCTGGCCTGGTGGTTTAATTTTTCGGTGGCTTCCGGGTCGAATTGATCCAGGCTTACCCGGCGCAGCGAA
Source organism: Bryobacterales bacterium (assembly GCA_020854055.1). GTDB lineage: Bacteria > Acidobacteriota > Terriglobia > Bryobacterales > Bryobacteraceae > JADZGD01. The sequence goes on along the minus strand of JADZGD010000129.1, from coordinate 49,921 downwards.
CCATACGGTGTCACGAAGCTGATCGTGTTGCCGCTGATTGAATAACCGCGAACCAACTGCACCGTGCCATCTTTGAACACCAGTTTGTAGAGTCCCGAGCCCTGCTGTCCGTTCTCCGCGCCGCCGGCGTCGGACTGAGGCTGCGCCGTGGCTGGCGGCAGGTCGCCCTGGTGGTACTCCCGCATGGCGGGATTCACTGGCGGGGAGTTGAAGTACTGGTTGATGATCACCGGTCCGGCGGGGGGTGGCGCTGTTTCCGCCGCTTCGGGCGCCGGTTCGGCTACCGGCTCGGGCGGATAGTATCCGTTGTTCCAGAAAGTGTCGCCCCAGTACATGGGATACAGGTACGGAACATAGGATCCGCCGCGCTCCATTCCTCCTCCCCGGCCCCGGCGATCGTGCCTGCCGCCGGCGCCGTCGCGAGGCCGGCGAACCGTGGAACCGCCGTAGATCCCTGCCCCGGGAGGACCACCGGTGCCTGGAAAGGCCGCGCTTCCGTACCCGTTTCCGAAGGGTTTCGGTGGCGGCGGTAGAACCGGTCCGCCGGAGCGAACCACGCCTCCCTGCCGGTGCTGAGCCAACAACGGGTTTCCCGGACTTGCTCCGGCGATCAGCACCGCGGCGGCAATTGCCAGTTTTCCGGCCCATCGGTCGCGCATCGGATCTACACAACCTTCCTACCCACAGCTTACTCCGATTGACGCGCGCCGGGACACGGCAGTTTACTGAATTGCTCCTGTTTTCAACAGCAGTTTTCCCGTGGATCCCCGGGAGCCGAGCAGTTGTTGCGCCTTGCCCGCCTCTTCCAGGGGAAATTCGTGGCTGATATGCAGCTTCAGGCTTCCGTCCGCCACCCAGCCCAGCACGTCGCCCGCCCGCCATAGCAGACTCTCGCGGGTGGCAACATAGTGCCCCATCACCGGGCGGGTCAGAAACAACGAGCCTTTCTGGCTCAACGTCAGCGGTTCTATCGCCGGAGCCGGGCCGCTGGCATTGCCATAGCTCACCATCATCCCCAGCGTTGCCAGGCTGTCCAGGCTCTTGGCAAAGGTGGCCTTGCCAACCGAGTCGTAGACGACGTTCACGCCCCGTCCGCCCGTCAACCGCCGTGTCTCCGCCTGAAAATCGGTGCGGTCGTACAGAATCACGTGATCCGCGCCGGCCTCCATCGCCAATTTGGCCTTTTCCTCTGTTGACGTTGTTCCGATAACAATCGCTCCCCGCTTTTTTGCTATCTGGATCAGCAGCAACCCCACTCCTCCGGCGGCGGCATGCACCAGCGCGGTGTCGCCCGGTTTCAGCGGGTAAGTGGAATACGTCAGGTAATGCGCGGTCATTCCCTGTAACATCACCGCCGCCCCCTGCTCGAAGCGAACGGAATCGGGAAGCGGCACTAATTGAGACGCCGGAACCGAATGCAACTCGGCATAAGAGCCGCGTATGCCGGCATAGGCCACCCTGTCTCCCGGCTTGACCGTGGTGACACCTTTACCTACCGCTTCTACCGTGCCTGCGCCTTCGTGGCCCAGTAGCACCGGCGCCGGAGCTTTGTATAATCCGGTGCGGAAGTAGATGTCGATGAAATTGACACCGATGGCCGACAGCCGCACCACGGCCTCCCCCGCCGCCGGTGCCGGGTCAGGCATGGTGACCGTTCTAAGCACTTCCAATCCTCCCGGCCCCGTCGCAACCACCGCCTTCATGCTCGGACCCTCCTTCGTAGATGAACCGCCATGGCCGACAACAGCAGGTAAACGAACGTGAACGGAAAGGCCGCCACCCGTGCCAGTGTCGGCGCAGCCGAAGCGCCCTGGAGTCCGGATCGCGTCAACGCGAACTCCACGATGGTTGACCAGTGGGCGCGGTTCAGGTGGAAGTAGTCGCCGTTCTCGTTGACAATCAGTACCGCCGCGGGTAGTTTCCAGGCCAGGTAGGCTTTCCACTTGGCCAGGATCGGGCTGTCGGCGCACAGCACCACCAGCGTCGCGTATCGGTTCGCTTTCAGAGCCTGAATCAGCCGCTCGCGGCCGTCTGCGCCGCCATATTCACCGGTCCGGTAAACGCGTGCGCTGCCTGCTGGTAGTGCCGCGGGCTGTTCGCTGAAACACGTCACCAGGTCCAGCGTCTCGATCTCCTCGCGGTTCCTTTCCAGGAATCCGGGCAGAAAGCGCTCCAGTACCTGCCGCGGTCCGCTTTCGACGATGAGAACGCGCGCGTAGCCGGGAAAACGGCGGCGGAGAAAATAACGCATTGCAGCTTGTTTTCAGTATAGCCGCCAACCAACCGCTGGAGTTCCCCCGCCTATTCCACCGGCAACTCGACCGTATTGCTGTCGCGTTCGTTGACCGTCGCCTTGATCTTCACCGCCGTTGCCGGCGGAAGGTCGCTGGTCAAACGAAACTGCGTTTCGGTGATGCCCACCATGCCGGGAGCGGCGCCGGTCCATACCGGTGCGGTCGAACCCTCACCCAACCACAACGTGACGTTGTCGGTGAGCGAAATATGGGCCGTTTTTGGTACCGCAAAGCCGTCCACCAGCCTCCGTTCGTAAGGGCCGAAGCCGGTTCCGAACAGCGTGATGAGTTCATCACGCTTTGCCGGCGATGCCGGTGTAATCGGTGTCCCGTCTTCGTGGATCGCCGCCGCGAACGTATTGCCGTCCTCATCGTGGCTCTCGAACAGGCCGGGAGCATTGGCGGCTACGGTGAAATCTGTCGCCGCCGTGGGTTGAACCGGCATAATTACCTTTAGCGTATGGTCACCGGGCTTCACGTCGGATGGCAATAGCGCGGTAATCTTGTCCGGCTCGATCGAAACCAGCGGCAAAATGCGATCCTCCATCATCACGTAGATTCCGGCCAGCGTCTGCGCCAGTGGATTCGGCGGACCCACTACCGGCTGGTCCACCAGGCTGGCGCCGGTGATCGCAATCAACGAACCGGGCGCAACCACTTCGTCCGGCGTCACACCCGCCGCGTTGACAACCCCGTTCGGCGCGATGTAAGGAACTTTTTCGAACAACGCCCGCGCCGAGCGCGGCCCGCTCATGGCCACCAGCGTAGCGCCGCCCAGGCTGTTCATTATGTCGCCCGTCCAGCGGAGAAACTTGAAGCCGGGGTTCGCCTTCACGCTCAGCGCCACCTGGCTGTTGCTCGGATAGAAGTTGTCGGGGCTTTCCGGTGAACATTGGAAGATGGCGGCCTGTCCGGGATCGGAACTGAGCGAAAGCTGGTAATAGGTCTGGTAAATGGCTCCGATGTAGTCGCTGCCGGTGGTGAAGGTGTAGGTCCGCGTCTGCGTGCCGGCGTCGTTCCAGCCGCTGAAATCGGCCCGCGTCCCTTCGGCCAGCATCACACTCGATGGAGCGGTAACCTTCACCGTGGTGCCCACGGCGCGATCGAGCGTGCAGGGTGTGGTGCAGGTTTCATCGTCCACCTGTACGTTGATCCCGGAGGGGGAACTGGCGATCTTTACCCGCCCCAGCAACTCGTAGTTGGCCACCAGGATTCCGATCTGCTCCGCCGGCACCGTGTACTCCTGGGTCGCTTCACCGCCCATCGACCAGCCGGTGAATGCGTACCGCCGGCCATTGGAATCGGCCTGTTCGGCGGGCGCGGCCAGCGTATGTTTGGAACCCTCGGCCCACACAAAACTGTAGTTGGGCCAGCTCGTCCGCCCATCGACGCCGATCTTCAGCCCGAACGGCTTCGTCGTCATCACCACCCGCACGCCAGGAACAAAACGAGCCGTGAAGCTGTCCACCCCCAACCCTAACGGCACGGTGTAAACGGCATTTTGCCCGCTGCCATCCTGCCAGGAATCGAAGATCCAGCTTGCGCCGGCCACCGTCTGCGGCGAGGGCGCGCCCAGCGTATGGCTGGAGCCCAGGGCGAAATCGAAGTCGCCTTTGCACAGCGGGCCGTAGGAACCGGGAATATTCACGCCCGGGATCGGCCCTTGCGGCAGTCTGTCGGAATCCGCGCAGATGGTCTCGGCGGCGGTGGTCACAATGTTGTGGTCGATCGCCACTTCCAGTCCGGGCGGGTTGGTGCGGAAGCGCGCGCGCCGGGCCATCTCGAATCGCGCCGATAGTTGGAACGGCCCGGTCACGTTAAAAGTCGTCATGTAAGCCGTCGCGCTGGCTCCCGACGGCGACCACCCGGTAAACACCCAGCCCGAGTAGGGAGTCGCGTTTAACGTCATCCGGCCGCTTGTATAGAACGACGTGCTTTGTCCGAAACACCCGCTCATCCCCGGACTCGATACCTGAACGATCCCCGGCCCTGGCAGCACGGGGTCTGTACTTGCCGCGCCGCCGCAGGCAGTGGAAGCTGCCGAAGGCGAAACCGCATCTCCATTGAAGAACAGGTCCACCCGGAATCCGGAAACCGTGCATGTCCCCTTGAAGGACGTGATGTTCGGGTCCGCCGTCACCACCTGGGTCAGGCCGCCTCCCGACATCAGCAGCCCGCTGCTGTCACTCCAACTGGTGCACGAATATTGCCGGCCGCGATCGTTGTCGTAAGAGATGGCATCCAGCACCAGGGTGTGCTTGCTGCCCGCCGGCCAGAGGAAGACCGTCTGCGATGTATAGGGTTGCCCATCTACCCGGAAGGTCGCTCCCGCCACGTCCGTGTAGACCGTGAACTGGCTGGTGGATTGGCTCCGCGCCGCCACGGCGGCCAATAGTAGGAACAGGATCGCGTTTGCTGCGTTTCGCATGGTCTTCAAACGGCCGCACCCCGGCCTCAGCTATCCTTCGGCCGGTTTCGGCGATCCAACCAGCGGGTATTCACCTTAAAGCGGATGGGGAAACTATGGGGGGACGCCTCATTCCGGGGGATTGCCGCGGTGGTTGGTCCGGAACTCGTCGTCAATCGGCCGCCGGCCGGCAAAGCCCTCGTCCGTCGAGTGCCAGTAGCCGATCCGCTGCTCCCCCAGCTTCCAGCACAGATAGACCGTGTTGCCGCGATATTGGGTGGGGAAGTCGACCAGCCCCATATCCAGGTCCTTTACCTCGACTCCGAGCTGCTCCAGTTTGTGAAGCGCTGCCTTCAGTTCCTTGGCCACCGCCTGCCGCTGGGATTGCAATTCGGACACCCGACCGAGGTTAACCAGTGATCCGCCACTCATGTTGATCCGGCGGACATAGGCCTGGAACCCGGCTTCGGCGGCCTGTAGCAGTGGCTTATGTTCCACCGCCGCGCGCAGCGCCGCCTCGATCCGGGGCAGCAGCGATTCGGCTTCGGGCAATGTGAAAAGACGCGGCATGCTGGTCTCGGCCTGCCTCAACCAGTCTATCAACCAACGGCTGAGGGGAGAACCGGCGTCGCCGCTCCACCCGCCCCCGCCCTTCAGATCCGCAATTCGTAGCCTGACTGCTGCATCCCGTCAATAATGCGCCCGCGAATCGCCCCAACCTCTTCGCTCGAAAGCGTGCCGTCCGCCGCCGCCACCGTCAACCGGAACGAGACGCTCTTTTTCCCAGCCGGTAAAGGTGGTCCCGAGTACTGCCGCACGAACTCGATTGCCTCCAGCGGTTCGCCTGCCAGACGGGCCAGTTTCTGTTCGATTCCGCCAACCAGTTCCCGCAACTCCGCTACCACCGAAAGATCGAACGCGCTCGACGGGTACCGCCGGATCGGTTGATACCGCTTCATCGCCGGCCGCGCCCGCTCCATCGCCTCCAGGTCAATGTCGAGCACCGCCGCCCGCCCGCTCTCCACCATCGATGGATGGAGCTCGAACAAACGCCCCACGGTTTCCCCATGCCAATCGACCACCGCCGCCCGCACCGGATGCTCATAGCATTTCGGCTCCACCGGACGCACCTGGGCCCCCGGCATCAGACACTCGGCCGCGCGCTTCAACTCGAACAGCGCCGCCGCCGGCGACGCCTCCTGGCGCGCTGCGCTACACACCGCAAGGTGCGAAACCTGTCGCGGCAGGTCCGCGCCGGCGTTTGCCGGGTGAATCTCCAACCCGATCTCGAACAGCCGGAAACTCTCGAAATTTCGCGCGTTCTCGACCACGTTCTTCCAGATTCCCGGTAGCAGGCTGGGGCGTAACAGGCTCTGGTCGGATGCAATCGGATTAGCCACCTCCACCAGCGCGCCGGGTTCGTAGCCGAAGCGTCGCGCCGCCTCCCCGCCGATGAACGAGTAGTTGTAGACCTCCGTATAGCCTCGTGCCGCCAGCATCGCTCGCACCTCGTGCTGGAACGCCCGCTCCCGGTTGGCCGCCGGCACCCGGGCCGCCACCATCGGCGGCGCCGGTGGTATCGATCCGTACCCGATGATCCGCCCCACCTCCTCCACCAGGTCGTCCTTCAGCGAGACGTCCTTGGTGGCCCGCCAACTGGGCACCGTTACGCTCAACACGCCGGGTGTCTGCCGGCTGACGCCGAACTCCAGGCTCTCCAGAATCGACGTCACTTCGGCCTCTTCGATGTGCCGGCCCAGTTTGCGATCCAGCCACCCCAACGGGAGCGAAATCGGCGCCGGCGCGGGCTTCGGCCGGTAAGCGTCGGCCAGCCCTCCCACCAGGCGGATGCCCGGCGAAACCTGTTCCAGCAGTTCCACCGCCATGGCCAACGCCCGTATGGTATTCGCGGGATCCTGCGACTTCTCGAACCGGATCGAGGCATCCGTCCGCAGCTTCAACCGCGCCGATGTCCGGCGGACGCCGGCCGCCTGGAAATTGGCGCTTTCAAAAACGATCCTCGCCGTCGAGCCGCTGATCGCCGAATCCATGCCGCCAATGACGCCGGCGACGGCAACCGGCCCGGCCCCATCGGCAATCACCAGGTCGGCGGGCGCCAGTTCGTACCATTCGCCGTTGAGCGCCTGAATGCGTTCTCCCGGCCGCGCCGGCCGCGCCCGGATCGTATCGCCCGTCAGCTTATCCCGATCGAAGGCGTGCATCGGCTGCGCCAGCATCGCCATCAGGTAGTTGGTGGCATCGACGATGTTATTGATGGGGTTCAGCCCCATTGCCGTTAACCGGTACTGCAGCCACAACGGCGATGCCTTCACCGTGACGTTCTCAAATACCAGCGCGCTATAGCGGGGGCACAGCGTGAAGTCCGGAATCTCGATCTTGACCACCGCCTCGCCTGCCGGGATCCGCCGCGGGTTTACCGGGTCCTTCAGCCGGTTGCCGGTGATCGCCGCCACTTCTCGCGCCATGCCGTGGTGGCCCCACAAATCCGGCCGGTGCGTCAGGCTCTTGTTGTCGATCTCGATCGTCGCGTCCGGCTCGCAGCCGGGAATCGGCGAACCCGGTTCAACGTCCAGTTCCAGCACGCCTTCGGCGTCGCGGTTCAACCCCAGCTCGGCCCCGCTGGCCAGCATGCCGTCGCTTTCGACGCCGTTCACGGTGCGCTTATCGATCGTCGCCGCGCCCAGCCGGGTTCCCGCCGGAACATACGCCGTCACCATCCCGGCGCGGCAGTTGGGCGCGCCGCACACCACCGTCCGCTCACCGTAGCGCCCGGTCTCGACGCTCGCCTTGACGTTGTGGGTACCCGCGATCGGTTCCACCGACACCACCCGCGCCGCGCAAACCCGGGCCAGGTGCTCTCCGATCTGCTCGATCCCCTCACACTCGGCCGTCTTCATCGTGATCAGGCCCTTCAGCGCTTCGGGCGCCGTCTCGAGACCTTCCACCAAATCACGAATCTGGTTGTATGAGAATTTCACGTTGCTTGTTCGCGCCTCTTGTCAGAACTGATGGAGGAACCGCAAATCGCCACCCTGCAACAGCCGGATGTCGTCGATCGCATAGCGCATCATCGCCAGCCGCGTCAGCCCCAGTCCAAAGGCGAAGCCGTTCCATTCCTCCGGATCGATGCCGCTCATCCGCAGTACGTTGGGCTGCACCAGCCCGCACGGCAGCAGTTCCACCCATCCGCTCTGTTTACAGACCGGGCACCCGGCGCCGCCGCAGATCAGGCACTCGATGTCCAACTCAAAGCCCGGCTCCACGAACGGGAAGTAGCCCGGCCGCAGCCGCACCGTAACGTCCTTCCGGAAGATGGAGCTGAGCAGCGTCTTCATGAAGTAGATCAGGTTGCCGACCGATACCTCCCGGTCCACCATCATCCCTTCCAGCTGGTAAAACGTGTGCTCGTGGCTGGCGTCCACTTCTTCGTTTCGGAATACCCTGCCGGGGGCGATCATCCGCAGCGGAGGCCCCAGCTTTTGCATTCCTCGTACCTGCACCGGGGAAGTGTGTGTCCGCAGCAGTTGCCCGCTCTTCAGCCAGAACGTGTCCTGCATGTCCCGCGCCGGATGGTCGGGTGGAATATTCAGCGCATCGAAGTTGTTGTATTCAGTCTCTACTTCCGGTCCGTCCAGCACCGTGAATCCCATCGACACGAACAGGTCTTCGATTTCCGACTGGATGATGGTGATTGGATGCAGGCTGCCACGCGGCGCCCCTGTTGCCGGCAGCGTCAAATCCACCCACTCGGCATCCAGCCTGGCTGCCAGCGCGGCGCGGTCAAACTCCGCCTTGCGGGCCTCCAGCGCCGCCTCCAGTCCCTGTTTGGCGCCGTTGAGCAACTTGCCGACGCGGGCCCGTTCCTCCGCCGTCAGGCTGCCCATCTCTTTGCTGATCCGGGCAAGCTCCCCCTTGCGGCCGAGCACGTCCACGCGCACGGCTTCCAGCTCCTCCCGGGACATTGCGGCGGCGATCCGTTCGCGCGAGCGGCTCTCCAGCCTCTCGAATGTCTGTTCGATCATGTTGGAAATTTCTATTTTAATCCGTAGGACCAGAGGGCACGAAGATGGCGGCGTTCTTGTCCAGTTCCCATGCCAGGTGGTTAATGTAGAACTGTACCGATGCCGGCGCGTACTTCCCGTGGAACTGGTCCCACACGCGCTGTTGCCAGCCCTCGGTGAGGTACTTGGCCGCTTCCACGTCCTTGGCGAAGAACCCGTCTTCGTTGGGGATTTCCAGAAAGTCCAGTACTGCCCGGATCATGTCGAGTTCAGAAACCAGGATCGCTTGGGCCAGGTCCTGGCAGAACTCCTCGTCATGTTGCTCGATTCGTGGCCACAGCCTGGGAGCCGCCTTGCGGAGACTCTCTGAATTCAATTTGGCCGTGTGCGCGCGAGCCTTGATGCGGTCGTAAAGCTGGTAGGTCTTCAACCTGCCAATCGAGATACTACGCAACAACTGGCCGAATGACTCCTGGCCCAGCGCAAGAAATGCATCGGAAAGCTGCATCACCGTTTAACTTAGCATATGGATGCCGCCGCCCAACGGAATCGGTCAGGCCCGGCCGGCCGCATCGCGGAATGCTTCCAGGTTCTCCCACCGCGCGTTGGCCGGAGTGCTGCAACTGGAGGCGAACAGAAACCGCCGCCGGTCGCCCATCGCCTGAAACAACTGGCGCGTGTATTCGAAAATCCGCTCCCTCGCATCCGCCCGCTCCAGCAGCTCGCCAACAATTCCTCCATTGATCACCAGTTCCGGGCTGCGGGCCAGCTCGCGCGCTTCCGCCAGCGGGACATCGCCCAGCGGAGGCGGAGTCAGTCCTTCCAGGCAATCCACTCCCGCGGCGGCTACCGCCGGCAGCAGGATGCGGTTGTGCCCGCAGGCGTGCGCCACGAACTTCTTGCCCCTGCTGTGTATGATCCGGCCGGCCCTCCGGAAAAACTCGTTACAGTACTCGTGGTAGAGGGAAGGGGAGTAAAAAAACGAATCCAGGTTCTCGAGTGAAATGAAGATCTGGGCGGTGGGGTGGTCCACCACCGTCTCCAGGAAGTTCAACGCCTGCGCCTGGTGGATTTCCGCCAGTTCCCGCATCTGTTTCGGGTGATCCGCCAGGAAGAAGTTGGCCTGCTCGGCTCCTGCCAGCCAATGAAAGGTCTTCAGTGGCGATTGGGTAATGTGGACCATCATCACCCCATCCTCACCCACGCGCCCGGTGCACTCGTCGAACAACCCGGCGTCGAATTGATAATCGCGCGCCTCCAGCATGTACCGGATCGCGGAATACTCTTCCCACCTCTTCCACCAGAATTCGGACTCGAAATCCGCGCCCGCCTCCGGTGTTACCGTCCAACTGCTGGTCAGCGTGCCGAATGGCGTCTCGAAGCGGCGGCGAACTTGGTTGCGCCCGGCCGGGTACGTATTGAAGGCGGTTATCAGCGGCCTGGCGAAACCGCTCGCCCCGGCATATTCTTCCGAGTACTCACCCGCCAGAAAGACCTCTTTGGTCGCCTTCTGCGTGTCCCACCGCGCCAGGATGTCCGCTCCCAGTGCTCGCAGCGCGTCAAAAGGATGCCGCGCGGAGTCCACTGCCGCCGGCAGTGTCCCGGCTGCCAGGTTCCGGTAGAACCAATAGTAAATATTGGGGCAAAAAGGCACCCGGTCGATCTCGCCGCCATGGAACGCAGCTAGAATCCGCTCTCGTCCAGTCATGGATATGCAGTGTTTGCGTACACCCAAATTGTCCCACACGGTGGCAGGCGCGGATTGGATCCCGGATGGCGTTCAGTGCGCTCAAACGGCTATTCATTCCGCTCTTTCGATAGCGCCATGGATCCAACACTCCGCCGGGCGGCGCCTCTGCTTCAGTCTGTCTGAACAGATCGTGCCGGTCGTTCAAAACTGCCTGCTCGGATGCCCGTTGGATCTGATACGCTGGCAATCGTTGGTAGCGATATGAAACGGAATCGAACCAGTGGGCTCATCCTGGTGGCGGTGACCTGTAGCGCCATCTGGCTTGCGGCCGAGGAGCGTCACGCCCCCCTCGGCTATACGGATACGCCGGTCTTGCCCGGACAGAAGTGGAGAGTGCATGATATCGATCGCCCGCGTCCGCGCATGGTGACGCCCGGCGCCAAACCGGGAGATCCTCCCTCGGACGCCATCGTTCTATTCAATGGCCGGGACCTCTCGCATTGGATGTGCAAGAAAAAAGGCGCGCTGGTGCCGCCGGCCTGGAAACTTGGTGATGGCTGGGTGGAATGCGTCGGCCGGTCCGGCGACCTGGTGTCGAGAGAGAAATTCGGCGACGCGCAGTATCACATCGAATGGGCCGCTCCCACCAAAGTGGAAGGAACCAGCCAGTGGCGTGGCAACAGTGGCATCTTATTGATGGAACGTTACGAAATTCAGGTACTCGATTCCTGGAACAATCCCACCTATGCCGACGGCCAGGCGGGGGCGATCTACGGTCAGTGGCCGCCGCTGGTCAATGCCGTGCGTCCTCCGGGCGAATGGCAGTCGTACGATATCGTCTTTGAGGCTCCCAGATTCGACGGCGCCACGGTGGTTAAGCGGGCTAATGTCACCGTGTTTCTGAACGGAATCCTGCTGCACAACCGCAAGGAGATTATCGGCGCCATGGCCCACCGCCAGGTTGGGGTTTACACCCCTCATGCGCCCGAAGAACCGTTGGCGCTCCAGGACCACGATACGCCCGTTCGTTACCGCAACATCTGGGTTCGGCGTCTGGCTGGCTACGACCAGCCCGAAGTTCACTGATCGCCAACCGGCGCGCCGGCGCATAAGCCGTTCTCACGCTGCTTCTTGACATCTGCTAAACTATAGACGGGCAAGAAGATGTTGATCGTTTCCGGTTCGCTGCAGATTTTGGCGGCGGCCGGCGATCGCGAGGCTCCTTATGGGGAGAAAAAGGCGGACGCGGGCGGTGTGCGTGAGCCCGCCGGGTGGCTCCAGCAAGTGATCCTACACTCGGTTGACAACCACACCGGGCTCGGCTATAGTTCTGAAGTACTGATCTTTCAATGGCTTGTCAGAGCTAGGTTGCAGTAAATGCTGGAGTGCGCGGCTTCAGGATTCGATGTCCGGCGACTTACACAGGGGTAGTGTGCCGGGATTCGAATCGTGCGCTCGGCGGGACCTCGGTATCTGTCAAACGCTCCGGGAGAGATGGCCATGGCGACCAACGCGGACCAGCATCCGTTGAATCAACCGGTTCAACCAGACGACGATTACGAACATCTAATCGACGACTACAGCCACTTTGCGCCGCCGGCCGAAGGTGAGATCCTCCAGGGTCGTGTTCTGAAGATCACCGACAAGGACGTGATTGTCGATTTCGGGTACAAGAGTGAAGGACTCGTTCCAGTGGAGCAGGTCCGGCAACCCGACGGCAGCATCACGATCCAACCCGGCGATGCGATTGACGTAATGGTCGATCGCGGACGCCCCGCGGTGGAAGGATACATCCTCCTTTCTCACGAAAAGGCCGCGCGAATCCGCGCCTGGGACACCCTGGAACGCGCCCAGCGGGAATCCCTGCTGGTCTCGGGCCGCGTCATCGGCCGCACCAAGGGCGGACTGTCGGTAGATGTCGGCGTACTGGCATTTATGCCCAGTTCCCAGGTGGATGCGCGCCCCACCCACAATCTCGATTCCTTGGTCGGGCAGGATATCGCGGTCAAGATCGTGAAGCTCAACCGCCGTCGCGGTAACGTCGTGGTATCGCGCAAACTGGCGATTGAGGAAGAGGCGACCGCCCGCAAGACGGTTGCGCTCGAGACGTTGAACGAGGGCGACATCACCACCGGCGTGGTCAAGAACCTGACCGAATACGGCGCGTTTGTGGATCTGGGCGGTATCGACGGCCTGTTGCACGTCAGCGATATGTCCTATGGCCGTGTCGGCCATCCCTCCGAGGTCGTCAGCGTCGGCGATACCATCAGCGTTCGCGTCCTCAAGTTCGACCGCGAGAAGGAGCGCATCTCGCTCGGGTTGAAGCAACTGGCTCCCGATCCCTGGGAATCGGCCGAGGAGCGTTATCCCGCCGGTTTGCGCGTCATCGGACGCGTGGTCAGCGTTACCGACTACGGCGCCTTTGTCGAACTCGAACCGGGAGTGGAAGGGCTCATTCACATCTCCGAGATGACCTGGTCGCGGCGCATGAAGCACCCGTCCAAGGTGGTGCGCGTGGGCGACCAGGTGGAATCCGTGGTGCTCGAAGTGAAACCCCGGGAACGCCGCATTTCCCTGGGCATGAAACAATTGGAAGCCGATCCCTGGACCACCGTGGGCGAGCGTTACAGCATCGGTTCGGTGGTGGAAGGGCGCGTGCGCAAACTGATCGACTTCGGCGTTTTTGTCGAGATCGAGGAGGGCGTGGATGGGCTCGTTCATGTCTCCGATCTGTCCTGGAACAAGCACGTGAAACACCCCTCGGAAGTCGTCAAGAAGGGGCAGTTGGTTCAGGCGGTAATTTTGAATATCGACGCGCCCAATCGCCGCCTTTCGCTGGGCATCAAGCAGCTTCAGCCGGATGCCTGGGAGACGTTTTTCCGCAAACACCAGGTGGGAGACGTGGTTCGCGGCAAACCCGTCCGGGCCGCCACCTTTGGCGTGTTCGTCGAGTTGGCTCCGGGTGTCGAGGGGCTTTGCCACACGTCGGAGATACCCTCCAGTCCGGATCGCCGCGAAGACCAGCCGCCGTTGCAAATTGGTGAGGAATCGGAATTTAAGATCATCAAACTGAACGAAGCGGAGAAGCGTATTGGCCTGAGCGTTCGGGCCATCGCTGAAGACGAGGAGCGGACGCGGCTTGAGGATTACCAGCGCCAGGCGGCAGCCGCGACAATGACCATAGAGGAAGCCATGCACCTCAAGGACCAGGGTGAAAATCACTGACCGGGCGAGGCTGGCTTCCCGCCGGTTTCGTTGGCTGGATAGTATCGAAGCCGCCGGGCAACTTCGCCAATCATAAGGAGACGAGCATTCATGACAAAAGCGGATCTGATAGAGGAAGTATCGCGAGTCGTCGAGATGACGCGGAAGGACTCCGAAGTGATCGTGGAAGCGATCTTTGAAAGTGTCGTTAAATCTCTGCGTGCCGGCGACAAGATCGAGATCCGCGGGTTCGGCAGTTTCCGCACGCGGCAGCGCCAGCCCCGGGTTGGCCGCAACCCGAAGACCGGCGCCCGCGTGGAGGTGCCGCCGAAGCGCATTCCCTATTTCAAGCCCAGCAAGGAACTGAAGGATCTGGTGAATGCCGCCACCGCGGAAGCGCCTGCGCCGGCGGCCGGTGCGGCGCCCGCCCAGGCCCCTCCTTCCGTTTAGCCCATGGATTATCTGTTCAGCCCCTGGCGCTACCAGTACGTCACCCGGACTGGTGGCCCCGGCGGCTGCATATTCTGCGATCTTCCTTCCGCCAATCGGGATGAGGAGCATCTGATCGTCTTCCGTGGCCAGCGCTGCTTTGTGATGCTCAACCGCTTTCCCTACACCTGCGGGCATTTGATGGTTGCTCCCTATGCCCACTCCGCACGGCTGGAGGATGCCGTGGAAGAGGCGGTGATGGAGATGATGCGGCTCGCCCGCCGCGCTGAGCGCGTGCTGCGCGCGCTCTACCGGCCCGATGGGCTCAACCTCGGAATGAATATCGGTGAAAGCGCCGGCGCGGGCGTGGCTGGACACATCCACATGCACGTGCTTCCACGCTGGACCGGAGACACGAACTTCATGACCACGACGGCTGAAACCCGGGTTCTGCCCGAGTCGCTCGAAGCCTCCTGGCGTCGCGTTCGAGACGCTTTCAGCCTCTGACGGTGGTCAGCGGCCGGCCAGCACCCCGGCCAGCAACTCGCGCGCCTGGTCCTGGATCCGCTTCAGGTGATCCATGCCCAGGAAACTCTCCGCATACAGCTTATAAACATCTTCGGTTCCCGATGGCCGGGCGGCGAACCAGCCGTTTGCAGCCACCACCTTCAGCCCGCCGATCGGTGCTCCGTTGCCTGGCGCCGTGGTCAGCATCGCCTCGATCTTTTCGCCCGCCAGCTCGGAAGCCTTTACCTGTTCGGGCGCCAGCCGCGCCAGCCGCGCCCGCGTCGCCGCGTCGGCCGGCGCATCAATCCGCTGATAGACCGGCGCGCCGAACTCTCCGGTCAACTGGTCGTAGATCTCACCCGGGTTACGCCCGCGTTTGGCGGTGATCTCGGCTGCCAGCAACCCGAGGATCAGGCCGTCTTTGTCCGTGCTCCAGACGCCGCCATCGCGCCGAAGAAAGGACGCACCCGCGCTCTCTTCTCCGCCAAAGCCGATCGAACCGTCAAACAAGCCGTCCACGAACCACTTGAATCCCACCGGCACCTCCACCAGGCGCCGCCCGAGCTTGGCCGTGACGCGATCGATCATGCTGCTCGATACCACGGTCTTGCCCACTCCCGCGCCGGCCGGCCAATCCGGCCGTTCGTTGTAGAGGTAGGAAATGGCCACCGCCAGGTAGTGGTTCGGGTTCATCAGCCCCGCTCCCGGCGTTACAATTCCGTGCCGGTCGTGGTCGGTGTCGTTGGCGAACGCGATGTCGAAACGGTCTTTCAACCCGATCAGGCCGGCCATGGCGTATGGCGATGAGCAGTCCATCCGGATGCGCCCGTCCCAATCCAGTGTCATAAAGCGGAACGTCGGATCGACATCGGTGTGAAACAGCGTCAGGTCCAGATGATAAGTGGAGGCGATGCGTCCCCAGTAGGCTACCCCCGCTCCGCCTAGCGGATCGGCGCCGATGCGAAGCCCCGAGGCCCGGATGATGTCCAGATCCACCACCGCCGGCAAACCGCCGGTATACTCGCTGACATAATCGTGGCGATGCGTGGTGCCGGAAGCCAGCGCCGCGGCGTAGGAAACCCGCTTCACGCCGGCGAGCTTGGCGCGCAGCAATTCGTTGGCGCGATTTTCCACCCACTTGGTGGTGCCGGTGTCCGCCGGACCGCCATTCGGCGGATTGTACTTGAATCCGCCATCTTCGGGTGGGTTGTGCGACGGCGTGATGACGATCCCATCAGCCAGGCCCTTGGTTCGCCCCTCGTTGTAACTCAGAATGGCATGGGAGACGGCCGGCGTGGGCGTGTAGCCATCGTCGCTGTCGATCATTACCGTGACGCCGTTGGCCGCCAGCACCTCGAGCGCGGAAATGCGCGCCGGCTCCGATAACGCGTGTGTGTCGATGCCCAGAAACAGCGGCCCGTCCACGCCCTCCGCCGTCCGGTGTTCACAGATTGCCTGTGTGACGGCGAGAATGTGGTCTTCGTTAAACGACAGCCGCAGCGATGAGCCGCGGTGCCCCGACGTGCCAAAGGAAACGCGCTGTGCGGGTACCGCGCAGTCGGGCTTCTCCGTGTAATAAGCCGAAATCAGCCGCGGCAGGTTGACCAGAATATCCGGGGTTGCCGGTTGGCCGGCGTGGGATGCCATCTCCCTATTCTCCCCCACGCCCGGGCGCTTCGCAGCGAGGTTCCACGCTGGGGCTACTTCACATTTTCGTGCGCGTCCGGCGTCATCTGGGCTACCACTTCCAGCAGGCCCACCGTATCGCCCAGGCTGTTGCGTACCGGCGCCAGCACGGAAACCATGCCCGGACGGCGTATCACTGCCAGGCGCTCGCCGCTCGCCAGCACCTGCTTCATCTCGGGCGGCATTGGTTGATGAAGCTGGCCGAATCGCCAGAACTGGCTCATCTCGTTGACGTTCCGGATCACCACCTGTACCTGGCCGGCAATGTTATCGAGCGGCATCCACAGGTTCACGTCGCAGGGGAAGTCCACCAGCCGCGCCAGCCGCATCAGAGTCTTCTTCGTCTGGATGTAAGGCTCGGCGTTGACGTCGAAGTTGTCGCCGTCAATCCAGCGGTCGCGCGGGTCTTTCTTCACCATGTACTCTTTGGCCCGCTCGGTGGTGATGCGCTGGCAGACGTCGCCATCCACCATCACGGAGCCCGTTCGCGCCACTTCATCCAGGCTCTTTTTCAACTCGTCCATCCCGCGCGGGCTTTGGGCCGCCGCGCCGGCTGCCAGCCATAAAAACAAGACATAACGGAAATGTTTCGCGTCGCGCCGCTTCATTGCGCCACCTCCGAAGCCAGTTGAAGAATGTAGTCATGCGCCGGCCTCCAACTCCCGGCCGCGACATCGGCCGCCATCCGCCGGGCGATCTTCATCGTCTCCGGCCCGAAGTCTGCATTGTTCAGTTCAAGTACCGGACGGTCTGCCATCGGCGGCCGGTTCATCCACCAGTCGGCCGGTCGTGAGTGGTTGTAGCGTTCCACGATCCCGGCCTGTACCGTTTCCAGGCTCCACCTCGCCGACAGCTCTTGAGCGAGCGCCAGGTCCTGCAGGACGTTGCGTTGCAGTTTAAGCCGGATGCCGGGAATCGGCTCCTCGATGCCGAAGCGCTCGCCTGGATAAACCAGCCCCGTCGCGCCGCCGGAAAACTGGAACCATGGGTCGCGTCCCGGAGAAGTAGCCAGCCAGTGCACAAACCCGCCAACACCCAGCATCCACGGGCGCAGCGCCATCATGCTGATCTCCTCGGACGGCTTGTAGACCGTGGGCGTTCCGCCATAGATCCAGACCACCTCGTTGCGGCTCTTGAGCAGCCGGGCCGTTTCCGGCAGCCACGCCAGGGGTTCCGCCCCGCAAACCCACATGTTGATCACGCCCGCCATCTCGCGCGCCTGCCGCTCGGTATCCCAACTGACGTCGGCCCGGTAGAGTATGCGCACCGGAGAACCGGCGGGCATCGCTTTATCCAGCAGCCGCCGGTACTCGCGGAAGAACGTGTCGTCTTTTTTGAAGCGCACCTCGTCGCCATCCCAAGGGAAACCCTTGTAACGCTTCTTGTGATTGAAAAACATTTCGTACGAGGTGTGTGTCCAACCCTTCTCACGGAAATGCCGCTCCATTTCCGACACCACGTTGACAAACTCCGCCTCGTAGCCGGGTTCGCCCCAGTTCACAAACGATGCCGGCCACTCCGGATTGATCGGCAGGTACATGAACGGAATCGGCGACGGCCCCCGCCGCGTGCCGGCAAACGCGCTGCCGTCCAGCAGCGGTCCGTAATGGCGGTCGAACCGCGTCCAACTGGCCACGTGTCTCGCGCGCCCCGTCCCTTCAACCTCCGGTGCGAACTCCGGTCCTACCTTTCCCGCATGGCCATATCCCAGTTGATGGAAGATGCCGCGGTGTTCGTAAAAAATGCGGTGGTAGGCGTGGATCAGGCGGTAGAACGCGACGCTATCAAAAAAATCGCCCGCCGTCCGCTTCACCAGGCCGGGATAGCCGGATGCCAGCCAGGACGATCCGTAAGAGTTGTGGTCCATTCGGATTACGTCTTCATCGGGAACCGTGGCCGCCAGTACCGTGATCGCAACCGGTAGCTCTTCCTTCCCGCCGCCGCTGCGAAGCGTCACCACGCCCCGATAGACGCCCGGCGCAGCCGGCTTTGGCACCCACACGTCCACCCAGAACGGCTGCACCTTCTGATCGGCGATCTTGTTGTCCGGCTCGGGAAATTCGGAGTGGTAGGGTAGCTTCACCGGTACCAGCGCATCCGGATAATCCCCCGCCTGTCTGGCTCCCCGGTGGAACCACTCGCGGAAAACAGTGGCTTCCAGTGCTGCCTTACCGCTCCACTCGAACGATAGCGAGTAAGGCCCGCGCCGGCCGGGCCGCGCCACCACCTGAAACGAAACGTAACCGTTGCGCGCGGCGCGAAGCGCAACCGAACGCGCTCCCGGTTCTGCCGCGGAACGGTCCGCCGCCACTGCCTCGCCCGCGGGATCGGTTCGCAGGTACTCGGGCCAGGCTTCAATCGAAGCCTGGAGGGAAACGGAAACCAGCAACAGGCCGAACCCTGCCAGCCGCCGGACGGGCATGATCAATAGACCTCCATCTCGAAACCGGCCGCCTGGCCCGTAGCGGCGTCTTTCACCCGGACCTTCCAAACGCCGGACGCATCATTCACCGCCAGAGGCAGATTGTAGGCCGCCGCCTGCCGCGCAAGAATGTTTTTCGAATAGTAGCGGACCGCTTTGCCTGCCGGATCGGTCACCTCGACGTGGAACACGTCCGCGGCCAATGCGGATGGGCCGTCAAAGCCAAGGCCGATGGCCGCAACCGAACCGCGCGCGGCCCGCGCCGGCGCTGAAACCTGCAGCCGCGGCGGCTCGGTCTCGGTCGCCAGAAACAGCGACGGCTCAAAGGGATCCATCTCCACCGGCAACTGCTTCACCCGTCCCCAGCTCTTGCCGCTGCGAACGTCGGTGACATACATCGCGTGCGGCAGCGAGAGCGTCAGCTTCACCGGCTTCTCAAAGCGTTCGTTGGAACGGAATTCCGGCGGCCCAAGCTCTTGCACCCGCATCTGCGGGTTCGACATCAACGCCACCAACTGCGCGCCGCCATTGGCAAATCGTTGGACCTCCACGCCTACCACCGGCATGCCTGCCGCGTCGAGAGCCGCGAACCGCGGCTTCACCCCGGCCTGGTTGAGCAGCTTGTTCACCGCCTGCCAGGTGGCCTGTTCTTTGTGCATCAGCCGCTGCTGATGGTAGTCCACCAGGTCCAGGCCGATCAACACTACCCGCCCCTTGCCAACGCTCTTCTCCGCCACCGGACCGCCCGCCAGCCCGCTGAACAGGTCCCGCAGCCGGCCCGTTTCCAGCCGCCGCGAGTGCTCGTCGTAAATACCCGGCTCTGCGTCGGTGAGCAGTGTGCCGCCCTGCTCGACGAACGCCCGGATTTGGCTGGCTTCGGCCTCCGAAAGCGAACTGGAGCGGGGAAGCACCAGCACCTTGTACCCCCGCCGCGAAAGTTCGCCCTGCTCTACTTGCGCATACGCCACGAAATTGTACTGCAGGCTCTGGTCTTCAATCAGCCTGCACCAGGACTCGCGCAGCCGCAGAAACTGGCTGTCGTTGCGTTCCGTGGCCGAGTTGCGGTTGACCCACGCCGTCCCCTTCGGTTTCTGCGCAATCATCCACTCCGTGCGCATGCTGGCCTGCGAGTAGTGAATCGCAATCGGGTCCGCTTCGCGCCGGCTGTTGATCAACAACGCGCCTAAACCCGACCGGATCTCGTTGTAATAAGGGGCCGTCTCCGCGGCGCGCGGCCCCGGCGTGCCGTCACGCCCGATGTATTCGTGCCGGTCGTCCCACAGAATCAATCCGCGGTTGCCGTGCAGCAGTTCGTACCACACCCGCTGCTTCTCCCGGTCGCCGCGTGCGAACGAGGTGGTCATCACCGCCATTTCCGGCTTCAGCGAACGGATGATCTCGATATTGTTCCCGATGTCGTAGGGCTCCACGGCCGTAAGGGCCTGCGTGATCCGCCAGTAATCATAACCGCCCCATCCCGGCATCTGCCCGCCGGCGATGCCCACCAGCGCCGTCGGATCGATCTCGCGGATCGCATCGTTGCCCATCTTCAGCGCGCCGGCATAGGCAATATCCATCCACTCCTTCATGTCCGCCCAGGAGGAGTAATTGCCGTCCGCGCGCGCCATGGCCGCATTGGTGGTATCCGGAATTACCAGATTCCAATCGTCGAACTGCGATCCCCACTGGTGGTTCAACGCCGCCAGCGTGCCGTAGCGCTGCTTGAGCCACCGGCGCATCGCGTCGAGCGAGTGGTCGGAAAAGTCGAAATCCCAGAAGGCCGCCAGGTCGGCGATGCCGCTTTCATCGCCCAGGTCATAGAAGTAGGGCCGGTACGGGCTATAGAATCGCGCCACATCCTGAAGACGGTCGTGGATCTTCCTCCGCCAGTGAGCGTCGGAAAAACTGGGGTGCCGCTTGAACGGCTCCAGGCTGTTCGGGTCTTTCTTGTAGAGAGCCTTCGCCTGCAGAAAAGAGTAGTTCACCGGCCGGTCTGCCCGATAACGGTGGTACTCCGAGTAGAAATCCGTCGCGATGTTCTCCGCATACCAGCGCAGATCGTTATCCAACAGGAAGTCCGGCAGTTTCTTCATGCGCCCGCCGAACTGGCCGCCATTGATGCCCGCCTCCTCCAGTTTGGCCGCCTGCGCCGCGCTGTGCGGCTGCCACATCATGATGGCGTAATCCCACCATCTGGCATCCGGCTTGGCAAGGAACGATGCCGTGGCGCGGTCGTCCCGGTGGTCTGCCACACCCTTCTTATTTACCCCATCAAGAGCCAGGTGAGCTTCCACCTGGTTGCGCATCGAGATCGCGTGGCGCAAATCGAGCGGGAATCTGATCTCGTTCTCGTCGGTCAGTTGGATCGGAATTCTGCGGTCCTCCACCACCCGCCCAAAAACGTCGGTCCAACGCACTTGGAGTGCGCCGCTTCCGGTGGCCTGCGCCGGCATCCGGTAGACGACATCGATGGTCTGGTCGCGCTCAAACGCGGTGCCGGGGAGGATCAGTTCGGCGCCCGGCAAACTCCAGGCGCCGAGCAAAACTAGGGCTATGGCTTTCATAAATTCTCCGAAGAAGTCTGCCGGGAGTATATCGAACGAAGGTGGAAGAAATCAACAACAAGAAAAGCTAATGATTTCAGTTTGTTTTTGTTTCACAATCAGGCCTGGCTTAGTCACCCGATACCCGCTCGAGTTCACGCGGCGCAAAGGTCTGTCGTAGCGACTGCCATTGCCAGTTCCGCTTGCGTGTCCTCAGAACGGAAAGCCCCAACATCATCAGAATCAGGATCACCGCGATCACGGCGCACTGGCCCGCCGTCAGGTTTTCCTTCCAGAACCAGAACCAGCGTCCGTAAACCAGTTCGATGTGTACCCAGTAAATCAGCAGGCTCGTCGTGCCGATCTGCCGCACCCAACTCCATCCCGTGTCTCCGGTGTTCCACAGGTATGCCGCGGCCAGAATCAACAGCATCGTGCCCAGTTTGAGGAATGTGAGGTTCGGGCTGTCCAGCCAGAATTCCGATTTCGAGTAGAGCGAATAGGGGAAAGACGAGAAGAACTGCCCGGCGAAAATCAATCCCACGCCAAGCATCGCCGACCATTGCATCACCCGGTCCAGCCGTTCCGTCCCGGCGATGCGGATGATCGTCCCGGCACTCAACCCGAATACGATAAAGGCCGACCATGGAAACAGGCTGAACAGGTTCTTGTTGGGTACGATGTAGTCTCGAACGATTGCGGGCACGCCCGTCCAATCGATCTGTGATATGACCGGCGCAGCGAACGTGATCGCCAATCCCAGCACTGCCGCATGCCTGGCCCGGTCCATCATCGGAAAGATCGCCAGCGCCGACGCCAGCAGGATGGTGACACCCATGCAATTGAGAACGTCCACCTTCAGCAGGTCCGTCCACGGAGCCGGCCATGCAAACAGCCACATTTGGATGCGGAACGCCGCGGCCAGGCCCAATAAGTAAAATGCGCGCCGGGCCGCCGCCCACCACCGTGCGAACGGCGTGAGTCCCTGGCGCTCGCGGCTCGCCATCAGAAATCCCAGCGTAATGCCGGTGAGGAACAGAAAGACTGCCGGCGCTTCGCCGCCCACAAACTGGGAAAGCACGTAAGGGCTGTCACCCCGGGCGTCGTTGCGCGCAAACGAGTGGAATACGTGCCCCTGCAACATCACTAGCGCGGCCGCGCCTCGCGTCCAGTCGAGGAACGGAAGCCGGGCGCTGGAACTTTTTTTCCTGCCTGTCATTGCAAATCGCCGCTCACCGGCCCGGATACTCGGTCGTCACCCCGGCGGGCAAATGGAGACTGAGTGCATCGGGCTGGAGCGCCAGGTTCAACTTGATGTCCGAATAGGTCGCCTCCCGGTAATCGCCGGAGGGCTGAAAAACCTTCTGCTGCAATGGGTAGCCGCCCGATTCGGCAATCCATAACTCCACTTTGTTGACCTGTTCGCGGGCGCTCTTGGACTTCGGAATCAACTCCAGCTTGGTAGCCTTCTGCCCGTTGATTGTTTCCTCGCCCGCCACCTGGACCTGGTAGTTGTCGGTCAACTCCTTGCCGGACGTTCCAAAACCCAGAACCAGGAACTGGTCGATCAGTTTTCCCTGTTTGCCAAGGTCATAGATCTGGACCGTATTCAGCTTCGGGTAATAGATGCGGAACTGGCGCTTGCGGAACGAAATCTTCTTCGGGCTCGGCTCGGTAAACTCGATCAGAAATTCCGCCGAGTGGGGTTTCGGTTTGTTCACCAGGATGCTGCCGGTTTCAACCGACTTGTCCTTGACAATCGCCGTGAAGGTGACCCAGGTAACCTGCGCCGAGAGGTTCCTGAAAGAACGGGCCGCCGCGTCCATCCGCTGCAACACCGCGCTCAATTCCGGAGCCGCCGCGGCCAGGGCGGGCATCGAGAGCAGGACAAATAACTTCGTTAGGGTTCGCATCGAAGCTGCCAAACGGATCACGGCTTGGTGTAGGCGATGTAGCCGCGGATCTCCTGCTCCTCATTGAAAATGGGTTCCAGGCGAACGACCTGCTTCCGGCCAAAACGCTGTCTGATCAACTCGGTGGTGCGGGACCAGCGCTGGCCTTCGGACAATCCCGCCAGTGCCGCCGGCTCCACCCAGTACTCGGCGATGCCATGCTCCGGCGCCAGTACCCTCACGGCGTTGGAGCGCGGCTGGTCGCGGAAGAACTCACGGGGGGTCACAAAGATGAACAGCAGAATGAGTCCCACCATGATGTCATACTGCCACCCGGCGCGCGGATAGTCCCACAGTATGAATCGTGTCAGGCCGGATGTCATTGATCTTAGTGTAGCCCAGCCGGCCCCGGGTTGCCCATCCGCGCCTCAGAGGTTCCGCGCGATATCCACCAGGTCGGCAAACAGGCCGTAGGCCGTCTGTTCCACCCTCGGTTCAAGCGATACCATCCCTACCGTCCCCATCAGGTCAGTGTGAATCAGTAACAGATTGGAGGTTCCCTTGATTGAGGCCAGCATATCGGTTTCGTCCAGTTCCTCCGCCCGAACCTTCAGACGGATACCCGCTTCGGTCCGCTCCGCCCGGCTCACCAGCGCCACCGATTTTCCGCCGGCAGCCAGTTCCGCCATTCGCTCCGGCGTCAGGTGGCCAATTCCCTGGCGGTCCACATCGAGCGGTGTCAGCCGCGCGTCCATCAGCACATTGGCCAGCGCCGCCGCCTTGGCCGCCGAGTCCCACCCGTCGGTGTCGTAGCTCGGGTCGGCCTCGGCGATTCCCATCTCTCGCGCGCGCCGTACGCCCTCTTCAAACGGCCGGCCTTCGCGCATCGCGTCGATCACAACCTTGCTGGTGGAATTAAGAACGCCGGTAAAGCCCAGCACCGCGGCGCCGGGCAGGTGGTCCCGGACCATGTTGTAGACCGGAGCGCCGTCCATGCAGGTCGATTCGAATCGAAACAGCGTGCCCGCCTGGCGCGCCTCCTCGTTCAATGCCGCATAGGCATGCGCGATCGGACCTTTGTTGGATGTGATCACCGGCAGGCGGCGCCGGAACGCGGCGCGAATGTGGGAGATCGCCGGTTCGCCGGTGGAGGGCTCCAGCGTCGTCGTCTCCACCACCACCTCGGCGCCGGAGTTGTCAAGAAACTCGTCGATCGACGCCGCCGCCGGCCCGAACAGAGGCTCCGGCCCGAGTCCGCGCTCGTCGTAGGCCGAGCCGTGGCGCGCCGTGTGAATCGCAGTGATCCGAAAAGGAAAGACCGACTGCTTTTTCTCCAGCAGGCGCGCAAATGCCCGGCCCACATTTCCGTAACCGATCAGTGCCAGCTTCAAACTGTCATTCTACCCGGCTAGAGAACGTCCTCGGACCAGTTCTCCAGCGCCGACTTCATTCGGCTCATGAACTGATCGGCCAGCGCGCCATCAATCAGCCGGTGGTCGAACGAAAGCGCCAGGTAGCACACCGACCGGATGGCGATGGCGTCATCCACCACCACCGGTTCCTTGTTCACCATCCCGACGCCCAGAATCGCCACCTGCGGCTGGTTGATCACCGGTGTTCCGAACAGGCTTCCATAGCTGCCGAAGTTGGTGATCGAGAAGGTCCCGCCCTGCACTTCGTCCGGCTTCAACTGCTTACTCCGGGCGCGCGTCGCCAGATCGACAATGGAACGTTGCAGCCCGGTTACGTTCTTTTCATCCGCGTTGTGGATCACGGGAACAATCAGCCCGGCGCCGCCCTCGAGCGCCACCGCGATGCCGATGTTGATCTCATTGTGATAGAGGATGTTCGTTCCTTCCAGGGATGCGTTTACGATCGGGTATTGCCGCAGCGCCTCCACCGTAGCCCGGGTGATAAACGGCAGGAAGGTCAGCGAGAAACCGTGCCGGGCCTGAAACTCGGCCTTGTTGCGCTCGCGTATCTTGACCACCTGCGTCATGTCCACTTTGTGCACCGTGGTGACGTGCGCCGAGGTGTGCTTGGAGAACACCATGTGCTCGGCGATCTTCTGGCGCATCGTGCCCATCGGCTCCACTCGTGTCCGCGCGGCTTCTGCGCGCGGCATCGGCGCGGCCGGCGCAACCGGAGGCGGGGACAGCGGCAGCGGCGCTGCCACGGGTTGTACCGGTGTGGGAGGCTGCGGCGCCTGTGCGGCGGCAAGATGCGCCTCCATGTCCTGTTTGGTGATCCGCCCGCCCGCTCCGCTGCCCTTCACCTGGCGAAGATCGATGTTGTTCTCCCTCGCCATCCTGCGCACCAGCGGTGAGATCGGTCCGGCCACCTCGGGTCCGGCCTCCGCCGGAGCCGGTGCTGCCCGGGGCGGCGCGGCCGCCGGGGCGGCAGCTTTCTCTACCACCGGCGCCGGAGTGGGCGCTGGCGCCGGTGCCGCCTCAATGGCCGGACTCGCGGGTGCGGCGCCGCTACCGCTCTCGTCAATCTTGGCGACCACCGTATTGATCGCCACCGTCGTACCTTCCTCCACCAGTACTTGGGCCAGTACGCCGGCGGCCGGGGAAGGAATCTCCGTGTCTACCTTGTCGGTGGAAATCTCGAATAAGGGTTCATCCCGTTCCACTCGTTCGCCGGGCTTCTTGAGCCACTTCGTGAGGGTCCCCTCAACGATGCTCTCTCCCATCTGGGGCATTACGACGTCGTGCATCTGCGTATCTCCGTTGTCAAGAAAGGTTCTGCCGGCTCGCGATCAAATACGCGAGCAAAATGTTCAATCAACCGGGCCGTCACCTGGGCGCGTGTGGCCTCGTTTCCCAGCTCTCTCACGGACGTAACCGGCTTGGTCAGCCCGCAAGGAACAATGTATTGAAAATAACTCAGGTCGGTGTCCACGTTCAGGGCAAAACCGTGCGAGGTTACCCACCGGCTGATGTGTATGCCGATGGCGGCGATCTTCGCCCCGTCTGTCCAAACCCCGGTTGCCCCTTCCACGCGTCCCGCCACGATTCCGAAATCGCCCAGCGCGCCGATAATCGCCTGCTCGACGCCGCGCACATAAGCCACCACGTCGCGCCTCCAATCCTTCAGGTCCAGGATCGGATAGCCGACAATCTGACCCGGCCCGTGGTAGGTGACGTCCCCGCCACGGTCGGTCTGGTGAAACTCGATCCCCGCCCGCTCCAGAATCGGACCGCCCGCCAGCACGTTCTCTTCGTGCCCGTTGCGGCCCATGGTAATCACGTGCGGATGTTCGACGATGAGAAACTGGTCCGGAATCAGCCCCCGCTTCCGTTCGTCCACCAGCTTACGCTGAAGTTCGAAGGCCTGGGAATAGCCCATCCGGCCCAGGTCGCGAACTTCCATTTTACGCATTAATGGCGAGTCCGTAGACGCTGTTGAAGGCATCAAGTTGGGCTTCGTATAACGTCGGATGCGCGTGAATGGTCGACATCATCGTCTCTACGGTGGCCTCGGCTTCCATCGCCGTCACGCCCTCGGCAATCAACTCATAGGCGCTGGGACCGATGATGTGAACACCCAGAATCTCGCCATACTTGGCATCGGCCACTACTTTCACGAAGCCTTCGTGGCGGCCCAGAATGGTGGCCTTGCTGTTGGCCGCGAACGGGAACTTGCCAACCTTCACGTCGTAACCGGCGGCGCGCGCCTGCGCCTCCGTGAGTCCCGCGCTGCCGATGCCCGGGTCTGTATAGGTACAGCCGGGAATCCGGTGTTTGTTGATGGGCCGCGCCGGCTTGCCTGCCATGTGGCCGATGGCGACCATCCCCTCCATCGCCGCCACGTGCGCCAACTGAGGCGTTCCCGCCACCACGTCGCCAATGGCGTAAATGCCCGGCTCGGCCGTCTGTTGATGGGCGTCCACCGGAATGAAGCCGCGGTCGGTCCTGATCCTGGTCTTCTCCAGCCCGATGTTGTCGGTAAGCGCCTTGCGCCCCACCGCCACCAGCAACTTTTCGGCCGTCATCGCCTCTTTCTTTCCGTTGGCCAGCGTCACGCTGAAGTGTACGCCGTCCTTGGCCCGGTTGATGTTTTCCGCCCGCGCGCCTGTCTCGACGCGAATGCCCGCTTTCTTGAAGCACCTCTCCAGTTCCTTGGAAACCTCCTCGTCCTCCACCGGAACCACCCGCGGCAGCATCTCGAGCACGGTCACCTTCGTGCCGAACCGGTTGAATATGGAGGCGAACTCCACGCCCACCGCCCCGGCGCCGATAATCGCCAGCGACTTGGGAATCGCCGTCAGATTCAAAATCTCGATGTTGGTCAGAATCTGTTCGGCGTCGGGCTCGAGCCCGGGCAGCATACGCGCCTCCGAGCCGGTGGCGATCAGAATAAACCGGGTCTCCAAGGTCTTCTTCGACCCATCGGCGGCGCTCACCTCCACGCGCCCCGGGCCGAGGATGCGGCCGTAGCCCTTCACCCATTCGACCTTGTTCTTCTTCATCAGGAACTCGACGCCTTTGGCGTGCTTGGTGACAATCTTGTTTTTGCGCTCGATCACCGCCGGATAATTGATGCGGGCGTTATCGCAAGCCAAACCGAGCTCGCCCGGGTTGGACAACTCTTCCCAAACATCAGCCGTATGCAAAAGAGCCTTGGTGGGAATGCAGCCTACGTGCAGGCAAGTGCCTCCCAGCTTCGGATCTTTCTCCACAATCGCCGTCCGAAGGCCATACTGCCCCGCGCGAGCGGCTGCCGAATACCCGCCCGGACCGCTACCGATGATTACCAGATCATATGGCATTACCTGTCATTGTAGCGGCCCTGGAGCGCCAGGGTTGTGCCACATTGGCGCCGATGCTGAGGCCCGGCGTCATCGCCATGACAAGCTCGGATTGCCCCATTGGATCGTTGTCCCCACTTTGTCCCGAATTTTGCCAAAGCCGTGAAGTAAGTGATAAGATCATCCGATCGGCACCGAATCCTGTTCGGATCGAGCGGTCTTACGATCCGGACTGAACCGCGGACTACCTGCCGGGAAAGGGGATGCGTCCTGGCTGGCGCCACTTCGCGGTGACTTCGTGCGAATCCTACTCTACAATCCGGATAATGGCATCACCGGGAATTTCATGCCCCACCTCTGGATGTTCTTGCTGCAGACTCTTACGCCCAAAGAACATGAAGTGGTGCTGGTGGACGGCAACACCCAGCCGATGTCTGATGCCGAACTGGTTCAATTCGCCCTGGACCAGCAGATAGGGCTGGTCGGAATCGGCGCCATGACCCGCATGATCGCGAAGGCATATCGTGTTGCGGATGCTTTGCGCGCCGCCGGCATTCGGGTGGTTATGGGCGGTCCGCATGTCACGGAAATTCCGGACGAGGCTCTCGGCCGCGACGGAGGACCCCGCCATGCCGACGCGCTGGCCCTGGGCGAAGCGGATGAAACCTGGCCGCGAATCGTGGAAGATGCGGCGCGCGGCGAGCTCAAGGAGATCTACGCTCCCATAGATGCATCCGGGAAGGAGCGCAAACCGGCGCTGCGCGATTACCCGCAGATACCCTGGGACACGCTGGACCTGCGGCAATTCAATCGAATTCCGGGCTTTTTCGGCTCGCTGATCCGGCGCCTCGGCTACGAGTGGGAGACGTTTCATATCATCCCGATTGAATCCGGACGTGGATGCCCCTATGGCTGCGAGTTCTGCACGGTAACGGGCTTTTTCGGCGACTCGATCCGCTTCCGTTCCAATCAGAGCATTGTTGACGAGATGCTCAGGATCAAGCGGCGCGCGGTCCAGAGTCGGGGCAAGGCCGCCGTGTTCTTCGTTGACGATAATTTCGCCATCAACGCCAAACGGACCAAGTCGCTCCTGCGGGACATTATCGCCGCCGGCGCCGAACTGTCCTGGGTGGGTCAAATCAGCGCCAACCTGCTGCGTGACGAGGAACTGCTCGACTTGATCGCGGCTTCGGGCGGCAAGTGGATCTTCATTGGAATGGAGTCTCTCGATCCTGCCAACCTGAAAAGCGTCAACAAGAACTTCAACCGGCCGGCCGATTACGAGGGTGTCCTGCGGAACCTGGCCCGGCGGCAGGTCTACGCGATCTGTTCGTTTATCTTCGGCTTGGACAACGATACTCCCGGCGTCGCCGAGCGCACCCTCAGCCAGATTCGCCAGTGGCCTCCCGTGCTGCCGGTGTTTGGGCAGATCACCCCCTTCCCCGCGACTCCGCTATACGCCCGGCTGGAGCGGGAAGGGCGGCTCACGCGGCCGAAACACTGGCTCGAGTTTGCTCCATTCCGGATGGCGCACACACCCCTGAAGCTCACCATTGCCGAGGTGCAGCAGGAGGTTCTTTACGCCTGGGAGCACTCCTACAGCCCGGCGGCGATCGAGAGAGCCCTGGAGGAAATCGACGGCGAACCGGCTGCTTATAAAATCAGCCACCTGATGGCGCGGTTGTTCTTCCGCGGAATCTATTTCCCGCAAAAGGATACCAGAAAATGGCTGGCGCTCGCGTTTCGGAACCGGCGCTCCATCTTCCGCGTAGTCAAGAGCTCTATCACACGGTGGCACGGGAGCCAGGACCGCGCGAGTGGCCGGGATTTCAATGGATCGCCGGTGCCTTCCGTGGCAGGCGTCGAGACCGGCGCCACCGGAGACTGAGTTTCGCGAAATCGCCGTCTGCGCCGGACTCTTCTCTCTTTCCCGGAAGAGCTCGCGCACCTCCCAATCGCCACCCGCGTCGCGGCCGGGTTTCATGTACATTCAAGTGGTGATGTCCTGGCGGAACAGAACCCGAATCCTTTGGTTGGCGGCATCCATCCTCGCCATCAGCGCGCCCGCCGCCGGCTACTCCGGCGCGTGGCCAGGCGAATATACGGTGGAACGGCGGGAAGCCGCCGGGACGCTAACCCTCTCCACCCCGTATTACACCTTCCGTCACGATCTGAAGCACGGGGCGGAACTCTCTCTCATCGCCTATACGCACGGATCGTCGCCGAACCTGCTGGTGAAACCCGTGGATGCCTCGATCGCCACCGCCGGCAGCGGGCTCTTCTCCGCCCGCAACGACGCCGCGCCGGAGGTGGCAATCGAAAATCGCGGCAAGTCCAGGGTGGTACGCGTGGCCGCCCGCCTCATCAGCGCCGAAGGGAAGGATTCCGGTATCCGTCTTCTCACCCGCTATGAGTACCGCTGGGGATACGTCAAGATCCACCGTGAGTTCGTCTTTGGCTCCCAGCCCGTCCCGCTCCGCCGCGTGAGCGTCTTCTCTGCCACCATCGACCCCAGCCTGGAGCAGTACGGTTACCGCCAGGCCGTCGCCGATCAGGAAGGCGTGTCTCCCAGCGCCATCGGTGTCATGCAGTGGCGCAAGATGCGCGCCGGAGCGTTTTTCGATCCGCCGCTCGAAACCCGTTTCGTGCCGCGCTACCTGGCGCTGGTCAATCCCGGAATCGAAGGAATCGAGTGGTTCGTCTCCGATGATCTCGCCCAGTGGGACTACCAGGCCCTCGGAAAGCCGGGCGCCGGATCGTGCCGCGTGTTTGCCAGCCTGAACCCGCTCGGTGTCGGCGTCTCCATCAACGCTCTCGATATCCGGGGCCAGGTCCCGGCGCGCGGAACCTGGACCTTCGACAGTTACATCGGTGTGCCCATCCTCGAAGGGCACGCCAACCCCACCTGGCTTCACTCCGCGTTCGGCGCCCAGGGTGGGAAGTGGGTCTCCGAAGAGCAGGTGAGAAAGTGGGCCGCCGGCGGCATCCGCACCGTCCACTGCCATAACGATGGCGATGCGTTGGGCGACGGCCTGTTCTGGCGCGACGGCTCCTATCCGCCCTACCCGCCCGAAGAGATGAGGAATTACGACCGGGTCATCGAACTCTGTCACCGGAACGGCATCCGCGTGGCTACCTATTTCTCGAATAAGGAATTGCACCCCTCGACACAGGCCTACAAAGACCACGGCGAGCAGTGGGGGCGCAAACCGGACGACACCGGCGAACTCTATCACAACAAGACCCCGCACGGCGAATTCGGCGCCCAGATGTGCCTGAAGTCCGGCTGGCTGCAAACGCTGGAGAACAACATCGATACCGTGCTCCGCAACCACAAGCTCGATGGCGTGTACTACGACTGGAACGTAGCGCTCTATTGCAACAACCCGTTGCACGCCGGCCGGAACTCGAACGGAGTCTCCGGAGAGACCGGAACGCTGGCCCTCTCGCCCACCGGCCACTGGGATATGGATGAACTGCTCGAACTGATGGAATGGACGCGCCAACGGGTAGGTCCGAAGGGCCTGGTCATCCTGCACAACACCATGTCGCCCATGTTCGCTACCGAAAACTTCGCCGATCGCGTAGTGGGCATGGAGTGGGGTTATGGACGGTTGTCGCGTTCGGTTCCCCCCGTTCAACAATTGCCGCTGGAATGGAATTTCGCCGGCGCCCGCTCCCGCGGCGTCATCGGCTACGGAAGCCTGGAGAAAGGGGCGCCGGAGCGTGTCGCCAGGGTATTCACGCTGGAGGCCCTGTTAACCGGTGTCACCCCCTGGCCGGCAGATGCCGAAGCAACTGCCCTTTACAAAATATTGACGCCGATAGGCGACCTCACCCGGTATCGATTCGCTGACTGGCGCAACCGTGCCATCAAGCTCGATGCGCCCGATTGCATCTCGGCGGTTTACAGCCGTGCCGGTGAAGCCTGGATTCTGCTCGGCAACACCGGCGGACAGGTGAAGCGGGTGAGGCTGCGAATTAGTCCCGGCAATCTGCCGGTGCCGCTGGAGTCGTTGCGATCACTCGAGCAAATCCGCGGCGGGCGGAAAGTCACTCTGAACGCCGTGAGCGCTACCGGCCAGGGCGAACTCGTCAGCATTCCGCCGGGAGAAGCCGTGTTGCTGCGGGCCACCCGCTAACCGGCGCCTACGACGCGCGCTTCATCTCGGCGGGCGCCGCCGAACCGGCGGCCGAGGCGGTGAGCAGCCGCTCCTTACGGTAGATCAGCGTCGATGTATCGTAGGACGCCTGTTCGAACTCGTGGCCGTGCGTGATCGCATCGGTGGGGCAAGCCTCCACGCAGTAGCCGCAAAAGATGCATCGCGAATAGTCGATGTTATAGACCGATGCATAGCGCTCGCCGCCGCTGATGCGCGTCTGGTCCGTGTTCTCGGCCGCCTCGATGTAAATGCAGTTGGACGGGCAATTGGCGGCGCACAGGAAGCACGCGACGCACTTTTCCAGCCCATTCTCATCGCGCTGAAGCACATGCGTGCCGCGGTAGCGTTCCTGGAACGAAGGTGGGACGTCGGGGTAATCTTCGGTCACCGTCGGAGACATCATCTCCTTGAAGGTGACGCCCATGCCCGTGGCAACCGCTGCCGCGGATCCCAGAAAATCACTGATCTTGGAGGCCATCGTTCTTTCCAGTTTAGACGATCGGCCCGCTGGGAGAGAACTCCACCCGGGAGTTCAACCTTTCGACATTCAACCAGCCTTCCAGTAGGGAGCGTAATCGCTCTTCTGGAACAGCGCCGTCTGCATTCGCAAGGCCAGTTTGTCCAGGTCCATGCGCACAAAACCGACGCCCACGAACGAGATCTGCTGGTCCGGCTCTACCAGGTAGAGCGTCGGTACGTTCGTTAGCCCGTAAGCGGCGCTCACCCGGTAGCCTTTATCCAGCAGGATGGGCAAGCTGACGCCATAGGTTGTGGTGAATTCGGTCGTGGCTTCGGCGTCATCCTGCGAGATACCCACAATCTGTAGCCCCCGCCCGTTGCGGTATAACCGCTCCAGGTAGGGAAACGTCAACTGGCATACCTCGCAGGAGATTTTGAAAAACACCAGCAGCACCGGACCGTTCGCCACCAGCGAGGCGAGCGTAAACTCCACGCCGTCCCGATCGCGCAGGGTAAAATCGGTGGCCCGGCTGCCTACCTTGAGCAAGTGCCTGTCGGTAAATCGCGCCATGTTCGGTCCGGTTCCGGCCTACTCGAAAAACGTCTCACCCGGCTTGCGGTAGCGGTAGGCCACCTCTTCGTCCAGCTCAACGCCCGTGCCCGGAAGGTCCGGAACGCGAATCTTGCCATCACGGATAATTGGCGGTTCCCAGTTCTTCGCCAGTTGGTCGAAAAAGGGAACGCTGGCTGCGTGCCACTCCATCGCGATCAGGTTCGGAATGGAGGCCGCCAGATGAACGCCCGCCATGATGCCCAGCGGCCCGCTGATGTTGTGCAGCGTCAGGTTCACGAAGTGCATATCGGCCAGGTCGGCCAGCTTGCGGCCTTCCCATAGCCCCATCTTCTGTACGTCGGGAGCCAGCACCCGCAACCCGGCCTCCAGGATCAGCCGCTCGAAATCAATCCGGAAGTAGTGGTTTTCGCCGGTGGCGATGGGCGTCTGCGTATTGCGCTGCACCTCGCCCACGGCGCGAATATTCTCCGGTGGCGTCGGATCCTCCAGCCACCGCAATCCCACCGGTTCCATCGCCCGCGCAATCCGCACCGCCGCCTGCACGTGGTAGTTCCAATGGCAGTCAATCGCCAGCTCAACCGATTTGCCCACCGCCTTGCGCACGGCCATCGCCAGCGAAGCGGCAAACTCCACCTCTTCGCCCGTCAGGTCGCGGTTGTATTCATCGGTCTCGAATGGCGTCGGCACGTCCACGTCGAACTTCAGCATGCGGAAGCCCTTCTCCGCCATCGCCACGGCCCGCGCGGCATAGGAGCCGGCCGTCAGCACTTCCGGCCGTGTCGCATCCCAGCCATGATGTTTGACGCTGATTACAGACTTGTGACTTTCATCCTCTCCGCCGTTTTTCATCCACTGCGGAGTCCGCGGCAATAGCAGCGCGTCAATGCTCTCCAGCGCGTCGCCGGCATGGCAATCGGCGTAGATCGGAACCTGCTCCCGGTACTTGCCGCCCAGGATCTGCCACAGCGGCATCTTGTACCGCTTGCCAATCATATCGAGCAGCGCCGCCTCGATTCCCATAATCGCGTGCCACGCTACCCCCGCCGCCGCATGCACGCAACTGGCCTTCAGCCGCCGCACCAGCCGGTCGATCGAGGTAGGATCTTCGCCCGCCAGCAGCGGTTCAAACGCGCGAACGGCGGCCGTCAGCCCCGGCGCGACAAAAACTTCGCCATAGCCGCTGATGCCTTCGTCCGATTCGATCTTCACGAAAGTCCAGTCGAAGTTGGCTTCGAGCACGGCGGTCGACAGATGAGTAATTTTCATGTTTGGTTGTTGGAGACGGGATCCCAGGCCGCGCCCGCCTTCAATCTGATACCTTACCATCATGCACATTCTGGTGACTGGCGCACAGGGCTGTATCGGAGCCTGGATCGTGAAGTTGCTGCTCGAACGCAACATCGACGTCCTGGTCTTCGATCTGGAACCGGAACCGGCGCGCCTGAAGCTGATCACCCGGGAGTCCGTCTGGAAACGTCTCCGCATCATCACCGGGCACATCGAAGATACCGCCCGCGTCAAGCAACTGGTTCGCGATGAGCAGATCACCCACATCATCCACCTGGCCGCGCTGCTGATCCCCACCTGCCAGCTCAACCCCGTCCAAGGCGGACTGGTAAATGTAGTGGGCACCCTGAATGTGTTTGAAGCCGCGCGCGACGCCACCCGCCCGGTGCGTCTGGTCTACGCCAGTTCTGCTGCCGTCTGGGGTTCGGAGCAGGATTACCCGGACCGCCCGCTCAGCGAGCGCGACGAGTTGAAGCCGGCTACGCACTACGGCGTCTTTAAGCAGGCCAATGAAGAGAACGCGCGCATCTTCTACGCCACCAACGGCATCTCGAGCGTGGGCTTGCGCCCCTGGTCCGTCTATGGCGTGGGGCGCGATCTTGGTCTCACTGCCGACCCTACGCTCGCCATGCGCGCCGTCGCCCGCCGCGAGCCGTTCCGCATTCGCGTCACCGGCAACATGGATCTGCAATACGCCGCCGACGTCGCGGCCGCATTCATCGGTTGCGCCCTCAGTCCGCTCGAAGGCGCGCACGTCTTCAACCTGGCGGGAACGATAATCCACACCGATTCGCTGATTAAACAGTTGGAAATCCTCCGTCCCGCCGCCGCCGGTCTCATCACCGCCTCCGGTCCGCAGGTTCCGGTCGCCTGGCGCATGGACGCCACCGCGTTGCACGCCAATATCCCCGGGCTCCCGCAAACGCCGCTCGAAGAAGGCATGCGCCGTACCGTCGAACTCTTCGAACGGTTGCACGTCGAAGGCCGCCTCGCCTGAATCTCACCGCGCCAGCGGCGCGGGCTGTGCCGGAAACTCGATGGACGTCACTTCGCCCGCCGTCCGGGTAGGGGCATCGGGCAGGGAAGTGTACTCCACCGTGATCGCGGTTCTGTTCTGCGGTCCGCAACGGAAGTGGAATGCCATCGACGAAGGATGCTTCATCAGGACCTCGCCCGGACTGCGCACCAGCAGCGCCAGGCGTCCGTCCCCGGTAACCAGGTGAAGCCGCGCCGCCTGGCCAAGGCAGTCGATCTGCTCCAGCCTTCCCTCAACATGCAGGCTTCGTTGTGCCGGCCCGCCTGAATCTTCCAGTATCGAATTGGCGGCCTGTGCCATCTCCACTTCGTGCCGGGTTTGGGCGGCGCTCAACGCCCGCCCCGCCGCGCGGTGGGCATCCGCCTTGCGGCCGGTTCGGGAGTAGGCGACCGCCAGCGCCTGCCAGAAGTAGGCCTGCCGCGGCAGAATCGCGTTCGCGCGCTCCAGATGCGGAATCGCTTCGCCGGCCTTGCCTGCCGCGGTCAGCAAAACCGCCAGCATGAAATGAGCTTCGGCGTAATTGGGATTCAACTCCAGCGCCCGCCGCAGGTTCTTTTCCACCTCCTCGCGCGAACCCCGCGTCTCGCGCAGCAGCATGGCATATTCGAAGTACGTGGCGGCATCCTGGCTGCCTCCCGAAATGGCCCACTCCAGGTGTTGACGGGCCCTTACGTAATGCCGCTGCCGCAATGCCACGATCCCCAGGGCGGTTTCCACCTGCGGCGCGCCCGGCATCTGTTTTGCCGCTGCCTGTAGGCGCTGCAGAGCCTCTTTCCACCGGCCCATCAGTGTCAGCACTTCGGCCGCCGCCAGGTGTACTTTGGCATCGCTCAGTGGACTCTCAACCGGTTTTGCCGCCCCTGTCGCCTGCTCCTGCCCGGGCCATTCCAGACGCCGCGTCAGGCCCGTCTCGAGATGCCCCCGGCAGTCGCTGATCAGTTCATCGATGCCTTTGCCGAAAGCCTGGTCGAGCGCCGACTCCTGCGGCGCTCCCTGGCCGATTAGCGTCAGAAAGCGCCCCATCCGTCCCCCGTATGGTTCGGCCAGCATCAACATGTGAACCAGCGCCCAGCTTTCGGCATAAAAGACGCCGGTTTTCGATGTCTCGTTGTATTGGGGCGAATCGCGCGTAACCGAAAGTAAGGAGCGCCCATCCAGCCACTCCGAGCGGCCCAGGGTATAGAGGTGAGCGGCAATCGGCCGGCCGGCGCTGGTAGTCCCGTCGCCGCTTTCCAGTGTCGAATAGAACTCCGCCAGCCCCTCCTCCAGCCACTGCGGAAGAGGAACCGTGGAATGCGACAGCGCCAGGTGTGCGTACTCGTGGCAGGCGGCGCGCAATGGTCCGCCACTGGCTGCGTGCATCACGATGTAGTCGCGCTCGGGACCGGACTGAAAGAAGGCGGCCGTCGATTCGGCCGGCTGGAATGGCCGGTAATCCTTTAGCGAGCGGAACAGAAGGATCCGCACCGGAAGCGGTTGTATGCGTCCCGCGCCGCCGATTGCCACAAACCCCCGCCGGATGCGATCGAATTGCTCCAGCGTCTGGCGGCCGTCTCTCTCGCCTGCGTTGGTGTACAGCTCTAAGCCGCCTTTGGTCAGCGATATCCATCGCCCGCCGGCGTCCGCCGCCGGCGCGGCCAGTAGCGCCAGCGCCCCGATGCAGCCGAACTGTACAAGGACCTTCATGCCAGGCCCGGTTGAGGGCTATGAAATGGTTACGCTCGGACCCCTTCCTGTTCCGAGCTTAACCCAAAAACGCCGCCCGGGAGCCGTCCGCGATAAAATATCCTCTTGCAGCCGTTTGTACCACTCATTCGCAATCCTCACCTGCTCACTGTCCTGACGCACTTCTGGAAGCCCCGGCTGGATGTCGCCCGCTTCCCGGTGGAGCGCTTCATTTACCAGTCCGAGCCGGGCACCCGCTTGCTCATCCTGCGTCAGCGTCCCATCGGGCCGCCGCGCGGCCGCCTGGTGCTGCTCCATGGACTCGAAGGCTCCAGTGACGCCGCGTACATGGTGAGCATGGCCGCCCGCGCGCTCGATGCCGGCTTCGCCGTCGATCGCTTTAATCTCCGCAGTTGCGGCGAATCGGGTTCGCTTTCTGAAACCATGTACCACGGCGGGCTCACCGTCGATGTGCATGCCTATATTGCCTCGCTCGCCGAACCGGTCTTTCTCATCGGCTACTCGCTCGGCGGAAACGTCGCCCTGAAACTCGCCGGCGAGCTCGGCGCCGCGGCATCCGGCCTGCTGGCCGGCGTCTGCGCCCTCTCAACGCCCATCGATCTGGGCGTCTGCGTCCGGCGGATCGAGGCTCGCCAAAACCACATCTACCAGGCCCGCTTCGTCGGCCGCATGAAGCGCCGTCTGCGGGAACGCGGCATCGGCGGCATCAACGGCGTCCGCACCATTTTTGAGATCGACGACCGCTTCACCGCGCCCGCTTTCGGGTTCCGTGACGCCGCGCACTACTACGCCACCCAATCCTCTCTGTTTTTCATCGAGCGCATCACGGTTGCCACCCTGCTGGTGCAGGCCAAGGACGACCCCCTCGTCCCATTCGGCCTCTTTGAAACCGCTGCCGTCCGCGGCAATCCCGCGGTTCAACTGATCGCCCCCGATCACGGCGGCCACCTCGGATTCTTCTCGCGGCACAAGCCCCGCATCTGGTCCGACGGCGTACTGCTCGATTGGATTCACTCCCGGCTCAACGGCCACCGCCCTCCGGCCTGACTTACTTCACCGCCGGCGGAAATAGCGTGTCGTTCTCAAAGCTTACCTTTAACTCGCTATCGAGTCCCGCCACCCACTGCTGAATCGCTTTGGTCACCAGTTCGGCGCGGATTTCGTCCTTCACCTTATCGAATGCATCGATGCCTGCTTCTTCCAGCCGGAACACGAAGAATCCGTTCGGTTGACGCACCGGATCGCTCACCTCGCCCACGCGCAGCCCGAAGATCGCCTGCTTCACCGGCTCCGTCATCTTGTCGCTCTTGCGCACGGTGCCGAAGTCGCCCTCTTTGGCCACCAGTTCGGCGTCTTTGGAGTACTGCTTCACCAATTTGACGAAATCCGCGCCCCCGCGCGCCGCCTTCACCGCCGCTTGCGCTTCCGCCAGCGCTTCCGCTTCGGTGCCGGTCTTGTAGGGAATGTAGATCCCTCTTACGTGGGCATGGGTGTAGCGGTCCGGATTGGCGTCGTAGAACTTTTTCACATCGAGGGGCGGAATCTGCACCGTCGCTCCGTAAGCATCGGCCGCCGCCGGGGCAAGAACATTCATCCGCAGCAGCCGGATCTGTTCTTTGAGCGGGGAGTGCAGGTCGAGTTGCTGCTTCTCGGCCATCTTCGATAGCAAATCCATCTTCGCCAGTTGCGCCAGAAACACTCGCGGGTTCTTCTTGAAGGTCTCCTGGATGCGCGGGTCCATCGCCTCCACAATCGCCTTCAGTTGGCCGGCGGTAAGCTGCTCTCCATTCATGGTGGCCACCACCGTCTCCGGCGCCACCCCGCGCAGGTCGACCGGCGCAGGTTTTTGTGAAGCGGTCTGCTGGGCACACAGGCTCGCCGCCAGCAAAATAATTCCAGGGGAAGCAAATCTCATCAGGCAGGATCCTTCTCTACGGGAGCGATTCCGACGCCCAGTGTAACACGCTCGCTTCAAAACAAAGCGAGAAAGAGGCGGGCCGCCCTATCCTACGGGGGACTCCTGCTCTCGCTCACCGCGAACCATTCGTTCGATGCGGCGGTCGGGAATCAGCCACAGCAGGGCGACTGCGACGTAGAAGACCTGCGCCAGCCAGGGCCAGCGTACGGAGACGCCGATTGCGGCAAGGTAGCCGCCCAGGGACGCCTTTCCCTTCCAGTCCCTGCCCACGGCACGGCCCAGAGCCGCTCCACGTCCCTGTGAGACGATGATCAGCCGTTGCAGAATCAGGTACGCCACCGAGGCCATCAGCAGCACAATCCCATAGAGCCGGGTGGGCAGCGGCGCGAAGTGGTTCTCCCCCATCCATCCGGTTGCGAACGGAAACAGCGACAGCCAAAACAGCAGATGAAGATTGGCCCACAGAATCGGTCCGGAAATCCGCTGCACGGTGTACAGCAGATGGTGGTGGTTGTTCCAGTAAATACCCACGTAGACAAAGCTCAGCACATAGCTCAGAAAGACCGGTACCAGAGGTGACAGCGTGCCCAGGTTCCGCCCGGGAGGGACTTTCAACTCCAGCACCATGATGGTGATGATGATGGCCAGCACGCCATCGCTGAACGCCTCAAGCCGGTTCTTACCCACGCTCTGTATCTTTCGCCGGTGCGATCCGGCGCGCGGAGTCTGCCCTGTTCGGCCGGTTCACGGCGCTCAGTGTAGCACGCTGTGCCTGAAGCAATGACAAAAGGGGCGGGTGAATCCACCCGCCCCGGCAGCCTAGAAGATCACCTTCAAGCCAAGCTGAATCATCCGTGGTGCATTGGCCTGCCCGGTAATCTTGCCGTTGGCCGCGCTGGTCGGGTCGATAATCGGATTGCCGAACTGAACGCGGTTGAGCGCATTGAACATCTCGAAGCGGAACTGTGAGCGGATCCGTTCCCGGACAATCGGAATGTTCTTGAGGATCGAGATGTCCCAGTTCACCTGGCCGTCGTTACGCAGATCGGTCAGCAGGTAGGGCAGCGTCCTTACCGTATAGGCGGGAAACGGCGTGAACGCCGCGGTGTTGTACCAGCGGTCCACCGTCTGGTTGCTGCGATCCAGGTGCGGGCTTGTCCCGGTCGGCAGCATGGTGGTGGATAGCATGATCGGTCCGCCGCTCTGGTAAATGTGCATGCTCGAAACCTGCCAGCCGCCAACAATCCGGTCGAGAACTTTGTTCTCCACCGGCAGGGCCTTGCCCGCCCCGATCGGCAGATCCCACACCAGGTTGAATGTAACCCGCTTCGGGCGGTCGTATTCCCCGATCGTATGCGCCGGTCCGCCGGCGGTCAGGTCACTGTAGCGGATGTTCTCCATCTGCTTGGACCAGGTGAAGGTGAATCCCATCTGCACCCCGGCCGCGTAACGCTTGGTGATCGAACTTTGCAGCGAATGATAGATCGAGGTGCCGTTGGTTTCCCGCAGCATGTTGACGCTGGTGAACTGCGGGTAATTCATCAACAGGTTGCTCAATGAGATCTTTGACTGGCTCAGGGAACCCGGAATGGTGATGACGCCAAAGAACGGGTTCGCAACCGCCGTGTTGAGTTGAGACCCCAGGCTGAGGTACTTGGCCGGCAGGAAATGAATCTGCCGGTTCTGCTCCGCGCCGCCTGTGCCCACCGGAACGTGAACGCCGCTATTGCCTACGTAATCGATCTCGATGCCGACGTTACGCATGATTTCCCTTTGGATGCCGAAGCTCCACCGCTTGTTATAGGGGAACTTCTTCAGGAAATAGAAGGGTGAGATGGACGACCCCGCCAGTGTGGCCAGACCGTTGTTGCCGGTGATCGGTTGTACTAACCCGCTCGGAAAGGGATTGGCCAGCAGGTTGGTGGGCCGCACGCCGTCAATCGAGTTGACCATCGAAGTGGTTGTCTCCGCCCCGGTGCCCTCGGTCGTGGACGATACCTGCCACCAGAAACTACGGAAAATTCCGAAGCCCGCCCGCAAAACGGTCCTGTCGTTCACGCGATAGGCCAGGCCGAGGCGCGGCGCAAACATGTTCTTCTCTACAATGCCCCCGTTGCCGCGAGCTTCGGGAGTAGCGAATATCTGGCCGCCAATCACCCGGAAATCATTCACCGGCAGCACGGAGACCGGGTTTAAGGCGTAATTCGCCCGGGCGGCGGCTTCGAGCGGGCTCGGTGTTGACATATCGAAGCCCCGTACCGACCGGTTGTATCGTTCGGTAACGTTCGGCTGCAGTTCATAACGCAACCCTACGTTCAGGGTTAGCTTGGGAGTGACCTTGATATCGTCCTGAATGAAGAACCCATAGTAGTTTCCCTGGAACGAATACGCAGCCCGGATATTGGCCGAACCACTGGCCGCGGCGCCCAGCAGAAACGATGCCATGCTCTGTCCGATGGTGGCGCCTGTCAAGGTCGGATCCGGACCCGCCGTCATGCCCTGGCTGAAGCTGAACGATCCGCTGGGCCGTTGAGCGAGCTGGTAGTTGTTGCGTTTGGGCTGTAGCTGCACGCCGTACTTGACGTGGTGGCGGTTGAAAACCTGGTTCACCGTGGCATCGAACGAGAAGGTATTGGTGTGTTCAAACCAGTTACCTTCGTTACCGGCAGCGGCATAGCCGCCGATACTGATGGTGGGTAGAATCTGCTCCTGGTAACTGCCGGTCAGGCTGCTCGGCCAGCCAAGCTTGCTCAGGTCATAATGAGGAGTTAACCCCTCCTGGGTCCAGCGGGCAAAACCGGCCCGCGCCGTAATCGTGGTCCGCGGAGTAACGATAAAAGTATCCCCCACGCCAATCGAAGTTTGCACGCGATTATTGCCGGCGCTGGGGCCGCTGCCGGAGATACTTCCCAGATCCACCAGATAAGGTGAGATGCTGAGCGTCTTGGTAATCGAAAAACGTCCGAACAACCGGTGTTTGTCGGTAAGACTATGGTCGATTCGAGTGACATAAGCATTCGTAGTCACTGCACCGCTGCCGGTGAACAGGAAGTTGTTCAATCCGGATGCATCGGTGGGAAGGTTAGCCCCGGGCCACAGCTTGATCAGGTTTGCGGAAACTTTGTCGAAACGGGATGCCGGAACCACATTGCCCACGAAGGGTGCCCGGCTCCACTTGTTAGCCGCCGCATCGTAGGTGCTGGTCTCCGGATCGAATATGGCGGCCATCTGCCCGGGCTTCGGGAAGGTCGTCGAAAAATCGCCCCTCACCTGGTCCGCCGTGGGTACGGTCTGGATCGAACTGGTTGGATTTCTCTGGCGTACGCCCTCGTACATGAAGAACCAGAAGGTCTTATCCTTGATCAGCGGTCCGCCTACCGTAGTGCCGAACTGGTTCAGCCGGCCGCGCGCCTTCGGTGCCCCGCTCCGGTTGTTGAAGAAATTGTTGGCGTTTAGCTTGTCATTCTGCAGGAACTCGAAGACCGTGCCGTGCAGTTGATTGGTGCCGCTCTTGGTGGTCAGGTTGGCGTAGAAGCCGCCGCCATGCCCGAATTCCGCGTCGAGCGGGTTCGTCTGCAGGTTGAACTCCTCCACCGCATCCGCCGTGGGAATATAGAGCACACGGTCCTGGATGGTGTTGGGAACGCCGTCGATATAGAACTCGTTCATGCGGATGTTGGAACCGGCGGTGGAAATGTACGACGTCCCGCTGACGTCCGTCACCGAACTGGCTCCCGGCGTTGACGTAGTCGTGATCCCGGGACTCAGGTATGCCAGCCGCAACGGATTGCGCCCCGCCAGCGGCAACTCCAGAACCATCCGGTTGTTCACCACCGCGCCGATCGATGCCGAGCCGGCTTCCACCAGCGGAGCCTCGCTCTGTACTTGCACCGTGGATGTCGCCGCGCCTACGTCCAGCGTGAGATCCAACGTGTACTTTCTGCCGGTCTCAATGCGGATTTCCGTCACCGCTTTCTGAAAGCCGCTCTTCTCGGCTTCCAGCCGGTAAGGGCCCGGCAAAAGTTGTGTCGCAAAGTACCGGCCCTGATTATCGGACTGGATTTCGCGTTTTTCCCCCGTTTCCGTGTTGGTGACCGTAATCTTCACCTGCGGCACCACGGCTTGAGATGTATCGAATATGGTCCCGTTCACCGAACCGGCCGGGACAACCTGGCCGAGCAGGAGCGTGCTCGCCAGCAGA
This sequence comes from Bryobacterales bacterium, assembly GCA_020854055.1. GTDB lineage: Bacteria > Acidobacteriota > Terriglobia > Bryobacterales > Bryobacteraceae > JADZGD01. The sequence goes on along the minus strand of JADZGD010000129.1, from coordinate 6,748 downwards.
AACACACTAATCGCAACTGCATATGTGATACGCATGACTTTTTACCCCAGATTCGAAAACCTATCTGAAAGCGTGTGGAGTCTTTACAACATTCCCCGTTCGCCGTTACGTAATTCGGAATTGTTGCGCGCTAGTACTAGTTCGGTCGAGTATATAGGAATCCCCCACCTTCTGCAAGTGAAAAATCTTCACAAAAATATCGTTAATCAGAACAGGTAAAGACAAGAAAAGGAAGATTCAGCCTGGCTGGATATTGATCACTGGAAAGACCGGAATATGATTGGTTAACCAGCGGTTATGACAAATGCATCACCGGCCGCCGCGCAGCCCTTCCAGCCCCGCCCACATGCTTTCAACTCTCAAATCGTGGATCGCTGCCGATGAGTGCTGCAAGAGCAGATGGCGCGGAAAGCAATGGCTGTGGACGGGAGACGACGGCTCCGGGGTGACTCATGCTGATCCTTGCCGGCATCGCCATTGTCGTTGGCGCGATTCTCGGCGGCTACCTGCTTGAGAACGGCAAGATCGCCGTCCTGCTGCAACCCGCGGAACTGCTGATCATCGGCGGATGCGCGGCCGGAATCGTGCTGATCTCCAATCCGCCACGCAACCTTCGCCGCCTGGGTGTCTGCCTGCGCTCCCTCGCCAGGCCCAGTCTCTATACGGACGCCTTCTACCTCTCCGCCCTGAAACTGCTCTATACGCTGTTCACCATGGCCCGCCGCGGCGGATTGGGCGCTATCGAGGAGCACATCGAAGACCCGCGCGGCAGCAGCGTCTTCGCCGCCTACCGCAATCTCCACGCCGACTGGCAGGCCATCACCTTCCTGTGCGATTCGTTCCGCGCCGTCACCGCCGCCGGCCTGGATTCCCGCGAGTTGGACCACCTGATGAGCCTAGACATCGCCGTACAACGCTCCGGCCGCCAGCAACCCGTCGGCGCGCTGATGACGATCGCCGATTCGCTGCCCGGACTCGGCATCGTCGCCGCCGTGCTGGGCGTGGTGGTCACCATGCAGGCCCTCGGCGGTCCGGTCGGCGAGATCGGCCAGAAGGTAGCCGCGGCGCTGGTAGGCACATTTCTCGGAATCCTGCTCTGCTACGGCGCCGTAGGCCCGATCGCCTCCCGCCTCAGCGCGCTTGGCCGGGCCCGCATCGAGTATCTCGAGACCCTGCGCGTCGCCATGACGGTTTTCGCCACCGGCGCCTCCCCCATCATTGCCGCGGAGTTTGCACGCCGTTCCATTCCCGTCGATCTGCGCCCCAGCTTCGAGGTCCTCGACGAAGAACTCCGCCGCAATACCCGGCCGATCGAAGCGCCCAGCCCCGTGCGCTCCGGCGCCGCCCAGGCGTAACCAGCATGGCAAACCCAATGCACGATATCGAGGAAGAGGACGGACATCGCGGCGGCGCGTGGAAAGTTGCCTATGCCGATTTCGTTACCGCCCTCATGTCCCTGTTCATCGTGCTCTGGCTGATGACCGCCGCCGAACCGGTGCGCAAAGCCATCAGCAGCTACTTCAATGACCCGCGCGGCCGCCTGCACCTCAAAGGTACCTCCCACGCCGGCTCCGGAGAAGCCCTGGCCGTCACCCGCAACAATGTCGGCGCCCTCAAGGAGCGCCTGGAAAATGCCATGCGGCAATTGCCGGAGTTTCGCGAACTCGGCCGCTATGTTCTTTTCTCGGTCACCGGAGAAGGACTGCGTATCGAATTGCAAGAGTCCAGCGGCGGCATGTTCTTTGAAGTGGGCAATTCGCGCCCCACCCGCAACGGCCAGGTGCTGTTTGAGGCGCTGGCGGTGGAACTCTCCAAACTGCCCAATAAACTGGTCATCGAGGGCCACACCGACGCCCGCGCGTACCGCGGTAACGGCATTCTCGGCTACACCAACTGGGATCTTTCCTTCGATCGCGCCAACATGGCCCGCCGCATCATGCTTGCCAGCGGTCTTGAAGAGAGCCGGGTCTCCGAAGTGCGGGGCTTTGCCGATCGCCGGCCCATCACCGGCGATCCCAACGAGAGCCGCAACCGCCGCGTCTCGGTCGTCGTGACCTACAACGCCGGTTGATCACCCGCCGCATCCGCTATCATCACCAGGAGCGCATGTCCAATCCTGCAATCCGCCGCCTCGGTGATGAGTACGAAAAGACGCTCGATCCAGCCGCCCGGCGCCGCGCCGGCGCCTACTACACACCCGGCTTCATCGCGCGCTTCATTGTCCGTGAGACCCTCGGCTGGCTGCTCGGCCCCCAGCCCGGTTCCACCGAAATCCTGCAACTGCGCATACTCGATCCGGCCCTGGGCGCCGGTCACTTTCTGACGGCCGCCCTCCATTACCTGATCGGCGCCTACCACCAGGCCTGCCGCCGCGAGCGCATTCTGCCCGAACCCGAGGCAGCGCGAATGCTCGCCGGGCGTTGCCTCTATGGCGTCGATGTCGATCCGGTAGCCGTTGCGCTGGCCCGCCGTTCGGTGGCCCACATCGCCGGCATGGAGGAACATTCTCTCGCCGGCCGTCTGGTGTCCGCCGACGCGCTCAGTGACGATTTCGATTGGGCCGCCCGTTTTCCCGAAGTCTTCCCGGCGCCCGGACGCGGCTTTTCCGCCATCATCGGCAATCCCCCCTTCTTACGCGAACGCGATTACCGTGAGTGCTTTGCCCAAGCCCGGCATTCCCAACTCGGCCGCCGCTGGGCCACCGGCAAAATGGACTACTGGTACTTTTTCGCCCACCGTTCCCTGGAACTGCTGGCCGCCGATGGCGTTCACTCTTTCATCGCCCCGGCCTATTGGCCCCGCAGCCACTCCGCGCACCGTCTCAGCGCCCACATCCGGCAGAAGCACTACATCAGCCTCTGGATCGATCTTGGCCTCAATCGCGTATTTGAAGCCGCGTCAACCCGCCTCGCCATCTACATGCTGAAGCCTGTACCAGGCTCCGGCCATCCCCGCTCGCACTGTGTTCTGTTTGAGCCGCGCCTCGGGCGCGATCAGCTCCGTGACGGTCTTGACCGTCTGCCCGAAGCCACCCCTGGCGTCACCCGCATCGTCCGCCGGCCCTGGTCGCGGGTGGCCGCCGGACCTTTCCTGGAACTCGGCGTCGACCCGCTCTCCGCCCCCGGCGCTGCCCGCCGGGAGGAGGCAACGCTGGAAGAGTTGGGATTCCTGGTCACCCAGGGAATCGCCCAAAATCCCGCCCGCGTCACTACCCGCAATCTGGGCGCCGCCGCTCTCCACTACGGCCTCACGCCCGATGATCTGCTGCATCTCCATCAGGTGTCTGTCGGTGAAGGTGTCTTTGTTCTGCGGCGAGCCGAATTGGAACGCCTCGGTCTCCCGGCCACCGAGCGCGCCCTGTTTGAGCCCTATTTCGACGCCCGCCAGTTGTGCTGCCGCAGCGGCCTGCCCCCGGCGACCCAGTGGTTGCTCTATGCGGCGCCGGAAACCTCTACTCATATCCAAGCCTCGGCGCCGCTCATGCGCCACCTCGCCCGTTTTCGTTTTCTCATGGAGTTGCGCCGCGAGACGCAATCGGGCGCCCGGCCCTGGTGGCAGATGCACTGGCCCCGCAGGCGCTGCTGGTTCCGTGGCCCGCGCCTGATCGTCCCCCAGTTGTCCGCCCGGCCGTCATTCATCTACGCGGACACGCCCGGCTTTGTCAATCTCAGCGTCAACGTCATCGTCTGTCCCGGCCCGTTGACGGCAAAGTTGCTTTGGATTCTGCTGAATGGGCCGCGCGTGCGGCAGCATCTGCTCGCCTCGGCCAAGCGCCGCGGCGCGGGCGTCGACCTCGGCGTCGCCTGTCTCCGCCATATTCCGCTCCCCCGGGCGCCGTTTTCCGCCGGCTCGTCCGGGTCGCCGGAAATCGCGCGCCGGGTGATCGAAGCGTTCGATACCGTTCGCAAACTGGAGGCGGAGGGCCCCGCGGCGGCAGCGGTGGACGCCGTGCTGGCCGAAGCCGCTCAGGCAGTGATGCGCGGATAAACCTTGCGGATTGCCGCCACGATGTCCGCCGTATCCCTGGCCGTAAATTTCGGGTCCAGATACGGCCCGGCGAAGCGGCCCAGAATGTCGGTTGTCCGCGGACAGCATCCCTCGTACTGAATGCTCTTGCCGCGCGCGGTGGTGAAGGACGGCCAGCCCGGGTGAACCGTCGCCTTGCGGATCACATACGGCTGCGCCGGCAGGTTCACCGATCCTCCCGGCCCGTCGGCCGGAATCCCCTCGGCCCGCATCGCCTTCTTGAATCGCGTACAGAGGGCGCTGTCATCAAAGCGGATGAACACCGCCGCGCCCAACTCCCCGGCGGGATCCGGCACCGTGCGGAAGCGGATCCCGTTCAAGTCCCGAACCCCGGCGTACACGCGCTGGGCGTTGCCGCGGATATCGGCCACAATCCGGTCCAGCTTGCGCAATTGCGCCAGCAACACCCCGCCGCTGAACTCGTTCAACCGGAAGTTGCACCCTACGAACGGGTCCAGTTTCCCGCCGGTCAGCATGTCGTTGTGAATCGTGCGCAATGCGCCCACGTCGTGGAACCGCGCGCCCCGTTCGAACAGGATCGGGTCGTTAGTCACCACCATCCCGCCCTCACCCGCCGTAATGGTCTTGTTCAATTGCAGGCTGTAAATTCCGATATCGCCCATCGAGCCCACCGGCCTACCCTTGTAGCTGCCGCCCACGCTCTGCGCGCAGTCCTCCAGCACCCGGATACCATGCTTGCGGGCGATCGGTAGAATTCGGTCCATGTCGGCCGGGCAGCCTTGCAGGTGCACCGCCATGATCAGCTTGGTCTGCGGCGTGATATGGCGTTCGATGTCGTCCGGATCAATATTGAAAGATTCGTCGATCTCGGCAAACACCGGCAGCGCCCCCGCCAGCACGATCGCCGCATAGCAGGAGTGCCACGTCCAGGCCGGCAGGATCACCTCGTCGCCGGGGCCGATGCCCAGCGCGTTCACCGCCGTCTGCAGCGCCGCCGTGCCACTGGTCACCGCCAGCGCATAGCGCGTCTGCATCCGCTGGGCGAACTCTCTTTCGAGCGTAGCTACCTTCTTGGGCGGTTCGGAGCCGCTCCCGTACCACCGGAATGGCCGGCGGGTTTCCAATACCTCCAACAGTTGTTCCCGCTCCCGCTGGTCGTAGTACTGGGTTCCCCAGAAGTCCGCCCTCAGCGCCTTCTGGCGTACCGCGGCGCCGCCATCGACAGCCAGTTTCTCCTCGCCGGAGGCTCCGGGAATCGCGGCTGCGGCAGCAGCCGCGGCGCTGATGAATTGACGTCGTTTCATTGCCAGTCCTCCCTGGACCGCTCGCTCCCTGGCAGGCGGCCGGTCAACCTATTTCTTTATTTAGGAGATGATACTACAATATTCGTGCGCGAGGTAATCAGCATGATCAGCGTCACGCAAATCCATTTCGTCGAAGGGCATTGGGAGTCCATCGCCCGCCGGGCGATCGCCGGGATTCACGCCGAGGGCCTGCACTTCCAGGCAATTACCGGGCAGATGATCCTGGATCGGGCACAGGAAGTCTTTGGGAACCTCGGAGACTACCTGCTCGACCCGGATCTCACCCGGATCGCCACGCACTACGAACGCATCGGGCGCACGCGCGCCCACGAAAACGTCGCTCTTTATGAAATAGTCCGCTGCATGCAAATCATGCGGCAGTCGGCCGTGGACTATCTTCGCGAAAACGAACTGCACGACTCTACCGTCCACATCCGCTCGGAGAGTGAACTGGAATATCGCATCGCCCGCTTATTCGACCAGTTGATCTCCCACCTGGTAAAGGGATACGAAGCAGCCTGTCCCGAGCGGGTTCACGCGGTCGGCAGCGCGCGTTAGTTCCCATGGCTGGCCCTCAGGGTCGCCGGGCTCGTTTCGCGCTTTCTGCGAAAGCCCGGGGGAATCTTTGTGCCGCTCAGCGGTAGCCCTTGCTTTTCAGGTACTCCACCAGTTCCGCTGGATAATTCGTCTGTATTCCCGTGGCTCCGCGGTCGATCGCGTCCTGCCACTGGGCGGGCGTATCCGCCGCACCCAACCGGTCTACGTAAATGTCCGCCTTTGCTTCCCGCGCCACCCGGATCGTCTCGTCGTTGAAGTCCCGCCCGCTGAAGGCGACCACCTTCAGCGGCACTTCGGCCATCATCGCCCGCAATCGCTCGGGATTATCCGCCTCGGGCATAATCCGCCAGGTGTGGCGCTGGGCGGCGATCTCTTTCAAATACGGAAACCCGCCGTAGATCACCACCCGGTTCTGCATGTTGTGCCGCTCGATGGCCGCAATCGTCTCCGCGGCCGAAATCTGTTTCGAATCGATATAGACGCCGATCTTGCCGTGCGCAAACGCCAGCGCCTCGTCGAACGTCGGCACACGGGTGCCCGCCCACTGGGGTCCCATCTTCAATCCCACTTCCAGGCTACGCACCTGGTCAAACGTCATCTCCGCAATGGGTCCGTGCCCGTTGGTCGTGCGGTCCGCGGTACGGTCGTGCATCAGCACAAACTTACCGTCCGAGGTCGTCCGAACATCCAGCTCGAAGTAATCCGCGCCCGCGTCCACCGCGCCCTGATACGCCGCGATGGTATTTTCGGGATGGTGAAGGTGTTCACCGCGATGGGCAATCACCACGATCCGCTTCGATTGGGCAAACAACGAACTCACCAGCATTAACAAGACAACCAGGCGCCAGGTCATAAGCTGGCTCCAAGAATATAGGATTCCCCGAATCTCCGCAACCATC
>JADZGD010000128.1 GCA_020854055.1 Bryobacterales bacterium | reverse complement strand
TCCACCGGGCAGCCGCAGACTTCGAGCATGCGGTAGTTGACGGCGGCATCGCCGCGCAGTTCCGAAGAATCGGCCGCCAGCGCGACGTGCAGCGCCCGCGGCCGGACGCGGGTGAAAAGCTGGCGCGCGATCACGAAGCCGTCTCCCCCGTTGTTGCCCTTGCCGCAGAGAATCACGATGCGGTGCGATTCCAGCGGCGCGAACTGGCGGGCGAGAAACTCCACCACGCGATGGCCGGCGTTCTCCATCAGCACCAGGCCGGGAATACCGGCGGCGATGGTCCTGCGGTCGACCTCGCGCATTTGGGCGGCGGTAAGAATTTTCATTGGCAGCGTGCCAGCAGAAGCGTCATATCATCCTGCAATTCTGGTGATGCAGTCCATTCGCGCACGGCACTCATGATTGCCGTGATAATCTCCTCGTTGCCCCGGCCGGCATGGCGGCGCACCACTTCGATCACCCGCTGCTCGCCGAACATCTCTCCGTATTCGTTCTCCGGCTCGGTGATGCCATCGGTGTAGCACAATAACAGATCGTCTTTGCGCAACTCCACCCGGCTCTCGCCATATTGGGCGAACGGGAAAGCACCCACCACCATCCCGTTTACCGACAGCGGGATGGCATCGCCACCGCGCATCAGGATGGGTGGCAGGTGGCCGGCATTGGTGTAAACCAGTGAGCCGGTATCATCGTCGTAGACACCGAAAAAGAAGGTGGCGTACTTCTCCGGCGCCGTATCGGCATAGAGCTGAAGATTGAGCTGTTGTACCAGCCTGGATGTGGAAACGACATCCACGCCGGGATCGCCGCCCATCGCCGCCGTCCGTTCAACGCAGGCGCGAAGCTGCGTGCGCAGTGACGACTGCAGCGTGGCCATCAGCAGCGCGGCGGAGATTCCTTTGCCGGCGACGTCGCCGATGGCGATGCCGGCGGCGCCGCTGTGGATGGCCTGATAGTCGTAGTAATCGCCGGAAACCAGCCGCGCCGGGCTGCAGCCGGCCGTAATGCGCAGGTGCCGCAGTGCGGGTACGGTCTTGGGATAGAGTTGCGCCTGTACTTCGCGCGCGATCTCCAACTCCGACTGCAGGCGCTCCTTCTCCTTGGCCACGGCCACCAACTGCTGAAGGTTCTCCGTCATCTGGTTGAACGAGCGGCCCACTTCGGACAACTGGTCGTTGCCGGCGACCTCGATACGGTGGCCGAAGTTGCCCTCCATCACCCGTTGGGTTCCGGCATAGATACCATGAACCGCGCCGGTGATGGTGCGGGTAAGACTGACGCCGATCAACAACGCCACCACCTCGACGATGCAGAACAACACGGCCACCGAACCCAACACCAGAGTTGCCAGGTAGGTACCGCTGGTTTCATCACTCCCCTTCTGAATGGACAACACCCTCCATACGGCTGAAGGACGGGTGGTGACCGAGACGATGACACGCTGAGAGCCGCCCGGAGCCTGCCAAACCGCCGCGGGAAGGATGGACCACCACTTGATTTCAAAATCGAGACGCCCCGCTGAAGGGGGCAGATATCGTTGGGCGGCGCCGGTAACCTGGGACGGCTCCATCCCCCGATTGCCGATCCGAAAACGCAGCGGGCGGGAGTCCGAGGCGCCCGCCGTACCGGATTCTTCCAGCGCCAGGTGCGATTCGACGGCCCCGAGACCGGGCACCAGTTGAGCCAGAAAATCGCTGTTGAGCGGCATCAGCGTGGTTACTTCGACACCGCCGGTGACATGACCCCAGGCGCAGAGTGTGTCCCGGTAGAGCATCAGGCCGCCCGTGTTGCCGAAGCCTTCCGGAGGAGCCTCCAGTGTGCTGCCGGCCGGAAAACGCTGGGTACCGGAAGCGTCGCGAATGAGGATTTCAAGACCGGGAAAGCGGTCCTTCACGTAGGGCGCCAGCTCGGCCAGCGAGGCGCTGCGGGAACCGCGGTCTTCCTTGGCCAGGGCATCGGCCAAACGTTGTAGCGAACCGGTACGCCGTTCCAGTTCCGAGGTAACCAGGTAGACGCCCACCTGGCTGGCCAGCAAATAGAAACCGGCTCCCACCAGAACCAGAATCAGCACCACCGGTACCACGGCAATAAACAGGTAGGCGACATAAAGCCGGTTACGAAGGCGCCAGAGGATTCTGCGTATCCCACGCCGGCAGAAGAACAGGGCAAACCCCGTGCCGGTGGCCCAGACCCCCAGCCAGAGCAACGAGACAAAAATGCTCTCGGGCGAGAGCGTGCGCACCACCAGCAACAGACCGCCAAGCACAATGACGGCGATTCCCAGCCGGCCAGGCAGACCGTAGAGTTGGCGAAACGATCCTTCGAACTGGGTTCGGTCCGGCATGGATGCCTGGAAGATGATTCTAGTCGACGCCGGTCCGCCGCGGCGTTTTGGTACGGGACTCGGCAATCGCAGGCGTCTTCAGTTCGGCCTGTGACAGAGGCTCTTCCGGCTGGAGATAGTAACGGGTCAGCCCGTCGCGCAGGCACTCCATGGCTTCCTCCGGACTGTCGGCATAGCGGAACAGCTCCAGGTCGGCGGCGCTGATCATGCCGTGTTTGGCCAGAGCATCAACATTGAAGATCTCCCTCCAGTAGTCGGTGCCATAGAGGATAACAACGATCTTTTTCACCAGTTTCTGGGTCTGGGCCAGGGTGAGGATCTCCGTCAGCTCATCCAAAGTTCCGAAGCCGCCGGGAAACACCACCAGACCCTTGGCCATGTAAGCAAACCAGAACTTCCGCATAAAGAAGTAGTGGAATTCGAAGCTCAGCCGGGGCGTGATGTAGGGGTTCGGCCATTGCTCGAGAGGAAGGCCGATATTAAGGCCGATGCTCTTGCCGCTGGCGTCGCTGGCGCCGCGGTTCGCCGCTTCCATGATGCCGGGTCCGCCGCCGGTGCAAACGACGAACCGGCGCGAGGTGTCGGGCAGGCTGTCGCTCCACTCGGTCAGCATCCGCGCCAGCGCGCGGGCCTCCTCGTAGTAGCGCGCCATCGGGCCGGTCTCGCTGATTCTGGCGGAACCAAAAAAGACTACCGTATCCTTAATCGCTTCACGCCGGAAATGGTGGAGCGGCTCAAGGTACTCCGACAGGATGCGAATCGAACGGGCATCCGAACTGTCGATGAAGTCGGGATCTTTGTATGCGACCGGACGGCGCTGGTTGTTGTTGGAATTTGCCTCACTCATGGATATCCGAATCTGGCTTGGAAGAAGCCTCCAGCCGGGCGATTTTCTTCTCCAATTGTCGCACCGTCTTCAATAGTTCCGGCAGTTTGGGGAAGGCGGTGACGGCCCGCAGCCACTCCCGGTTGTCAAAGGCCGGGGAACCGGAAATGACCGCTCCCGGTTTGACATCGCCGCCCACCCCGCTTTGCGCATAGACGATGGCTCCATCGTGGATGGTAAGGTGTCCGGAGACGCCCGCCTGCCCGGCAAGGACCACCCTTTTGCCGAGGATGGAACTCCCGGCAAGCCCCGCCTGGGCACAGACAATGTTGTCTTCGCCCACCACACAGGCATGGCCCACCTGCACCAGGCTGTCTATTTTGGCGCCGCGTTTCACCCGGGTCTCGCCCACCGTGGCGCGGTCAACCGAGGTGAGCGTCTGGATTTCCACGTCATCCTCGATGACGGTTCGGCCCGATTGAGGAATCTTATACTGGCTGCCGTCCGCATTGTGGGCAAAGCCAAAACCATCGCCGCCGATCACAACGCCGTTTTGCAGGATGACGCGATCTCCCACCTGGCAGAACTCGCGTACCACCGAGTGCGAGTGCGCGTAAAAATCATCGCCGATCTCCGCCCCTTCGTAGATCACCACGCCAGCGTGAAGAACGGCATTCCGCCCAATGCTGACGTGTTCGCCGACGTACACAAAGGGACCGAGCGAAGCGTTCTCACCGATTCTGGCGGAATCGGCCACCACGGCCAAGGGGTGAATACCGGGTGCCGGGCGTGGCGGATGATAGAAAAATTCCAGGGCTCGGGCGAAGTCCAGATACGGATTCTTCGACACCAGGCAGGCCATCGGAGCCCCGTCGAGTGCTTCTGAAACGAGGATTGCACCGGCAGAGGAACTTCTAACCTTCGGGGCATACTTCGGATTCGCGAGAAAAGTCAACTCCGAGGCCGTTGCATGCTCCAGGCCGGCGAGACCGGTGATCTCCAGCGTCTCGTCCCCATGAACGGCACAGCCGAGGCGATCGGCGATCTGTTTCAGTTTCATGGTTCCTCTCCACAATCCGCTGGCACCGCGTCGAACTCCGGGAATTTTCCGAAGTGCGCGGGCGCATCGATTCGCCCTCCAGGGTAGCGCAGCGAGTGCGCCCATGGTTCGGTTGCGTACAAGTGTCACCCGGGGAGGGTGCTACGCTGAGGGTGGCGCTCTGATATCATGAAATCGATCCACTTCTTAGGAGGAATTTGTGATTGGTTCGCTGGGCTGGCAGGAAACGGTGTTTATCTTTCTCCTGGCCCTGCTGCTGTTTGGTCCCAAGAAATTGCCCGAACTTGGCAGGACACTCGGGAAAGCAATCACCGAATTCCGACGCGCGTCGAATGAGCTCAAAGCCACATTCGATCGTGAAATGACAAATCTGGAGCGGGAAACTCGAGAGTTGAAGGAAGTGACCCAGAGCTACGACAATGAGATCTCTAGCTACACTTACGACGACTCTTCCTCATACTACGATTCCGGGGCATACTCTTCGGATTCGTATTCGTACGAAGACACTACCGCCACCAATCCATCCTCTGTAAGCGCTTCAGCAAGTCAGGGCGCTGAAACTTATTCCGGCCAGGCGCCGGAAGGCACGGTTCCGGCCGCGGCCCTTGTGGCCGCGAGCAGCGAGACTTCGACTCCGGTGGAGGTGGCCAATGGTTCTGAAGCCATGACCCACGCCGGCCACGAGACACACTCGGAACCGTCGCATTCCAACGCGAAACCGGAATCGCTTGGGTAACGAGAGCCCGAAAGCGCTTCGACCATCATGTATCCGGAAGACGACCAGCAGGGCACGCCTGCCCAGTCAGACACAGGTGCCTCCGATTCCACCGGAGGCGCGGGTGAAATCGAGGGAGGTGTGTCCGCTGGCGAATCCGGCTCTTCGGTGACTCCTCCGCCCCCGCCCCCGGCTCCTCCATCCACCACTCCTCCTTCACCACCGGAAGACGAGGATGGTGAAGAAGAGGGCATGCTCCGGATGTCGTTCCTGGAGCACCTGGAGGAACTGCGCACGCGCATCATCCGGGCTCTGATGGGCCTGGCTGTGTCGTTCGTGCTTTGTATCGTCTTCGCCAACCAACTCTGGGAGATCGTCAGCCGTCCGGCGATCGTGGCGTTGCACCAACTCGGTTTCGCCGAAAAACTCTACCAGCACACGCCGATGGAGACGTTCAGCGTGGTCTGGGTGAAGATCCCATTGCTGGTCTCGATATTTGTGGCCTCGCCGTGGATTCTTTACCAGGTGTGGGCATTCATCGCTCCCGGGCTCTACCGGCGGGAGCGCCACTGGGCAGCCCCCTTTGTGATCTGCACGGCCGGCTTGTTCCTATTGGGCGGAGTTTTCGCCTATTTTGTAGCGTTTCGCTTCGGCCTGACATTCCTGCTGGGGATCGGCAGGGACATCAACATCGCCCCGGTCGTTTCGGTAACCGAGTATACAGACCTGTTCATCAACGTGATGCTGGGTGTTGGCCTCGTGTTCGAACTGCCGGTACTGATCTTCTTCCTCACCCTGTTGCGGATTGTGACACCCGGTTTCCTGATCCGCAATTCCCGATATGCCATCCTGGGGATCGTCATCCTGGCGGCGGTGGTAACGCCGACGCCGGACATCGTCAACCTGATGCTGTTCACGGTGCCGATGTGCCTATTGTTCTATGTGGGCATTTTCGCCAGTTACCTGCTGGTGCTGAAGCGTGAAAACCGCCGCTTCCCGTGGAAACCGGTGCTGCTGACCACCGCTCTGATTCTGGCGCTGGTGGCCCTGGCGCTGTGGGTGGCCGTAACCCGCTACGGAGTGAAAATCGTGCCTTACTGGCCCTTCCTGCTGCGATGAGCGATGAGTTCGTTATACGCTGAATCGTTCGGGGTCATGTGAGGACTTCACCGATGGACCTGTTGAGAGCGATCAAGGAACTGGAACAGGAGCGCCAGCGGCTGGATACCGCGATCGCGCGGCTGGAGGAGATGCTGCGGGAGACCAAGCCTTCCCAACCGGCAAAGCGGCGCGGACGCAAGCGCATGTCTTCCGTCGAGCGCCGGGTGGTTGCTCAGCGAATGCGGGAGTATTGGGCCAGAAAGCGAGCCGGACAACAAGACGATAGCTAGTCTACAGCGGCTTAAAGAACCAGACCCAGAAATACTGTGTTCCTTCACCGACCCTGTAGCGCGGCTCGAATCCCGTTCGAGCCGCCAGTTCGACAACTTCCTCGTCCGTCCAGCTCACCCCCAGCCAGGTGTCGTCTTCATCGCGTTCGGTGGTGGGGTCTCCCTGTATCTGGAACTTGAAGAGCGCGCCGGGCCGAAGCAGGCGAGAGACCTCCCGCGCGTAGCTTTCGATGACCGCTTTGCTCGGGATATGTTGGAAGACGATCGAGGAGAATGCGAAATCGTATTCGACCGGTGGCAACACCGAAAGGTCCTGTCCGTTGTTCTGATAGAGAAAGACATTGGCAATGCCGGCCAGGTTTTCACTGGCCTGGCGGATCATCTCTCCGCTGACATCGACGGCGTGCACCTCGCCGAAAACCCGCGACAGCGCCCTGGTGACACGTCCGACACCGCAGCCGATCTCGATGACGCGGAGCGTCGCGGGATCGCGGTCCGGCGAGATATTGCCGAAGTCGGTACGAATCTCTTCGTTCACCGTCATCTCGCCGGACTGGAAAAACTGATCTTCATCCCACTCCACCTGTTCGGTGTTGACGTAGTACTTGGCGTTCTCACAGGCGCGCTCATCCCAGTCGCGCGCCATTTTCTTGCGCAGTTCTTCGAAACCGGGTAGTGGCATCAATTGATTAGTGTAGCGGGGAACGGCAGGCGCGAATTTCACGCTAGCCCGCCAGGGCGCAAGGTTTTTCCGGCCTTGCACCCTCGGGTCGTCTAGGCGCACCGGTCAGCCGGGCGGTGATCCATCCTTCTCACAAGGCTCCTGGGACTCCCGGAGCACCGGTACGGCCTGCCGGTTGGTTGATCGGCGGTTCTCGAAGACAGCTTTAGGAAGTACACCGGCGTTGGGCCGGCTTCGGTTAGGATGAGGGTGATGAAACCAGTGTTGGAAGGCATGATGCCCGCCGTGGTTACTCCATTGGATGGATCGGGTGGGTTCCGCGCGGACTCGTTTGAAAAGTTGCTGGAGAAGACCTACCGGGCCGGAGTCGCCGGCGTGTACGTCTGTGGCAACACGGGCGAAGGGCCGCAACTGCATCTTTCGGTGCGCAAAGCAGCCGCTGAGGCCGCCGTTCGCTCGTCACCAGCCGCCAAAGCGGTGATTGTACATACGGGCGCCGCCAGTACCGAAGACGCCCTGGAGTTGACCCGCCACGCGGCCAAAGCGGGGGCGCACGCTGTCAGCAGCATGCCGCCCAGTCCGTATTACAGCTTCGAGGAGATTCGGGCCTACTACCAGGCGATTGCCGAGGCATCCGAACTGCCAGTACTGGTCTACTATATCCCCTCGGTTTCCACAACCATCCGCACGCTCGACCAGATTTTCGATCTCTGCTCGATCCCGAACGTGATCGGGCTGAAGTTCACCGATTACGACCTGTACAAAATGTCGCTCATCTCGCGAGCCGGCCATGTGATTTTTAACGGCTCCGACGAGGTGGCGGCGGCCGGATTGCTGATGGGCGCTACCGGTGGAATCGGCACCTTCTATTGCCTGATTCCTGAGTTGTTCGTCGGGATCTACCAGCATGGCCGGGCGGGGCGTTTCGACCAGGCTCGCAAACTGCAGGATCGCGCCAACGACCTGATACGGGCCGTGCTGAAATTCCCTCCCCTTTCGTCCGTAAAACTGCTGCTGAAGTGGTCCGGAATCGATTGTGGAGCCACTGTCCGCCCGCGCAGGGCGCTGAGTGCCCAGGAGCAAGACCAATTACGGATCGCCGTACGCGAAGCCGGATTCGAGCCGGACGGATTCCTGAAGAGCCCGTCCCTGGCGGCGGATTAAGCCTCACCGGGTTACACATCCGGAATCAGCGAAACTGGAACGCGTACAACTTGGCGGCGCGCATTTTGAAGTGCAGGCGGACCGGCTTACCGGCAAGCGCCGAAATGTCTTTGTTCCCGCGCCAGGAGGCCACTGCGCGCACGTTGTTCGTGCTGATCTGATCGGCATCAGCCAGCGTGAAACCCGGAAGCGGACTCCCATCGGCATGGAACAACTCCACCCGGCCCACACCGCCTCCGCCGGTATCGATGTTCAGCTCCAAGCGCGAGCCTGCAAACCGGACAGGCGGTGTAATCAGCGACCCGCCGGCGTAGTCGAAATCGGCGGAAACGAACCCATCGGCGCGCATCACGGCGCGCGAGATGCCTGTCCGTTCCGCCCCGCCCGGCGCATCCGGATCCAGCCGGCTGGCATGATCACGATTCCCCCCGAAGTAGTACACCCAGAGTTCGTCCGCCATCCGCACCGGCCTGGGCAACGCCCAAACCCAGCGCGAATCGAACGCGCCCGCCGGACCCAACCGCAGGAACGGTTGCCGGCCGCCCGGATTCTGGAAGTGGCGTCCGTCGCGGCTCACCGCCAGGCGGACATTTCCGGTGTCGGGCCACGAATCCGGAACCCGGTTATCCCAGTGGTGGAATGTGGACATCAGTGCGATGTAGACATCATCGGCGCCCTCGCAGCGAAATACACCGGGCCCGTAGATATCGAGCGGCGCTCCGGGCACCGGCACCTGGTCGGCGTCTGGTTCCCTACGATCCGCTTGTTCTGACACTGCCGCCTTCGGTTGCAGAACTGGAGTCCACGTCTCTTTCTCAACCGTCATTTCGCGCGGCTCTATCAGCGGGCGGATACTGGCGGTGAAATCGATCTCATCCGGCGAGAGCACAATCTGCATGCCTCGCCAGTGAAACATGTCGTCGGACTCGTTATAGCTGGCCAGGCGGAACTGGCCCCCCGGCGCGAGCCGGGCCCACTCGCGGGAGTATCCGATGTAGCGCTTCAGCCGCGGATCCCAAAACCACGTTGGTTGGGTATCGGCCGCTCGGAGACCGGTCACCAATTTGTCTGAGAGTCTCCAGCGGATTCCATCCGGGGAGACGAAGATCCGGTGCGGTCCGCGGATGCCCGTGCCGCGTTTAGGGTAGATCTTCTGCCAGCTCTTGTAACGTTCGTCCGGCGGGCAGGCAGGATTCTCATCAATCCAGACCGAACCTCCACCCACCGCCAACTTTGTTGGGTCCACCGGAAAAACAAGGTTGTTCTGCCGCGATCCGTTATGCTCGACCAGCCCCAGCCGCGGCTTCACGAAGTGGATTCCGTCAGCCGATTCGGCATAGGCCACCCCCATGAAATCCGGATTCTGATGCGGTTCATGGCGCTTATCGAGAACGCCATACCAGACACGGACTTTACCGTTCTCCCGGATCACCGATGAGTAGCTGCCAACGGCCATCCCGTTCTCCCAGGGGGCATCCGGCTGGATAACGATGCCGCCGGTACGGGCCGGCGGGTTCATGATGAGCGTGACGCCCTCCGCCGATTCGATGAATTTGTAATCGATGAACAACTGCTTGCGGGAACCCACGTCCAGGACGGAATCGCCCGCCGTCGTGGTCAGGACCGCCGAAAATGCGAGCGCCAGCATACGAATGGTTGTGGCTGCCATCATGTGTTTACCACTTTAGCCAAAGTCCGCCGGTGATATGGTAGACGGATATGCGGCCAATTCTGGTGGCAGCCATTGCCGTCTGCGCCGGCGCGACTCTATATCAATCACAACAGATGGGTGTTCAGCCGGACGGCAGCATCCTGATACCCACCGGCCAACGCATCAGGCCCGCCGGTGTCCGGATCGAAGTGAACGACCGTCCGCTCGGCATGGTCATCAGCCCCGATGGCAAATTGCTTGCCGTTACCACCGGCAGCAACTTCGCCCCGCGCCGGCTGCATCTGATCGAGATGTCTTCCAAGCGCGTGATTCAATCCGTGGATATCGACCAGAGCTTCGTCGGCGTAACTTTCGATCGAACGGGCCAGACGCTTTACGTGGGCGGCGGCCGCGATAACGACGTAAAGATTTTCACGCGCCGGCCGGATGGCACATTCCAGACAGCGGCCTCGATTCCGATTCCCGGCTCCGCGCCCTCCGGCCTGGCGCTTAGCCCGGACAACCGCACCCTCTACGCCGCCCTGAACCTGAAGCACGCAGTCGCGGTGATCGACGTCGAAACACGCCGGGTGAATGAAATCCCGGTGGGCAGCTTTCCCTACACGGTGGCGCTTGCGGGCGGCAAGGTCTACGTGAGCAACTGGGGAGGCCGGCGTCCCCGCCCCGGCGACACCACCTACGGAGGCTTCCCGGTGGTTCTCGATCCGCGCACGGGAATTCCTTCGAGCGGCACCGTCACAGTTATCGACCGGGCTACGTCGCGGGTTGTGGGGCAGATCGACACGGGCCTCCACCCCAGCGCGCTGGCGGTGAGTCCGGGGGCGGATCGCGTTTACGTCGCCAACGCCAACAGCGACACCGTTTCGGTGCTCGACACCTGCGGCGACCGCGTCATCGCTACCCTGGCCACGGGCCCGTGGCGCTCGGCGCCACTCGGCAGCTCGCCCAATGCGCTGGCGGTGAGCGCTGACGGCAAGACGCTCTATGTGGCGAACGGAGCCAACAACGCAATCGCCGTGGTGCGGCCTTCTGAGAAAAAGAACCCCGTGCGTGGCTTTATCCCCACCGGCTGGTATCCCACCGCCGTGGCGCTTGGCGCAAATGGACGCGAACTCGTCGTCGCCAGCGGATACGGGCTGGGATCGATCGCGCCTCCGGCCGCCGGCCGCAGGAGTCACAGCTTCCGCGACCGGGTGGGTCTGGTGACGATTGTCGACCTGCCCGGCGCGAAGCAACTGCGCGCCTTCACCCGGCAGGTGATGGCGAACAACGGCGTTGGGAGCAGGCCGGGGCGTTCCCCTATGGCCGGCCATCCCGTTCCCATGGATTCGGGAGAAGCCTCGCCCATCCGCTACGTCTTCTACATCATCAAGGAGAACCGTACCTACGACCAGGTCCTCGGCGATGTGGAGCGCGGTAACGGGGATCCTTCGCTGGTGCAATTCGGCCGCGATGTCACGCCCAACCATCACGCGCTGGCCGCGAACTTCGTATTGCTGGACAACTACTACACGCCCGCCGACCAATCCGCGCTGGGACATCGCTGGTGTACCCAGGGCTACGCTAGCGACTGGCTGCACAAGTACGGCAACGGGCGCAACGACGCCAACCCGATGCTGTTTGCGCCCACCGATTTCCTCTGGGATAACGCCCACGCCCATGGCCTGAGCGTTCGCGCCTACGGTGAGCGCGGTAAGGTTACCATCACCCCCGCCACCGCCGGTTGGAGCGAAATCTATCAGGCGTGGAAAACCCATTCGGGCAAGGTGAGCATTGAAGCAACGCCGGTTGTACTGGGATTGCGCCCCATCTATCATCCTCGTTACCCGGGTTTCAGCACCAAGATCACAGACCAGTGGCGGGTAGACGAATTTCTTCCCGAATTGGCCGGCTATGACCGCCGCGGCGACCTTCCGCGTCTCATTATCATGCTGCTGCCGCAGAACCACACGGCCGGCACCGCTCCGGGTTACCCCACGCCAAGGGCAATGGTGGCCGATAACGACCTGGCGCTGGGCCGTGTAATCGAGGCCATTTCGCACAGCCGCTACTGGAAGCAATCGGCCATCTTCATCACCGAAGACGATGCACAGGACGGACTGGATCACGTGGAAGGGCACCGCACGGTTGGCTTTATTATCAGCCCCTGGACACAGCGTAAAGCAGTGGATAGCTCCTTCTACACAACCATCAACATGTACCGCACCATCGAGCAGATTCTCGGTCTGCCGCCCTCGAACCAATTCGACCTGGCTGCCGAGCCGATGTTTGCCGCCTTCTCCTCCAAGCCGGATTTCACACCCTACACTGCCCTGCCCAATCGCATTCGGCTCGACGAGATGAATCCACCCTTGAAGGGACTCCACGGGCTCCAGCGGGAACTGGCCGTGGCCTCATCGCGGATGGATTTCGACGAACCGGACAGCGCCCCGGAGCAAGTGTTGAACCGGGCCATCTGGCACTCCGTTCGCGGCTTTTCCACGCCGTATCCCAGCCTACGATGACGCCCAAACACCTATGATTTGTTCAAATATGCTCCGCTGACGAGGAGGAAGGCGCGATATGATTTCACAACTACTGGCATCTATCATCATGGCGGCCGCGGCGTATGGCGCGCCGGCAAACGTTCTTCGGGCGGGTGCGCGCTCGGTGGATATCACGCCGCAAAGCCTCCCCATCATCACCAGTGGAAACTTCCTCGCCACCCGGGCCGGGAAACTGGACGGCGCGCTGCATGCGCGCGCCGTGGCGCTTGACGATGGAAGCGGCGGCATGGTCATCAGCGTGGTGGACTCGCTGATGATGCCGCGCGAGTTGATCGACCGTATCAAGGCCACTGCCTCGGCCAGGACGGGAATCCCGGCCCCACGCATGCTGATTTCGGCCACCCACACGCACTCCGCACCTCCAGTGATGGGCGCTCTCGGCACCGATAACAATTCCGAATACTCCGCATTCGTCGAAGCGCGGGTGGTAGAAGCGATTGAAGGCGCGGTGAAGAATCTGGCGCCCGCCACCGCAGGCTGGACGGTGGTGAATGTACCGGAGCACACCAATTCCCGCCGCTGGATTTTGCGTCCGGATAAAATGCGGAAGGATCCATTCGGAGACCTCAACATCCGCGCGCAGATGCATCCCGGGTATCAGAACCCCGACTTCGTGGGCCCCTCCGGCCCGATAGACCCGGCCCTTTCACTGCTTTCCTTCCGCTCTCCCGAGGGCCGTCCGATCGCCCTGATCGCGAACTATTCGATGCACTACGTGGGCGCGGCTAGCGAGACGGTGTCTCCGGATTACTACGGCTTCTTCGCCCAAAACGTTCAGAACCTCATCGGCCGTAGGGATGGTGGCCCACCCTTCGTGGCCATCATGTCGCAGGGCACCAGCGGCGATCTGCACTGGATGGACTACAGCCGCCCCCGCAAAGACATGAACATCGCGTTGTACGCGGAAACGATGGCGAAGATCGTCGCACAGGCCTACGGCGCGATCAGCTACCGCGGCTCCACGCGGATTGCCATGGCTGAAACAAGGCTGCGGCTCAAGCGGCGCACTCCAAACTCCGAACGGCTGGCGTGGGCCAAACGGATCTATGCCGGGATGGCAGGCGCGCCGCCCCGCAACCAGCAGGAGGTCTACGCGCGTGAACAGGTGCTGATCGACGCCGAACCGGAGCGCGAACTGGTACTGCAGGCACTGCGCATCGGAGACTTGGGGATCGCCGCCATTCCCAATGAAGTCTTTGCCATAACCGGGCTGAAGATCAAAGCGCAGAGCCCGCTGCGGCCTACGTTCACGATCGAGCTTGCCAACGGCGCCGAAGGCTACATCCCCCCGCCGGCGCAGCACAAACTCGGAGGCTACACCACCTGGCCCGCCCGTACCGCGGGGCTTGAAATAGATGCCGAGCCGAAGGTTGCCGAAGCGGCGCTCAAACTGCTGGAAAGAGTCTCGGGTCAACCGCGCCGGCCGGTCGTCGATACACACGGCGCCTACGCCAAGACCATACTGGGGGCCAAGCCCGCCGCCTACTGGCGCCTCAACGAGTTCCACGGCCCCACGGCGGCCGACGCGACAGGCCACGGCAACGCCGCCACTTTCCAGGATGGCATCGCGTTCTACCTGGAAGGCCCCCCCTCCAAGGCGTTTTCGGGCGAACAGATTAACCGGTCGCCACATCTCGCTGGCGGGCTGATATCGGCGAACATACCGGGAACGCGCGATCGTTACAGCGTCGAGATGTGGTTCATGAACGCCCTGCCCCACAACGCGCGTGCCTGCACGGGATACCTGTTTTCAAGCGGCGCGGACCGCGTTGCAATCGGCGGCACCCAGTTCGCTCCCGGCCGCCTGGTGTTCACTTCCGGGGGAACGCAGCTCCAAGGCACCACCGAAATCGCGCTCAAAACATGGAACCACGTTCTTTTCGTTCGCAACCGCGATCGTGTCACGATTTATCTGAACGGAAACGAACAACCCGAGATTACCGGCATCGCAGCCGGGAACGGCGATGCCTCGCTGCTGATCGGCGGCTCAGAAGAAGGGCCGGCGAATTTCGAAGGCAAAATCGATGAGGTTGCCGTCTACCGCCGCGCGCTTTCGGCCGGCGCCGCATCGGGCCATTTCGCGGTCGCGCGGTAGCGGTTGAATGAAAGCGACGTGGCGATTACCTCAACTGGCGCGGGCGAACACCGGTCCCCTGTTGATCGCGCAAGGCCGCGGCGCCGAAGCGGATCAACCGTTTCAGGAAGTCGTCCGGTGTCTCCAGCAGGTTCCTGCCCTGGTGATAGTGCGGGATATCCTGCGAGGCGAGTAGCGTGTAAACCACCCCGCCAAAAAGGAAGTGTACCCAGAAAAACAGATCGGCTTCGGGATATCCGGGCAGCGCGCGCGCCGCGGCCGCCAGGAACCTCCGGATCAGATCCGCATACAGATTCTGGATGAACGCGCTCAATTCCGGATCCGGCTCATGCTGCAACCGGCCAACGATCAGAATGAAGTTCGGATTTTCCTTCCACGCCCGCACCATCGGCTCAAAGAACGCATACAGAATTGCCTCGATGGTCAGTGGCTCGCCGCTGGCCGCCCTCTCCGCTTCGTCCAGTAACCTCAGACGTTCGTCGTTCAATGCGTGGAACGAACGCTCGTAGACCGCCCGCACCAACGCTTCCTTTGAGCGGAAGTGGTAGTTGATAGCAGCTATGTTGATGCCACCCAACTCGGTGATCTCGCGCAGAGAGGTGGCGCGAATCCCTTGCTTTGCAAAGAGCGCTTCGGCGGCATCGAGCGCCCGTTCGCTGGTCGTTTTGACTATGGTCTTTTCCTTCACGCCTGGCGCGTCCCAATCCCTCAATTCCAACCCACTTGAAGTGTACGTTTCAAGTGTACATTTGAATTTGTCGCTCGTCAATCGACTCTTGGGCGACTCCCGGGCGCTCGGCTCGACTCAGAGTTCCGCGAAGAATGGTAGCCCCGCAT
Source organism: Bryobacterales bacterium (assembly GCA_020854055.1). Lineage (GTDB taxonomy): Bacteria > Acidobacteriota > Terriglobia > Bryobacterales > Bryobacteraceae > JADZGD01. The sequence continues at coordinate 3,254 of JADZGD010000128.1, read as the reverse complement.
CAAAGGGCTCAAGACGGACGAAATCGAACTCCGCCCGGAATCCAGCCGCTTTCGGCGAGCACGCGTAGATGCCGCACTCTGCCGGCCGCTCCTCAAGATGCGCCACTCTCAGCCATCGCCACGGGCCATCTCCCGTACGACACTCCACCAGACAATCACCGGCTCGCAAGCGTACCCGCAGTTCCACGTCCGGGCATTCGGGGGGATATTCCTCGAACGACCAGTCTGAATATCCGCGATTGGTCACCACCGCCCCCAAATGCGCCGGACCATCCGGTTCATACTCCACCGACGTTTTCAGCCAGCATTGGCGTGAGCACAATACCAGCAGGCCGGCCTGATCGTACCGGTGCGCCGGATGAAACCGGACCCTGGTGGCCAGTACAAAATCCCCCTGTGCCTCGGCGAGCAGTGCCGGTCCGTTATCGGCTTCAAAGCCATACGCTGTTTTCGACCAGTAGTCGGTGTGGCCCGCCGGCTCCACGACCAGCCTCCGGGAGGCCGGATCGACTTCCCATCGCAAGGGCGGGTTACGCCACTTGAAACCGGTCTTCGGATGCTGTTCAAACATAGGCGCCGTCTTACACGCTACCAGATAGCAAGCAAATGCAAACCTCAATTCTGCGTTACTTGGTGTTAACTTAGCTTTAGAGTTACGCTTGTCAGCGATTTGAGCTTGGAGGAAAGCCGATGTCCGCAGTTCCCGGCCGCCGGGATATCTTGAAATCAGCCGCGCTGGCCAGCGTGGGGCTAGCAGCTCACGGAGCGCCATCCAAAACGCCAAAGGTGATTCACGTTGGCGTGGTCGGCGTGGGCGGCCGCGGCTCCGCGTTGCTGATGAATCTGCTCAGGCTGGATGGCGTGGTGGTTTCAGCCATCTGCGATCCGCAGGCGGACCGTGTAGCCAACGCCCAGCAAATGGTGGCCCAGACGGGACAGCCGAAACCGGAAGGCTACTCCCGGGGCGACCAGGATTTCCGGCGCGTGGCCGATCGCGAGGATCTGGACCTGGTGGTGAACGCGACTCCCTGGGAGTGGCACGCCCCCATTTCCCTGGCGATGCTGCGCTCGGGCAAGCATGTGGCAACCGAAGTTCCCGCCGCCCTCACCGTGGACGAGTGCTGGGAGTTGGTGGAAACAGCCGAGAAGACGGGCCTGCACTGCACCATGCTCGAAAACGACTGCTACGACCGCATCACGCTGGCGATCCTCAACATGATTCGTGCCGGGGTGCTGGGCGAACCGCTATTTGCCGAGGCGGGCTATTGCCACGACCTGCGCGCGGTACAGTTCAACACGGTGAAGAACGGCGAGCCGTGGCGTCTCGATCACTCCGTCCGCCGCAACGGGAACCTCTACCCGACACATCCCATCGGACAGGTCGCCATGTGGATGGATATCAACCGCGGCGACCGCTTCGACTACATGGTATCCATGAGCAGCCGCTCGCGCGCCATGCACGAATTTGCCGTCAAGCAATTCGGCGCTTCAGACCCGCGGGCGAAACTGAAATTCAATCAGGGCGACACCAATACCAGCCTGATCCGCACCGCCTCCGGCCGTTACATTTCGCTCTATTTCGATACCAGCACGCCGCGCCCAAAAGAAGAGATCATGCGGCTACAATGCGCCAAGGGTTGCTATTCGGCGTTGGAAGACAAGATCTTCATCGAAGGGCGCAGCAATCGTAGCGAAGGTCCCGGCTGGCTGCATAGCCCGCACTTCGAGCCCCTGGAACCCTATCTAACCGAATACGATCATCCGCTCTGGAAAACACGCGGTCCCCAGGCTGCCGGCAGCGGACACGGCGGTATTGACTACATGGAGATGTACCGGTTGATCAAGAACCTGCAACTCGGCCAGCCGCTCGATATCGATGTCTACGATGCCGTCACGTGGAGCGTGCTGGCGCCGTTGTCAGAGTTCTCCGTGGCCAACCGGAACCGCTCCGTGGACGTGCCCGATTTTACCCGTGGAAAGTGGAAGCACCGGCCGCCGCTCGATTCGGACGCGATCATCTAGAGGAGACATGGAATGACAAACCGGCGGCAATTCTTACACGCGGGAAAGCTACTCGCCTCCATGAAATCCGAGGCTGAATCGAACCTGAAGGCGCTGGCCGGAGGGACCTCGTTACTGAAGCCGATGCGCATGGGCTTCGTGGGCATCGGTGGCCGGGGAACCTATCACCTGACCACTTGCCTGAATTTCGCGGGTGTCGAAGTCAAGGCGCTATGTGACATCAATCCCGACTATCTCTACCGCGCCAAGCGATACGTGGAGGAGGCCGGACAGCCCTCGCCCGCGCTTTATGATCGCGGTCCCACGGACTGGCTGCGGCTGTGCGAGCGTCCGGACCTGGACATGGTTGTCACCGCCACCCCTTGGCAATTTCATGCGCCCATCTGCGTGGCCGCGATGAAGAACGGCAAGCACGCCGCAACCGAAGTCCCCGCCGCCCTGACGCTGGAAGAGTGCTGGGAACTTGTGGAGACATCGGAAAAGACCGGCAAGCACACCATCATGCTGGAACAGGTGAACTACGCCAGCGATGTCCTGCGGCTGCTGAACATGGCCCAAAAAGGAGTGTTCGGCGACCTGCTGCACGCCGAAGGCGGCTACGTACACGATCTGCGGCTGGTGAAGACCGATCCCGAAGAGGAGCCCTGGCGGATGCAGTTCGATTTCGACCACAACTGCAATCTCTACCCTACCCATCCTATCGGTCCGATCGCCTGGTGGTTCAATATCAACCGCGGCGACCGGTTCGAGACGATCGTTTCGATGAGTTCCAAATCCGGATCGAACCGCCGCTGGGTGGAGCGGTATTATGGCCCCCGCCACCCCTACGCCGCCATGCCGCAGGCGCAGGGCGATTCAAATACCTCACTCATCTCCACCGCGCGCGGCAAGACGGTGACCCTGCACTACGACACCAACACCCCGCACCCTCACACCGACGAGTTGCGGCTCCAGGGCTCCAAAGGTATCTGGTCCAGCAATCTGAACAAGTTGTACATCGAAGGACGCAGCGCGGAACCCCACCAGTGGGAAGACTTCGGAGACAAGTACAAGGAGTTCGACCATCCGCTGTTTGAAACCATCGATGTTTCAAAGTTGAAAGCCGGGCGCGGCCACGGCGGCCACCGTCCGGACACCCCACTGATGTGGCTGCGTTATTTTATGGCCATCGAAAACGGTGTCCAACCCGACATGCCGGTAACGGATGCGGCTACCTGGAGCGCCATCGTGCC
>JADZGD010000127.1 GCA_020854055.1 Bryobacterales bacterium | reverse complement strand
TTGCGAATCGTATAGTACGAATACCGATCGTAAATCAAGTTCACGGCCTTCAGGCTGATGGCGTAAGCGGCGGCTGCCTTTTCCGCGTCCAGGTTCGACCAGGATCGCTCCAGGCTCGCCAGTGCCGGCGCTTCGCCCGCTGGCGGGACGGCCCCGATCGCCCGTTCGCGCCCCGGAGCCGTTGCCTCGCCCGACAGCCGCTGCGCCAACCCTTCATTCATCCACGCCGGCACGCCTGGAAATTCGGCCAGGCAGGCGTGGACCAGTTCATGGGCAAAGGTCATGCGGGTTCGCGGCCCGATCGAGCGTGCCTCAAACAGCGCCACGTGGATCCGGCCATCGTACTGGCCACCACTCCAGTTGGCCGCCTCGGTCGTTTTCCGATACGCCTGAGGCGACTGGACAATTACCGGGATTCTCTCCTGTGCTCCGCAGCCTAATTCGGCGGCAATCCGTGAGTACTCCTGCTCGAGCGCGTCCACCATCGCCCGTGCCATCTCCGGGGACACTTCGGCATCGTCGTAGCGAACCAGAAACCGCGAGCCATAACTCTTCCGGCTGGAGCGGTCCGAGCTCATTTCGCGGCGTACTTTTGAGAGGGCGCGCTCAATCCGCGGGTCGGGTTGCAGATCGAGAGATTGCTGCCAGTGATCGGCGGCCCGTCCGGCGTCATCGGATCGGTAAGCCGCAAAGCCCGCCAGCGCAAGCAGTTGCGGATCTCGAGGATGATCGCGCAACAACTTTTCGAGAATTTCCAGGGCCTCGCCCGGCTGGTTTCGCTGAATCAGTTCGACGGCATCCGCTCCGGAGGAGCCCGCTACACCCCGGCGCACCGAAAGAGTGAGTGTCTGTGGTAGATCCATGTCGCGGCCTGTTCGCCGCAGGCGATCGAACTCCTCGGCGTTTGCAAGCGCCGAGGCCCACAGATAACCTTCGATCTTTTTTCCATTGACCACCGCGCTGACCTTGTAGCAGGGAACCGCTTCGCCGGCGAGCGCGAATTTGACGGTTACCGCAGCGCCCCCGTCGAGCGGCGCGATGATTGCGTCGCCGGTGGAACAGCCCGCCCGCAACGCCGCGCCTTCCGGCTTCACTGTCAGCGCAAACAGCAGCAAGAGGGATACAGCGGCCATGAGGATCTATCGGCTGAATGTCCGGTTTCCTGCGCCCGTCCTCCGAACCCCTCCGGTTGCGGGCAAATAGTAGACTGCCAGTATGCGCTTCGGTGTTCCGATCGCCGCACTGCTCGTGTCCGGCGCCTGGCTGGCGGCCGCCGGTACCCGGCCTGCCGAGGTCGATCCCGACCTTGAAGCGGTTCAGCAACATATTGCCAGTTTTGATACGCCGCAGGGTTACTACCGTACCACCTACCGTTTTGCCGAACCCGAGTATTGGTCCTTCTTCCCGCCCTGGATGCGGGAGGATGCCGGGAAACGAAAGGTTACCCGCATTCTTGACATCGGCTGCGGATATGGCACGCTGCTGACGCTTGCCGTGAAGATCTATGGCGGCAAGGGCTACTGCCTCGATTCCACGCCCTATGCGGCCGCGCTGGCCAAACGGGACGGTCTCATCTTCGCGCAGTCCAACATCGAACTCGACCCCATGCCGTGGAGCGAGAAGTTCGATGTCATTATCATGACCGAGGTGCTCGAGCACTTCAACTTCCGGCCGGTGCCGACGCTCGAGAAGATTCGGGCCGCCCTTGCGCCGGGAGGTCTCTTCTTCCTGAGTACCCCGGATGCGAAAACGTGGGGCCCCATCCACAAGTATTACCGGCGTATGGAGGATATTCCCGATCCGCCCAAGCCGCCGGCCAAGGTGATTGACGACCATATCTGGGTCTACGGCCGGTCCGAGCTGTTGCGCGTAGTGAAGTCGGCCGGCTTCAAGGTAGACCGGCTGGAAATCTCCAATCCCCGGCGCTCCTCTCACTTCAACCTGCTGCTTCGGGCCGCGTCCTAATTCGTGCGGGGAATGCTGTACCATCGATAGAACTGTGCCGCAATCAAAATTCCGCTGGACCGAGGACTGGCTTGCCGTCGCTATCGGCCTGTTTATCTTTGTACTCTCATTTGGACTTTTCACCGGAACCGACCTTTTAGGATGGGCTGTCACCACGTCGGTCTGGACCAACCTGCTGAAGGCTCTTGGGCCGGCGTCGAAGCAGTACAACATCTCCGGTGTCACGGCGCTGGCGGCAACTTTCATTTTTTTAGTGGTTTTGATGTCCGCCGGGGCCCGGTTGCTGGGCGCCAATATCGTCCGCTTCGTCCGCGCGTTTGCGGCCGCTTTCGTGCTCGGCTACCTCAGTTGGATCGCCGGGAGTTGGGCTTACATCGCCGCCACGCCGGACAAGCGCGCGGCTTTCCACATCGGCTGGTCACTCAATCTGACCAATGAGGCCGGGTTTATTGTCGCGCTGGTCGCCGGGTTGCTCATCGGCAACTTCTTCCCCGGTGCAGTTGCCTTTATGCGGGAGGCGCTGCGGCCCGAACTATACGTCAAGACCGCCATCGTCATCCTGGGTGGGTTTCTTGGCGTCACCGCCGTCGAGCAGATCTCGCTGGCCACCTCGGTTCTGTTCAATGGCCTGTGTGCCATCCTTGCCGCTTACCTGGTGTACTGGGCGGTGGTCTACTACGTCGCCCGCCGCTACTTCAAATTCAGCCGGGAATGGGCCGCGCCGCTCGCCAGCGGCATCTCTATTTGCGGCGTCTCGGCGGCTATTGCCACCGGATCCGCCATCCGGGCGCGGCCGATTGTTCCGGTGATGGTCTCCTCGCTGGTGGTTGTCTTTGCCGTGGTGGAAGTGCTGGTACTGCCATTTGCCGCACAGACGTTTCTTTATCACGAACCGTTGGTTGCAGGCGCATGGATGGGGCTGGCGGTGAAGACCGATGGCGCCGCGGTCACCAGCGGAGCCATTGCGGATGCGCTCATCCGTGCCAAAGCGCTGGCCGCCAGCGGCATCGCTTATCAGCCCGGCTGGGTGATGGGAGCCAGCACCACGGTAAAGGTCTTTATTGACACCTTCATCGGTGTTTGGGCATTTGTGCTGGCCTGGGTCTGGTCGGCACGGATCGAACGCCGGCCGGGGGAGAAGATCCGCGCCGTCGAGATCTGGCAGCGCTTTCCGAAGTTCATTCTGGGCTACGTTGTCACGTTTCTCGGTGTGTTGGCCATCGGCATTGCCGCCCCGCATCTGATTGGGAAAGTGAAGGCCTCCATGGCCGAAGCCAACGTGTTCCGCGGCATCTTCTTCGTGCTGACCTTTTTCACCATCGGCGTTGTCTCGGATTTTCGCAAGCTCTGGCAGGAAGGGATCGGCCGCCTGGCGCTGGTTTATCTGCTCTGCCTGTTCGGGTTTATCATATGGGCCGGTCTGGCGATCTCCTGGGTCTTCTTCCACGGAGTTCTGCCCCCGCGAGTGTAAACATTATGGAAGAACCGGAAATCGGTAAAGAACTGGAGAAAATGGAATATGAGCCGCTTCTGCCGGTGGAGAAGAAGCTGATCGCCTGGAGTCTGATCACCGGAATTCTGGCGATCGGCTTCCTGGCCTGGCTTCGTCACCTGCTCTTTTAGCGTCCGGATTGCTGGTGGCTCAGGAGAGCAAATGATAGTAGCCGTTCAGTTCCTGCAACTGAACCGGCAACCGGAACAACTCCTCCAGCCGTTCGGGGGTCAGGATCTCGCGCTTCGGGCCGTCGCCGGCCACCGCGCCATTTCGCATTAGCACCACCCGGTCAATTTCGGGAATAATGTCGGCCAGGTGGTGCGTCACCAGCACAATTCCCGTCCCATCGGTGGCCAGCCGCCGTAAAATCTCGCGCAATTCGTGCTGCGCATGCAAGTCCAGGCTGGTACTCGGTTCATCGAGCAGCAGCGTCTTGGGATCATGCACCAACGCGCGCCCGATCAGCACGCGCCGCACCTCGCCGGAGGACATCTCGTCCGTGTTCCGGCCTGCCAGATGCGAAGCCGACAGTTTCTCCAGCACCTGGGCCGCTTTGCGCCGCATTTCCGGCAGTACCTCATGGTGCGGCCAGATTCCGATGGCGCTGAAGAAGCCCGACATCACAATATCGAGGCCCGTGAAATCCCTGGTACATGCCGCCGCCATGTCGTTCGACACGATTCCCAGCAGAGGCCGCAGGTTCCACACGTTCCACGTTTCGTGGCCGAAGATGCTCATCTTCATGCCCGGCTGCTGCAGCGGATAGAACTCACGGTTGATGGTACGAATCAGCGTCGATTTTCCGCAGCCGTTCGGCCCCAGGATGGCTACGTGCTCCCCGGCGTCGATCCGCAGATTGAAGTTCTCCAGCGCTTCCTTACCGCCCCGGCGGACGCTGACATGCCGCATATCGATGAGTGCCGGCTGGTTTCGAGTTAATTGATTCATTGCAGGTGATTCGGGCGTCCGGAAACCGCAACCGCCCCGGCAGGACGGACACTGCGGTTCGTTTCAACCCGGGGATCGGGTTCAGGCGTGGAGCGCCGCGAAATTCCAGTTTACCCCGCCTCGGCCGGGGTGCCCCGGCAGCTAGGCGTGAGCCCGGATGGCGGCCGCGCGGTCAAAAATCTCCTCCCGGCTGATGCCCGCCGCGGCGTACATGGCGAAGACGTTCTCCTCGGGGGTTTCGGGCGAGATGGTGTGCGAGGCGGCCAGGATGAAGCCGCCACCGTCACTGGTCATTCCGCTAATCAACCGCTCGGTCTCGCGACGAACCTGGGCGGCGCTGGCGTTGGGTAAAAGTTCCTGCGTATCGACGCCGCCCATAAAAGCGATCGCCGAGCCGAATTCGCGTTTCAATTCAAATGGCTCCATGCCCGGGCAGTTGCTTTGGATGGGGTTGAGCACATCGAGGCCTATCTCGACCAGGTCGGCGATGATCGGCCGCAGGGCGCCACAGCAGTGATAAGCCACCGGCAGTCCGTGGCGCTTGCCGACATCGAAAACGGCTTTCAGGTGAGGCCGCACCAACCGGCGCCACGACGCGGGGCTCATCATCATGCTTCTCTGTCCGGAGACATCGTCACCGGTCCAGAACCAGTCGAGCGGAAAGCGCCGGCACGCTTCTTCGCCCAGGTCGATGGAGAATTGAGCGCAGCGGCTGAACATTTCGCTGGCCAGTTCGGGATCGTCGGCCATGTCGAGCATGGCGTCCTCCATACCCCGTAACCGCCAATACATCTCGAAGATACAAGGCGATACATCGCAGCCGATAAAACAATCGCCCGAATCGTTTACAACCGGATCCATCAGTGCGAGCAGTTCCTCTTTCCGGTCGTACGGGAAGCGATAGGCGAGAACCTGTTGGCGGGATGCGCCCGCCAGCGGGAAGTGCGAGATCTGGTTGAAGCTGTGCTGCTTCTCCCAGCGAACACCCCACCAGTCCAGGTGACCTTCGCCATCGTGTTGGTGGACAATGCCCTCCATGGCGTAGTTGTTGTTCACCCAGGTCTGGCAGATGTCATTACCCATTGCCTCACCCAGCGCGGCTTCAGGGATTTCAAGCAATCGTGAAAGCTGCACCTTTGTTTCCGGATGAAACCACATGAATACCGGCACCCGGTCCACCGGTTCTTTTCGCAGCGCGCGCAGTACCCGCTCACGGGATGTCATTGAGGAATAGTATACGAGTTTCTCCGTTTCCGGATGAACCGCCGGACCCGGGAAAATTCCGAGTAGACGAGCGCGGGGATTGTTCGTTACAGTGAACCGCGAGGTCAGGACCGGGTCGCGGTGGTTTGGACGCCGGACGCACCATGGGCAGCACACAGCGGAATGGCGGATATCGCATTCAAAGGACGCATGCGAATCGCGCTTGCAGTCACACGAAGAACTTCCTCGGGGTCGAAGGGTTCGGCCAACAGCAGGTCGAATGCTCCCAGATTGAGTACCTCGGCCCAGAGCAGGTCGTCGGCGATGCGCGAGCAAACGATCAGGTTGGGAGGTGCAGGCAGGCGGCCAAGTTGGAAAAGAAGCCAGCGCCAGTCGTGAGGCGGAAGCTGGTGATCGCAGATGACAGCGGCAGTGCCACCCGGATTGCCATCGACGATAGCAAG
>JADZGD010000126.1 GCA_020854055.1 Bryobacterales bacterium | reverse complement strand
TTCGCGCCAGATCGCGATCCTGTAACAGCAGGGAGTACTCGGCGTCGGAGACGGTTCCGCTTGAAACACGCATCTGCAGCGTCTTCATGTCGGAATTGAGCTGCGTCATCTGGCGGTTGTACTCCTGGAGCTGCTGTTCGCGAATCTGCAGCTCGGTATTCACACCGGCCACTTTGGCCTCGGCGTTTTTCAGATCGCGCTGGGCTTCCGGAGTCAGTTGCGCCCTCACCGCCCTGGGCCTGGGTTTGCGCGATTCTTCAGTCAGCAGCGAGGTCCGGGTTGCTTCGAGCACCGAGATCTGGGATCGCATCCGCTTCACATCGGGATTCTCTTCGGTGTAGCGTTCGCGCATCGCCGATAGCGCCAGCCGCATGTTGGCGAGGTCCCTTTCCACCTCGGTCAGGCGCAGGTTCTTTTCCTGCACGACGGCAACCTCCTCCTGCGGGGAGGAGAGATAGGCAACCGCCTTCTTAGCCTGGTCGAGTTGCGTCTCCAGTTGCAGTTTCTCCATGTTCGCCCGGCTAATAGAGGCCTGGAGATTACTCATCTGCGATTCGGCGGCGTGCAAAGCCTGAAGGTTGATGGCCGCCTGTTCGGGCATCCGGTCGCGGTTCGCCGTGCGGTAGGCGTTGAGTTTGGCCTCCACGCCGTCCAGTTCACGCTTGGCCTGCTCCCACTGATCCTTGAGAAAGCTGGTCGTCATGGTCGATTGGTTCGACCTCAACCGGATGTGCTCGTCGATGAACCGGGATACCAGTTCCTGGCAGACTTTCTGCGCCGTCAACCGGTTGTCGTAGTGGAATTCAATCTGGAATACCGCGCTTGACGAGTTGCCGCGTTGCAACGGCATTACGCCGCCGATGCCGATGTCCCTCTTCATCTGTTCCACCAGATCTTCGATCGGATGGGTGCGCCGGTCACGCGGATACAGATTGTAGGTTTGGATCATGTTGATCATGTTCGAACGGCTAAGAATGACGTTCGCCATGGAGTTGATCCGCTGATTGAATTCCGAGCCCGTGACGTTCGATGTCACATAGCGTTCGGGCACACTGGGCGGCACGACACGGATGGTCGCCGTCGACACGTAGGTGTTCGGCCAGAGACAAGCCACCACAACTGCCGCCACCAGGGTTGCGAAGGTGGGGCCCAGAATCCAGGCCTTATGCCGCCGCGCGATGTCGATGTAATCCTCCAGATCGGGTGTCCGCCGGTTGACGGATAGCTGATCATTGACAGGCTGCATGGTCGTTTCTCTTGTCTCTCGTTGGGAGTCCTTGGGCCTTTCCGGAGGATGTCTGCCTACGGTACATAGATATGATCGCCAGGCTCCACTTTCATGTTTAGGCCATTGCCCTTGCCTTTGATCACATCTACATAGTTAAATTTGATTCGCTCCGTGCCGCGCATGATCACGATCTTCTTCCGGTTAGCGAAGTCGCGAAATCCGCCGGCGCTGACAATCGCTTCTACGACGGTTGTCGGAGTCACCAGCGGATAAGAACCCGGGCGGTTCACTTCGCCGCTCACCAGGTACTTCTTGCTGCGGACCTCGCGGACCATAATAAATACTTCGGGAGAATTGATGAACTTCGTGAGCTTTTCAGTGACGTGCGCGGTGAGCTGTTTCGGGGTCAGACCCGAGGCGGTCACTTCACCGATTAGCGGCATAGTGAACTTGCCATCCGGACGGATGGCGAACTCTCCCGAGACGTCGGGTTCGCGCCACACCCGAACCTGGATGATGTCTTCGGCGCCGAGAATGAATGTATTCGGGTCGACCGGCGCTCCCAGTTCGGAGTGGTCTTCCTTATCCTTGCGGGCCTCTTGTGAATTGGTATCGCCAGGCTTCGAACCGGTCTGTGCGTTACCTTGGCTACCCGTGCCTTGCGCCAGGCAGACGGAGGGAGGCGCGCATACCAGCGCCAAAAATAGAAAACCGACAGCATACGAACCCTGTGTCATGGTGAAATACCCTGGTGGCGAAATGCCGGCACACGATGGCGTTGAGTTGATTCGTTGCTATTGTAATACAACTCTTTCCGCAACCGCCCGTGTCATTGTTAGGAATCGTGTGGGATCGCGCTTTGCGGTTCAACTTGCCCATCGTTAAGGCTCCCCACCAGTTCCTTCACACGGTGGTAAACCAGCGCTACTGGCAATCCGACCACATTGGAGTAACAACCGTCGATTCGTGCAATGAACTTGGACGCGAGTCCCTGGATTGCGTAGGCGCCGGCCTTGTCTACCGGTTCGCCGCTGGCCACGTAAGCTGTGATTTCGGCTTCACTTAGCGAATTGAATACGACGATTGTAGCTTCACAGTCCGAGAGTACCTTCCCGGCGTGTCGTAACGCGATCCCGGTAACCACCCGGTGCGCTCTTCCCGAAAGTAATCGCAACATCCGGATAGCGTCGCCGTCGTCGATGGGTTTTTCCAGGAGGTGCTCACCTACGACAACAGTCGTGTCGGCTCCCAATCCAATCTCGTCCGGCGCCAGGGCAATCGCCTCAACTTTCATTCTGGCCAAGCGCCGCACATAACCTTCGGGCGACTCCCCAGGCTGCCGCCTTTCATCAATGCCGGCCACGCGGACGGTGAACGAGAAGCCGGCCGTGGTCAGAAGTTCGCGCCGGCGGGGCGATTGGGAAGCGAGCACCAGCTTACAGTCGAGAGGATGCATCGCCGCCCTTCAGTGAAATATCCATGTGTTTCGCTCTGTCACCACGGTACGGTTGTGCTGCGTTTCCGTGGCTATGCGGCCACCGCCAGGTAAAGTCTTCCCGCTGGCGTACGCACCGCGTGATTTGCCAAACGAACTGCGTGTACTCGCATTCCAACGGATTAGCCCAACCTGGCTGCACCCTATATTGTAAGCGGCTGGTGAACCGTTCTTTCACGAGGTGGCGAGCGGGAGGCGAGCGGGCAGTTGGTGTTAGAGGAGCAATTGGCGGTCCAGCGTAGACAGGCGGCTTCCGCGATACGATGGTAGTTACCGTGGGACGGGTCCCGCCACGGCTGCAAGAGGGCAGATGCGACCCGATCCTGTGTAGAACCATCCCGGGTGACACTTTGGATAGAACACGGCAATCATGAAGATCTGCTATTTTGACGCCTTCTCAGGAATCAGTGGTGACATGACGGTTGGTGCGTTGGTCGATGCCGGAGCCGATGCGACCCTGCTTGTTGACGGCCTGCGCTCATTCGGCACCGGCGCGGCCTTTGAAATCGAGAAGACCCGACGCGCCGGAATCGCAGCCACCAAATTTCGGGTAGTCGGCGGCGAAACCGGCAGGCACCGCCATCTGCCGCAGATTTTGAAGATGATCGACGGCTCGGCCCTGCCACGGCGTGCGAAAGAGAACGCAGCCGCCGTGTTCCGGCGTTTGGGAGAAGCGGAGGCGCGGGTCCACGGTGTGCCGTTGGAAAAAGTTCACTTCCACGAAGTTGGCGCGGTGGATTCCATCTCCGATATAGCCGGCGCCTGCTTTGCCCTGGAACTGCTCGGCGTGGAGGCCGTGTTCTCGTCGGCGCTGAACGTCGGCAGCGGCACGGTGGAAACCGAGCACGGAACGCTGCCGGTTCCCGCTCCGGCCACCGCCGCGCTGTTGGAAGGCAAGCCGGTCTTCTCCAAAGGGCCGGCGATGGAGTTGACCACGCCCACCGGCGCCGCGCTGGCGGCCACGCTGGCTACGGCTTTCGGCCCGATGCCGGCGGCAACCATCCTCAGCGCAGGCTACGGCGCCGGCGACCGCGACTTTCCCGGGCAGGCGAACGTGCTGCGGGCGTTGATCGCCAATCGGACTTCGGCTTCCGAGACGGTAACCGTGTCGGTGATTGAAGCTAACATCGACGATTCATCTCCCGAAGTACTCGGATATGCCATGGAGCGGCTGCTCGAGCAGGGAGCGCTGGACGTAACGCTTACACCGCAGATGATGAAAAAGCAGCGTCTCGGGTGCCTGCTCCGGGTAATTGCCCGGCCCGCTGACCAGGAGATGCTAGCCTCCCTGGTGATGCGGGAGACCACCACGCTGGGCGTCCGGGTCTATGCGGCGGAACGCCGTGTGCAAGAGCGGGAATCGGTAACCGTGGCAACGCCGTTCGGCGAAGTCCGCATCAAGACGGGTGAAAGCGGTGGTTTCTCGCCCGAGTATGATGACTGCCGCCGGCTCGCCAGGGAATGTGGGATTCCGTTGAAGCAGGTGATCGCCGAGGCCAGTTACTCTTATCTGAAAAGCACGCGATGAAGAAATACTATCTCACCACCCCCATCTACTATGTGAACGCAGCGCCGCACATCGGGCATGCCTATACCACGATTGCCGCCGACACGATCCGGCGCTTCAAGACGATGCAGGGCTATGAAGCGGTGCTCACCACCGGCACCGATGAGCATGGCCAGAAAGTGGAACGTTCCGCCCATAATGCCGGCCAGACGCCGCAGCAGTTCACCGATGTCGTCTCGCGTGAATTCCGGGAGCAGTGGGAGAGGCTGGGCTTGCACATTGACCGGTTTAAACGCACCACCGATCCCGATCATGCCCGCAACGTGCAAGCGTTGTTTCTCCGCTGCCAGGAACGCGGTTACGTCTATAAGGGAAGCTACACCGGCCAGTACTGTGTCTCCTGTGAGCTTTACGTGAACGATGCGCAACCCGGCGACCCGTGCCCGGATTGCGGCCGCCCCACCGAGACTGTCACCGAGGAGAATTATTACTTCAAACTGTCGGCATTCGGCGAACGTCTGCTCAATCTCTACCAGGACCAGCCGGATTTCGTTCTTCCCGAGACGCGGCGCAACGAAGTGATCGCCTTTGTCAAGCAGGGGCTGAGCGACCTATCCATCAGCCGGACCTCCATCAAGTGGGGCATCCCCGTGCCGGTCGAGGGCCAGCATGTGTTCTATGTCTGGTTCGATGCGCTGATGACTTACCACACCGCCGTGCTCGGCCAGTTGTCAAAGGGCGGTGAACCGTTCTGGCCGGCTGATCTGCATCTTATCGGCAAGGAGATTCTCCGTTTCCATGCCATCTACTGGCCGGCTTTTCTGATGGCTGCCGATTGGCCGTTGCCGAAACGGATCTTCGCTCACGGCTGGCTGCTGTTCGAGAACGACAAGATGAGCAAGTCGCGCGGCAATATCGTTCGCGCCACGCCCATTGTCGACGTGATCGGCGTCGACGCGCTGCGCTACTTCCTGTTGCGCGAAGTGGTATTCGGACAGGACGGCAGCTTCAGTTACGACGCCCTGGTAGGACGCTACAACTCCGACCTGGCCAACGGCCTGGGCAATCTGGTGAGCCGGACACTGACCATGATCCGCCAGTATCGCGGAGGATGCGTTCCACAGGCCGAGGGCGACCCCACAATCGTTGAACAGGCCCGTGCGGCAATTAGCGCCGTCGCCATCCAGTTCGAGGAGTTTGCTTTCGGCAAGGGTCTGGAGACACTGTGGGCGCTGCTGTCGGCCGTTGACAAGTACATCGTCGCCCAGGCGCCGTGGACTCTGACCAAGAAGACCTCGGACGAGGCGGTGCGAACGCTCGATACCACTTTGTACACGGCGGCCGAGGTGGCACGCATCGCCGCGGTCCTGTTGGCGCCCGTCCTTCCACAGTCGGCCGCCAGAATCTGGCAGCAACTTGGAATGCGCGAACCGCTGGAGACCGTCCGGCTGGATCAGCTTGCTTGGGGCCAGTTGCCCGCCGGGCAGCCAATTGGCGGGGTAGCGCCGGTATTTCCACGAATCGACGCGGGCCCGGCGATTGAGAAAATACGCGCGCTTGAAGAAAAGGAGACTGCCCGCCAGCGGGCGCTGATGGGTATCAGGGAGCAGCCGACGGCCGCCACCGCCGGCGAAAACGATCTGATCAGCATCGAGGATTTTGCAAAGGTAGATCT
Source organism: Bryobacterales bacterium (assembly GCA_020854055.1). Lineage (GTDB taxonomy): Bacteria > Acidobacteriota > Terriglobia > Bryobacterales > Bryobacteraceae > JADZGD01. The sequence goes on along the minus strand of JADZGD010000126.1, from coordinate 3,123 downwards.
CCGCGTTGGCCGGGTGTTGAGCGCCGGGCGTGCCAAAGGTTCCGACAAACTATTGCACCTGTCGGTGGACATCGGAGAGGCGGAGCCGCGTAGTATCGTGGCCGGCATCGCCGAGGCTTATACGCCGGAAGAACTGGTTGGCCGCAAGGTAGTGATTGTCGCCAACCTGCAGCCGCGAAAGCTGCGTGGACTAACGTCGCAGGGAATGATCGTAGCCGCTTCGGTCGAGGGGGGAAAGCCCGTGCTGGCGGGATTCCTGGAGGAGATCCCGGTCGGGTCACGGTTGAAATGACCATTGTCGATTCACACTGCCACCTGGACGATAGCAGGTTTGATGAAGACCGTGACGCGGTCGTTGAGCGGGCCGAAAAGGCAGGAGTTACCCGGATGCTGGCGATCGGAACCGGTTCCGGCCCCGATGACCTGGATGCGGCAATCCGCCTGGCCGAGCGCTATTCTTCAATCCGGGCGACCGTGGGTGTGCATCCTCACGACGCCGCAAAGGCGGCCGCAAGGACGTTCGACGAGCTTGCGGCGCGGCTGAGCCAGCCGGTGGTTCTGGGGCTCGGTGAAATCGGCCTGGACTACCACTATAATTTTTCGCCGCCCGAGTGCCAGCGTGAAGTGTTCATCGAACAACTGCACATCGCGGCCCGGTTCCGCAAACCGGTAATCATCCATACACGGGAAGCGTGGGCGGACACGCTCGATCTCATCGGGCGCCACTGGGTTCCCACCGGCTTAATGGGCATCATGCACTGCTTTTCAGGCGGTCCGGATGAACTCCAGAGTGTGATTGCGATGAATTTTCTGGTGAGTTTCGGTGGCATGGTTACGTTTCCCAAAGCGGCAGCCGTTCACGCCGCTGCCTGCGCGGCGCCGGTAGAGCGCCTGCTGGTGGAAACCGATGCGCCCTACCTGGCTCCGGCGCCAAACCGCGGGAGAAGGAACGAACCGGCGTTTGTGGTGCACACCGTCCGGAGACTGGCCGAACTTCGAGATGAACCGTTCGAGGAACTGGCGGCGGCTACCACGGCCAACTTCGAGCGGTTGTTTGCGGGTATGGAATCCGGCAGGTACACTGAATGAATCGGATGGGCTCAGGAAACATCGGACAGAGCTTGACGGCGCGGGAGATCTTCGAGTTGGTGCATGCGGACCTGACTCGGGTCGAACAGGAGATCAACGTCCAGTTGATCGCGTCCGTGGATGCGATCACGAACATCGGCAAGTATCTGCAGGCCAGCGGCGGAAAGCGTCTGCGCCCTATCCTGTTGCTGCTCTCTTCTCATCTGGCGGGCCCGGTTACCGAGAGTTCGATCCGGCTGGCCGGCGTCGTGGAGATGATCCACGCCGCCACGCTGGTGCATGACGACGTGATCGACATCGCCCAGACGCGGCGGGGACGGCCGTCACCGAACGTGGTCTGGGGTAATCACAGCTCCGTGTTGGCCGGTGATTGGCTCTACATGCAGGCGTTCCAGGTGGCTCTGCGAGAGCGGAATTTCGAGATTCTCGACATTCTGATCAGCCTGACCCAAATGATGGTGGAAGGCGAACTGCTGCAATTGGAGCGGATTGGCCGGGTGGACGTCAGCGAATCCGACTACCTGGATCTGGTCGACCGCAAGACGGCCAGCCTTTTTTCGGCCTGCGCGCGGTTGGGAGTGATGTCTGGCGGAGCGGAAGACGGACTGGCATCGAGGCTGGGAGAATTCGCCTGGAACCTGGGCATGGCGTTTCAACTGGTGGACGACATTCTGGATTTCACCGCCACTGCCGAGGTGCTGGGCAAGCCGGTGGGTAACGATTTGCGCGAAGGGAAGGTAACTTTGCCGCTGATCTACGCCCTGGAGCACGCCAGCGAACAGGAGCGCCAGATGGTGGAGACCGTACTCGCGGACGGAAACTACGAGCGGGTGCCGTTTGACCTCGTGCGCGTGATGATCGAGCAGCGCGGCGGTTTCGAGCGGGCGCAGCACAGAGCCACGGCGTTCACCGAAAAATCTCGCGCCCTGATCAGCGCGTTCCCCGATTCGCCCTATCAGCGGGCCTTGCTGGCGGTGACCGACCTGGTGACCGACAGGGATCACTGACAGGCGCAAATAGAGAACGGAACTGGTTTGGAGAAGCAGCAGCGATTTGTTAATCTAGGAGTACACTCCCTGGCCAGGTAGCTCAGTCGGTAGAGCGCAGCCCTGAAAAGGCTGGCGTCGGCGGTTCGATTCCGTCCCTGGCCACCACAAACCAAGGCACTTGATAGCGATTGAAGGATCGGAACCAGCCGCTTTCTTGCGCTGCGCTTCGCCCTGCTAAGGTTCGCCTTTTCATTTGTCCCGTAAGCCGACGCAAATTGGGCAGTAAGATGCAATTCGGCCCGAGCAATACGCGAGCATCGGGAATCCCAAAACAGCCGGAGCGGGTCATGTCCTGCGCTGGCTCCCCAAAAGGCAATGTGGTGCATGGCGCCGATTATCCCCCGGCCGGATCGAGCAGCATGTCGAGATGGACCATCGCCGGGGCAAGCACTCGGCAGAAGCCGGTAGCCGTGAAGTGTGATCCAAGACGCGCCAGCAGTCCCACCACATGGAAGGCCGCCGGGAAAAAGAACAGCCAGCGGAGATCCCCACGGTGTTCGGTATCCCGGCGGCTACGCATTTCGTGAAACAAGATGGCCGCCCACAACAGCAGTCCGGCCGCGCGTAAGCTGATTCGGCGGTCATCCCTCTTCCACCCTCGATTGATCAGCACCACATGAGGACGGCGTTTTAGATCCCGAGGCCATTTCGATTTGCGTTGAGCTGCAATTTCCGGCGGAGTATGCGGCCCCACCACTACGTACTCGATCCGGCGCTGCGGTGTCAAGCTTGATGGCCGCCATTTTGCTATACTTATAGAAAAGTGGCGCTATCGTCTAACGGTTAGGACGGAGCCCTCTCAAGGCTTAAATACGGGTTCGATTCCCGTTAGCGCTACCATATTTTCAATAACTTACAGCGGCTGTACGCCAAAAACGGGGGCAACCCCGATCCCACGAAGAATAGTTAAGCACAGAGCACCTGCACTCGTTGCCGGTAGTTTTCGAAGTTGCGGAATCCGTAGGCCTGTCTGCTGATGGTCTCC
>JADZGD010000125.1 GCA_020854055.1 Bryobacterales bacterium | reverse complement strand
TGCAGGCGAAACTGCTGCGGGTGCTCCAGGAGCGTGAATTCCAGCGGTTGGGCAGTTCGGAAACGATCAAGATCGACGTCAGGGTGGTGGCGGCGTCCAATGTGGATCTGGTGGAGCGAATCCGCTGCGGGCGGTTTCGGGAAGACCTCTACTACCGGCTGAACGTGGTGCCGCTCCACATGCCGCCGCTGCGCGAGCGGATCAGCGACGTCCGCTTACTGGCGCTTCATTTTGTGGAGAAGATCTGCCGTCAGGAGGAGATTGCCGCAAAGACGCTTTCGCCGGAAACGCTCGACCGGTTGTGCCGCTACTGTTGGCCGGGCAATGTCCGCCAATTGGAGAACGCGGTGGAAATGGCGGTGGCGATGTCGGGCGACCGTCAGGTATTGCATCCCAGCGATTTTGCTCTGCCGCCGGCAGGTACCCGGCCAGCGCCGGCAGACTCTAGCGGACCGTTGGTCGCATTACCCGAGGATGGCCTGGACTTTGAACGGACAGTTGGGCGGATCGAACGGCAGATTCTCGAGCAGGCGTTGCGGAAGACCGGCGGGAATAAGAAGCAGGCGGCGCAGATGCTCCGTTTGAAGCGGACGACACTGAGCGCAAAATTACGTAGTCTTCAGGCGGTGGCGGGCCAGTAGCCAGCCTTGCGCGGACGATGAACCGCTTGGGGGCATGGCCGATGAAGTAGAACGGATAGCAGGTCACCAGCGTCAGCACCGAATGTCCGACCGGAGCGAGCACCGAGACATCCTCAGGGCGAACAATGCTTGTCGACTCGACCAAGTAACGATAGGTGCCGCGGCGGGTTGCCAGCAGGATCTGGTCATTCTGCTTAATGTGACGGATCGGCCGGAAGAACGTGTCCCGGTGGGCAGCCAACCCCACGTTGCCGTCCGGCGTCCAGGGCATGGCGGTATCCTTCAGCCAGCCTACTGCCTCCGATAGCGTTCGATCGTCCTCACCGGCACGCACCACGGCGACCAGATTGAGCCGCGGAATCTCGATCAGGCCGACCGCATTCGGATCCAGGTCCGGCGGCGCCGGCAGCACGGGTGCATTGTCGGGTTCGGGCAGCGCTTCCCCGGTTGCCGGCGGCAGTTCCCGCTTCAGCATTTCAATCTGCTGCCGCTCGTAGCTGCGGCTGCGATACCAGTGCGTCAAATAGTAGCCACCGCACGCCAACCCGATTGAGAAAAATGCGATCTGGAAGTAAAGCAGAGCCCGTCTCATCTCACCTCACGCTCCCTCGCAAGCCGGTATTCGCTGCTTCCGCCGGAGCGCCCGGCGCCAGGTAGCCCTCTCTCGTTTTGACACGCAGGCGGCCATGCCCCGGGGCGCTGGCCATCACTTTGAGTGTCCGGTAGCGAGAGGCGCCATTCAGCGCCGGTATGTAGCCCAGCGTGTAGCGGGCACGGATGTCCCGCGCGACCTGTTCGGCAAGTTCGACGATGTCATTCACCTGGCGCGGTTGGTAGAAGGATCCGCCGGTCTCCTTTGCCAACCGTCGTAGCATGCCGGGATTCTGATCCTGATCAGCAACGTCGAAGAAACCGATCACATAGATGGTGGCATTCGATTTTTGTGCGGCCGCCAGAACCTCGTCAAACGAGTGCGTGCTCTGGTTATCGCCGCCGTCGGTCACCAGCAGGAGTACCTTCTTGAGATTCTTTCCCTCACTGGCATGCGCCAGCCCGGCCAGCACGGCGTCGTAGAGTGCGGTCCGGCCGTCAAGAGGGGAACTCATCAAGGCATCGCGCAAGTCGGGAATCTGGCAGGCAAACGGTGTTCCCACCGGTAGCCCGAAGGAGATCTTATCGTCGAAATTGATCACGAAGATCTCGTCCCGCGGGTTGCTGATTTTTACGAAGGATTCAGCCGCGGTGATTACTTCCCGGCGTTTGGAGCGCATGCTGCGGCTGGAGTCCACCAGAATACCCACGGTTACCGGAGCATCCTCGGTATTAAACGTCTGAATGGGCTGCGGGCGGCCGTTTTCGAAGATCTGAAAATCACCGCGCTTCAAGCCGCCTACGAAACCACCCTTGGAATCACGCACGCTGACATCGAGCAGCACCATGTCGACATCGGTAGAAAAATCGGCTTTGCCCGGCGGGGGCGGCGGCTGGGGAATCTGCGGTGAAAGGAAGAAGGGAACCGGGGGAGGTGAGGGGGAGGTCCCCGGGTTGGATGGGACCGGCTTCGAAGTTGCCGGCTCTCCATCCTGCGCGGCGAGCGCAATTGCCCCGGCGAGTAGCGCACAACCGAACAACCGGCCCCGCCGTGTCATCGTCCTCCCCCTAAAAATCCAACGGCTGAGCGGCGCCTGGCGTCCTTTTCAGTCACGACGCCAGGTATCCTGTTCCGGCTTCCGCGGATGTCAGGCGAGTCGCCGGCGAACTACCAGCATACTTACACCGGCAGCCATTCCCAGCAATCCAATCAACCCGATAAGCGGCATATCGCTGGCCGTCCGCGGCAGTTTAGCACGGCTGGCCATCTGGACCGGCGCCTGCGGCGCGACGTGATTCTGCGCTACCTGCGAATTCGCCGGAGCGGTATAGACGTGAGGATTCAACGCCTGCGATTGACCCTGTGGCGTGATGGTATGTACCGGAGCGCTCTTCAGTTCATTGGCATTCTTCGCTTCCGTGCTCAGCACGTTCTGGTTGGTCTTTTGCGCGAGCTGTGTTGCTTCGACCGGCTTGTAGGCGAACTCCTGTCCATAGAGATCGCCGGGGTAGAACCAGGCGCGAAGAGCAGGCGGTTGGCCGGCGGGAGTTTCCCAATAGGTGAATACTGTCTTGCCGGTCGGCTCCAGACGGTAGTTGGGGATCGCAAGAATTGTCGTAATCAGGTGCGATTCGTCACCGTTGAAGATCTGCACGATATGACGATCGGCATCAGAGTCCATCAGCTTCATGACGTACTTCCCGGGTTGCAGTATCTGGCCGGGGATCTCAAGGGGTTCATTGATCGTCAATACGGTGCGCTTGTCCCACTCATCAGCCTTCGCGGAGGGTGCCATGGGCAAGCTCAACATCGCCAGGCACACAGCGAATGCGAACAGTTTCCAACGATTCATCGAGTTAATTCTCCTTGCTCTCGGTTTGTGCCGACGATCCTCGGGCATCGCTCCAACGTGCTCCACGCAGCGCGCGATACCCTGTTCAGCCAACATCCAGGACCGGATTTCGGCTACCGAACGCCTTGACAAAAGGCACTCTTCGTGCCAAAACCAAGTTCTTGATTTTGCTGATGTTGAGAAACTACTCGCTATTGTTTGGCCGGGAACTTTTACAGAATTGTGGTATTTTCGGCGCGGTAATTGTGATTCGCGGCTCCACGTTACATGTTTCAATGTAACTTTTCACCGAATATCGCGGCTGGCTTAACGGTTTAGAGGATCTTCTATCCACGGCGGCGTACCGCTCAACAAGTGCGCTAATTCGGGTTCAAGAGCGGCCAGTTTCTCTTTCATCTTCCAGGCCGCCTGACGATAGCTGAAGTGTCCCTTCACGCCGCTGCGAAGCCGGCAGATGTACTCCGCTTCGGCAAAGTCCATCTTGAACAGGAAACGGGAGCGCGTCCCAAACGGCAACAAATATTGGACGCCGGGCTGGGACAGGCTGCCGGCCGTCAGCGATACTTCGTCAAACGCGTGGGAGAATGAATCCCCGATGCCGGCGTCAATCGCCGGTTGCGGCACGGCGTAGCCGAGCCGGCCGCTGTAGGCTTGGCGGAACTGCTGGCAACGGCGGTGACGGTGCAGGTCCCGGTACGCCCCGATGTCGAGAATCAGGTCGAACGCATAAACCGAGCCGCGGAAGTTCCGCAGCAGTTCGTCGCGGCGAGTCCGCGAGCGCACGGCGGCATCCAGCACCTCCCGCCGCTGTGCCTCGCTCCAACTCAGGGCAGTCTCGTATAATTCGCGGAACGGCCGGTCGGTCACCGGATAGAGAAGCGTGGCGGCACAGTCGGCGGCGGGATGGTCCGGGCGCAGCAGGTCGACATCGTCCACCGCGCAAGGCCCGCTCTTGGGCAGCAGGCTGGCGGCCACCTGCGCCAGATCAATACGGGACTGGCGCGCGTGCTCGTCGGCCTCGAGGAAACGGGCCAACGTCGGCGCCAGCGGTTCCCGCGCCGTCTCCTCTGACCAGACGCAATCGGGCGGGTTGGCGCAGGCCGCCACAATCTCGGCGGCCAGCGTCCGCAGTTCCTCGAATTCCGACACTCGCAGGCGTCGTGCCTGGCGCTCTAACGTGCGGATGCTCGTGATCTGGCCGATGCTGGTGGGAACGCCGAAAAACAGCAGATAGCGGGCGACATCGAACGCTCGCGCGGCGAGGTTGCGCTGGTAGGCCTCGGGCTTCATGTCATCCGGACGCGGCAGCTTGCTCCGGTAATATTCCAGCATCCGGGTGTGCGCGGCAGTGTATGCGTCGAGCAGCGCGCTGCCCTGTTGCCGGTAGCTTGCGGTCTGGGCCGCGTCGAACTCGGGCGGAACGATGAAGCCGGATTTTGAGAAGTTCTGATAGCGGGACGACCTGGCCTGTCCATCCCAAAGCTGCTCATCTTCGATCTCGGTTGCGGCCAGTTCCGAGATTCCCTCAAAACAGAGAGTTACATGGCCCAGGTCGGCAATCGAGGCGTGGCCGTACTGAAAATAGAAACTCTCCAGAAATCGCGTCGAGTCATGTGCCCGCACCCACTCCAGCGAATCACGGATGGAATCCGGGGAGCGGCTATAGCGGGCCAGCGCATAGGCGGATTTTTCCGGCGGCATCGGGGAAACGCTCCGGACTCGGCGGCGGGTTGATTCTGGCATCAGGGTGAAATCGATATGATAACGGATTCATGCAACTCCGCATTCAACGCCTCCATCCCGAAGCCCGGATTCCAACCTATGCCCACGGTCCTTCCGATGACGCGGGGATGGATCTCTACTCGGTGGTTGATTTCCAGCTTGAACCGGGCGTTCCGGCTCTGGTAAGTACCGGAATCGCGATCGAACTTCCTCCCGGATACGAGGCTCAAATCCGTCCTCGAAGCGGCCTCGCCCTCCGCCACGCCATCACGCTGCCGAATAGCCCGGCAACCATCGACCCCGGTTTCCGGGGCGAGATCCGGGTCATCCTGCTCAACCTGGGCCGGGCGGTGTACGAGATCCGTAAACACGATCGCATCGCACAAATGATCATCGCCCGGTATGAGGCGGTGGAATGGGTAGAGACTGTGCTTGGCGGGTCCGGGCGCGGGGAAGGCGGCTTCGGATCCTCCGGGCGCTGAGTGAAATCGGCGACACTCAAAGCATGGGATACCTGGACAATCTGGAGAACAGCCTCAAGAATCTTGAGACGGCGGACGAGCGGGCTGCTGAAAGCCGGCACGACGCGCGGCGCCGGGAAACCGAGCGGGCCCAATTGCAAGCCGCCGCTCCATTTGCCGAGCAACTGAAGCACTCCCCCTTCACCGGTGAACTATTGTCCGAAGCGACGCGCATCGGTCACCGGCTGAGGACGAAGGTGCACATGGTGTGGCTGGGTGATACTCTGCGCCTCGACGCCCGGGAACGGCGGCTTGAACTCCAGCCCACGGCGCAGGGTATCGTGGCGCTGTTCCTGGTGAACGGGGAAGAGGTTTCCCGGCGGATGTTGGATCTGGGCGGAAGTCCCGCGGACCTGGCGCGCGAGTTCTTGGAACCTCCGCCCGCGGGCTCGTCCGAGTAGAAGATCTCGAATGAGCCATATAACCCACGGACCGTCTTTTCCCACACCCAGAAACATGGGAGCCCGTCGTTAAGCCGTTGATTCTGCAAGCGCTGGATTTGGCATGGAAGATGCTTTAGTAAGGGCAATTGATAATTAAGTCATCCTGACTTAAGCATCCCCTGCGGTTGGACCCAGCCAACCGCAAGCCCCTCTGAGTGGCCCCGGCGTCCCAGCGCCGGGGCTTCATCAATCTTTGGATTCCAACCGTATCCGGCTGCTGCCCCGCATTTGCCCGAAGGTAAGCTGAGGTTCGGGTGAAATCCCCAATTGCGCGCAATTCCGCACCCAATAGAAGAGCACCGGATCCGGAACTTGTTGAAATCAGGCGATTGAGGTTTGGCAAGCGGCGTGCTTATTAGAAGGGCAATTGATAATTAAGTCATCCTTGACTTAAACATCCCCTGCGGTTGGACCCAGCCAACCGCAAGCCCCTCTGAGAGGCCCGCATGCCCCAGCACGCGGGCCTCGTCTGATTACCGGCCATTTCTATAATGGGATGTTGCTGTGCTTCTTGCGCGGCAGGTGGGTCACCTTGGTGGCCAGCATTCGCAGCGCCCCGATCACCCGGGGCCGGGTCTCGTGCGGCTCGATCACGTCATCGATAAAGCCACGTTCGGCCGCCACGAACGGGTTGGCAAAGCGTTCGCGAAACTCGGCGGTCTTTTCCCGGCGCACCGTCTCTTGGTCCGTGGCTTCGCTCAGTTCCCGGCGGTAGACGATGTTGACGGCTCCCTCCGGTCCCATCACGGCAATTTCGGCGCTCGGGTAAGCAAAGTTGATATCCGTCCGCAGATGCTTGGAGCCCATCACGCAGTAGGCTCCGCCGTAGGCCTTGCGGGTGATCACCGTAATCTTCGGCACCGTCGCCTCGGCGTAGGCAAACAGCAGTTTGGCGCCGTGGCGAATGATTCCGCCAAACTCCTGGCCGGTACCCGGCAGGAATCCGGGGACATCCTCAAAGGTCAGGATCGGAATATTGAACGCATCACAGAAGCGGACGAACCGGGCGCCCTTGGTGGCGGAATCGATGTCCAGGCATCCTGCCAGATGGGCCGGTTGATTGGCGACGACGCCCACCGCGCGGCCGTCCAGATGCGCGAAACCCACCACGATGTTACGGGCAAAGTGCTCATGAACCTCAAAAAAGTCGCCGTCGTCCACCACGCGGTGGATGATCTGCTTGATGTCGTAAGGGCGGTCCGATTCCTCGGGCACCAGGGTATCGAGTTCGGGATCCTGGCGGTTGGCCGGATCGTTGGTCGGCCGCTGCGGGACATCGTCACGGTTATTCTGCGGAATGTAATCGAGCAGGCGGCGGACCATGCGCAGGCACTCGGCGTCATCAGGGGTCAGAAAGTGCGCCACGCCGCTGGTGGAATTATGGGTCATGGCTCCGCCCAACTGTTCCTTGGTCACGTCTTCGTGAGTTACGGTCTTGATGACGTCCGGCCCGGTGACGAACATGTAGCTGCTCCGATCCACCATGAAGATGAAGTCGGTGATGGCTGGTGAGTAAACCGCGCCGCCCGCGCAAGGACCGAGAATTGCCGAGATCTGCGGCACTACGCCACTGGCCAGGGTGTTACGCAGGAAGATATCGGCATAGCCTCCCAACGAGAGCACGCCCTCCTGAATCCGGGCGCCGCCCGAATCGTTCAAACCAATCACCGGGGCGCCGTTATTCATCGCCAGGTCCATGATCTTGCAGATCTTCTGCGCGTTCGACTCCGATAACGACCCGCCGAATACGGTGAAATCCTGGGCGAAAACATAAATCAGGCGGCCGTTGATGTATCCCCATCCGGTGACAAACCCGTCACCGTCGATCACTTGCTCCTCCATGCCGAAATCACGGCAGCGATGACGCACCAGTTTGTCCAATTCTTCGAAGGTGCCCTCATCGACCAGCAGTTCGATGCGCTCCCGGGCTGAGAGTCTGCCCTCCTGATGCTGGCGCTGGCGCCGGGACTGTCCTCCGCCCTGCTCGGCCGCCGCGTGCCGCCGCCGCACCTCTTCCAGCCGATTGGTTGTCATATACGAAGAACGTAGCATGATCGTTCGCCGGGGGCGCAACTCCGGCGCCCGGTTTACGAAATCAGTCCGTGGGATCTCTCGGAAGCCGCGCCAAATACCAGCCCGGAGGGTAGTTCCTCGCCGAAGATCCGGCCGAGCGCCTGATCGCTGGCCTCATCGCCCTCCAGAATCGCCAGCGAACGGGTTGCATCCGCACGCTCCGATAACCGCCGGCGGACCAACTCCAGCGTCGCCGGACTCACGTCGCGGGCGGCATCTCCGGTATGGCGCGCAAGGCTCGCCACTGCCTCGGCTGCTTTCGGGTTACCGATCAGCGCCTCCACCCAGCGTGACGCGGTTGATGGCGGCAGCACGTGGTTGTTGGCGCCGTGGAAGAGTTGCCGCGCGCCCAGCCTCGCCAGGCACCAGAGTTCGCTCTCGCGGTAGTCGCCCGCTTGGATGCGCTTCAGCAGCGCCTCTCCCAGGTCGGTCTTTGTTTGTCCGGGTAGCAGTTCCAGGCTCGCGGCGGTGCGCCACATCTCCCGCAACAGGCTGGAATTCAGCCTCACCGGTTTCTTGCCGGCGCGGGGGATCAGGTTGGCGGAAATTCGCTGGAATACGTCCGCCTGCTGGTTTCGATTGAGCCCGCCGGCCACTCGCCCCCAGAAGATCCACCACTCGATTTCGCACTGCACCTGGTTGGAAAATCGCAGGCCGGAGGCGTAGACGCGCCGGGCCTGTTCCATGCGTAGGTCGTCGCCGGGAAATCCAAAGCCCGGGCGCAGAAAGAATCCGCACAGGTTGAGCCAGCGCGCTTCGAATGCCGGGCCTAATCCCCGTCCGCCGGCGCTCTCTAACATTCGATCGGCGAGCCGGCGGATCATGCTCAGTGGCCAGGAGTTCCGGCCCAGGCCAACCGTCTCGTCCAGGCGTCCCGGCAGGTCCCCCGGCGCGAAACCGGCGCGGCCGCCGAACATCTGGCCGATCAGCTCCTCGGCCCGCGCCACCGCTTCTTCGCTCACCACCGCCGCCGGCCGGGCCGCAGCCTGCTGGGCCGCCTGCTTTCGCAGCTCAAACTGCAACCGCCAGCGATGCTCGCTGATCTTAGATTCCGCCCAGATCTCCAGCGTGCCCACCTCGGTCAGGCGCGCACCCAGTTTCACCGGAATGCGCCGCTCTTCAATCTTCTTGCCAAACCGGATTACCGCGTTGAGCGGAGCATGCAGGTGGAGAGTGCCGCCGGCCCGAAGGGAGTCGAATTCCACTGTGTCGCCCACGTGATCTTCGGTTCGTGTAAGCGAGCTGTAGAGCCGGAACGAGACGGGCCGGTTGGCAATCAGTTGCAGGTCGTCACGATCAACCTCCAGCGTTTGGCCCTCCTCGGTGCCGCGCGGTACCAGGCACACGGTGGGAATTCTGGCATCTTCTGTCCGCTCCCCGGTCCCCAGGTAGTACGCCCTCGGCAAGCCTCCCCGCACCAGCAGGCCCGCTCCGGTCGACCGCACGTAGCAATAGTAGGCCGCGCCCACCGCCACCGCCAGGTCCAAGTCATTGTTGGCCAGCACAAGCGGTCGCCGGCCGTACCAACGCTCCATCACATCGGCTACCCGCGTCCGGCAGATCTCCGGCATGAAGAAACCGCCATTGAACAGGATGGTGTCGGGCCGGGCTCCTATGGTTGCCAGAAAGGCGGCGAGATGGCGCGTCACTGCCGGGTCGGAGACATAGGGCAGCCCCAACTCGCGGAAGACGCTACGCTTCTCTTCTTTGGGGGTATCGGTAGGTTCGCAAAACGGCAGGAACCCTTCGAGCGCCAGTTCCAGGCACTCCTCGCGCAGTATCTCGGTGCGCATCGTTCCGCCAACCAGTGAGGCTCCGGCTCCCACAACGGTAATCTCGACCGCCGGGAGATTCGGTTCCGTCAGCAAGCGCTCCTTGGCCGCGGCGCACTGCCTGCGCAACCCGCTGCGCTGGCGGATCGACAACGGCACGCCCAGCTTGGACTCCACCAGCCAGGCCAGCGTCAGGTCCAGGTTGTCGCCCCCCAGCAACAGGTGCTTACCCACTGCCGTGCGGGTGAAGTCGATCTGATCCCCTTTGCGCGCCACCTGGATCAGGGTGAAATCGCTGGTGCCGCCGCCCACGTCAACCACCACCACGGTCTGGCCGTCAAACAGATCCTTGCGCGATTGGGCCAGATGGGTGGCGATCCAGGAGTAGAATGCCGCCGCCGGTTCCTCAAGCAGTGTCAGCTTTGGCAATCCGGCCTGTTCGGCGGCGCTCACTGTGAGTTCGCGGGCCTCCTCGTCGAAGGAGGCCGGAACCGTGAGTACCACCTCCTGGTCCGCCATCCGCGTCGGGCGGGTCTGGTCCCAGGCCTGCCGCAGGTGGGCCAGCACTTGCGCTGAAACCTCCACCGGGGAGAAGATGCGGCCTGCTTCCTGCGCATCCCACGGCAGAATCTTTGCCGTTCGGTCCACATCGGAGTTAGACAGCCAGGATTTGGCCGAGTGAACCGAGCGCGTGGGAACCAGCGCGCCCTGCTCGCGGGCGTAGGTGCCGATGTAGGTCTGGTCCCCCAGATAGAGAAACGACGGCAGCGTGCGCAGGCTCTCGGTCCGGCCGGGCGCGACGGTTTGTGGAACCTCCAGAATGTGAATCGGAGGAAAGTTAGTGTCTCCGGCTTCGGCCGGATCAATGTATGCCAGTGCTGAATTTGTGGTGCCGAGGTCGATGCCGATCTTCATCCGGAGGCGTGCTCCCGCACATTGAATTCCAGTTTCCAACGCTGCCCGTCGCGGGCAACGCACCATAGTTCCAGCACGCCCGTCTCGGTGACCACGGTCTCCAGCGTTACCGGCACTACCCGGCCGGAGTTGCCGGTTGCCGGTAGTGAAACCTCAACTGGCGATAGTTCTTCCAGTTCCTCGCCAACCTCATCCAGGAAGGTTCCCGGCGTGTCATTCTTGCGCAGCGCCGATTGGAAGAAGCGGAACTCGGCGGGTTCGCCCACCACCAATCCGAACTCGCTGTCGGGTACCGGCAGGCTGGAGCCTTCTTCCATTCCGAACGGGGCCACGGTCAATGCCTTCAACGGAACCGCCATGCCCGGAACGGCGGGCATGGAGCTTTCAATGCCCACGTAATAAGTTCGCGGGATGCCGCCGCGGATGCGTATACCCTGTCCCTGGCGCGCCAGTCCGTAGTAGGCGGCGCCGCGGGCCACCGCGTGCATCAGGTCTTCGCCCTCTAACGGCCGGGCGGCGTCCACTCCCTCGGCCGCAAGCCAGGAGTTCAGTACCTCCAGAATGCGCCGGCCGACCAGCGGCGCCTGCAACACGCCGCCGTTGAAAAGGACATGGGTCGGGCAGGCCAGACCGCTCGGCGCGCGACGGACCGAGCCGTGTTCGGCGCCGGCCGCCTGTTGGCGCAGGAAACACGCCAGATGGCGGGTGATGGCGGCATCGCTGGCATAGGGCAGGCCAAGCTCCTGTAAGCCGGAACGCCGTACGCGCCGCGGCATGTCGGTGCTGCTCACTGCCGGCAGGAAGCCGTCCAGCAGAATCCGCTCCACGTCCTCCCGCGCCAGTTTCAACCGGATGGTTCCACCTACCAGGCCCGTGCCCCGGCCGAGGATGGTGACGGTGTGCTCGGGTTCGGTGTTGCCCGGCTCCAGCAGTTTCTCCTTGGCCACACGGCACTGTTGCCACAGCGCATGCAACTGCATCGTGTCCAGGCGCGTACCGCGGCCCTCGAACTGCTGTTCGAGCACGCGGGCTAGCGCCAGGTCTACGTTGTCGCCGCCAAGCAGGATGTGTTCTCCCACGGCCACCCGCTCCAGGCTCAACTCGCCGGCGTCTTCGGTCACTGCAATCAGGCTGAAGTCAGTGGTACCGCCGCCGATGTCAACTACCAGCACCAGATCGCCAACCGAGACACGCTCGCGCCAGTCCGGATGGCGTTCAATCCAGGCATAAAATGCCGCTTGCGGTTCTTCGAGCAGAATCAGGTTGCGGTAGCCCGCCTCCTCGGCGGCGCGCTTGGTGAGGTCGCGGGCGACGGCATCGAACGATGCTGGCACGGTCACCAGAACCTGCTGCTCGAAAAACGGCGTATCCGGCATCTTCCAGTCCCAGGCGTGCTGGAGATGTTCCAGGTAAGCGCGGGAAGCCTCAACCGGAGAGAGCCGCCGCTCGGGGTCGGGATAGTTCGGTGGCAGGATGGGGCTGGTGCGGTCTACGCCCGAATGGCTGAGCCAGGACTTGGCCGACGACACCAGCCGGCTTACATTTTCCACGCCGCGCTTCACCGCCAGGCGGCCCACCAGAAACGGCGGTTCGTCATCCCACGGCAGAGCCAGCGAGCCGGCCGGAAAATCGAGCGCGCCGGGCAGGTACAAAGACGAAGGCAGCAGGTCCAGTTCGCCGACTTCGCCCGGGTTAATCGATTGTGCGATGCCGAACAGCAGAACCTCGGGCAACTGATGCGGATCCGCTCCAGCACCCGCTGCGGCATACGCCAGACTGGAATTCGTGGTGCCCAGGTCGACACCAATTACATACTTCTGTGCCACGGCGTTACAATCCGAGACCTATTCGATTTCGATCTCCGCCGGAGCGACAATCTTCACGTCGCCTCCGCGCGGCAAGGCGGGCAAGTCGATCTTTTCGGCACGCCAGCCCTTATGACGCAGCATGCCGCCGGCCACGCTGCCCTCCGCCGGAACATTTCCCAGCAACTTCACCTGGGAGGACGTCTGGGCAGCCGCTTCGATCCTGGTGTACGTGCCTTCCACACCGTCAATCACCGGACGCAGCGTGACGTACCGGTTGAGAGATTGCCGGCAGGCTGCGTGTAGATCGCGCACCGCCGCGCCCACCTGGTCGTCAGCGTAGGCGGAGATATCCTCCATCAGGAAGTCGATCAGCCGGGAATCCCGCTGTAAAATGCCCAGCATCTGCAGCGCGCCATCAGAAACGTTGACCGCGGGCGGCGCTGCCGGCGATGGCGCCGGCCGGGATGCGCCGCCGCGCCGTGTGAGCCCGAGAACGCCCAACAGCGGCGCCGATAGCTCTCCGTGAAGTAGAAGTGAAAAGAAACCGCGCAACGCGAGTCCAATACGACCCAAGTAAAACCCTCCAAGTCTTTAGGATACAACGCGGGTGAGAACCCCATCCGGCGCTACTTGGAATCGATCCGGCAGCCCGGCACCAGCGTGGCGCGGCGAAGTTTCTCCAGTTCCCGCTTTGCAATCGATGCCCAGGTGCTCCCGGAATCCAGCTTCAGGTAGGTACGCCAATGCTGCGCCGCCCTCATCAACTCCCCGGAGCTCTGGTAAAGCAGCGCGACGTTGTAGTGCGCGTCGGCGTAGGCCGGGGCAATGTGCAGTGAGGCCTGGTAGTGCTCCATGGCCTTTGCCCGCTGTCCCATCTCGTCGTATAGGTTGCCCAGATTAAAGTGTGCCAGCGCATACTCCGGATCGGCATCCACGGCCTGGCGGTAGAAGCTCTCGGCTTCCTTCCAGCGCTGGCTGTTGAAGTGGATGGTGCCCAGGTTCACCAGGGCGCCGGCGGCGTGCGGATCGAGTTCGATGGCCTTTTCGTAGAACTCAATCGCCTCGGTGACGGTCCCGCCGGTCTGCTCAACCTCCAGCCCCCGCTGAAAATATGCCTCGGCCTGCAGGCGCGGGTCGCTGGTGGGGTCTTTCGATGCTCTTGCTTCGCTGAACGGAACCAGCGCCGGCGGTTGGTCGGCATCAAAATCGAACAACAACTGGCCGGTCATCGGCTCCATCTTGCGTCCCGCGATCTGTACGCCGATCCGTTTGCCTTCGGTGAAAAACTTGACCTCGCTGAAGGGATTCTCGGTTCCCCGCAGGGTTTGACGAAGGGCCGCGAAGGCCCGCCGGATCCGCAGCGGCGAAACCCGGCTCTTGCGGAGTTTGACCAGGGTCCGCAGTGCCACTAGTTCGGTGAAGTTGAAACTCGTCGCAACGGTAATCAGGTTCTGACGTTCCCAGCTTCGTAACTGGCGTTCGGAGACGGCGAGAACCCGCCGCACCTGCTCGCGCGAGTACAGTTCCTTGGGGCGGCTGCCAGGCACGCGGAAATTGTAGCACAGCCCAGTTTGCAGCTCATCGGTAAACATTTATTGAAGTCCGCAACTTGCTGAGACTAAAGATCAAACAGACCGGAATGTCTGAAAACCGCCGTTTGCTCCGTTGCTGGCCGCTCAGAAGATGTTGACAGTCGCGACACAGTCGCACGATACTATCAAGTAAGATGCAACTCAGTTTCAAGAGAGATGCTGATGGGCACCTGGCCGCCGGTTCGGAGCCCACTACGCTCGCCCACCTGCGACGGGGTGAACATGCCGTAATCGACCGCCTCGATGTGCCGGACGATATCGCCCGCCGTCTGATGGAATTGGGATTTCTGCCCGGTTCCACCGTGACCGCGGGGCTTAGCGCTCCGGGAGGCGATCCGCGCGTGTTCCAGGTGGATGGGTCGGAAATCGCTCTTCGCAAGGAGACGGCGGCCCGGATGAAGTTGCGGTCCAAGCAGAAACGATCCCGCCCCGTGTCAGCATAATCAGGTTCCAGGAAGTCTTCATGGGCGATTGCCACCGTTGTCCGGTCGCTGCCGTTCTTAGTGCCAAGTCTCACGCCGGTCCGCGCTCGGTTGCTATCGTCGGTCCACCCAACGCAGGGAAATCCACGCTGTTCAATCGTTTAACCGGATTGCGCCAGAAGGTAGCCAATTTTCCCGGTGTCACGGTGGAAGAGCACGTCGGCCGTGTCACGCTCGAAGGCGGCGGCGAAGTCGATCTGATCGATCTCCCGGGCATCTATAGCCTGGAACCACGCTCGGAAGACGAACAGGTCACTCGCGATGTCCTGATGGGCCAATCGGCCGTGCGGGCGAGGCCCGAAGCAGTCATCCTCATTCTCGACTCCACCAATCTCGGACGGCACCTGATGCTGGCGGCCCCCATTCTGGGCCTCGGCCTGCCGACACTTGTAGTTCTGAACATGGCCGACGACTTGGCATCGAGAGGCGGCAAGGTGGATGATGTCGCGCTCTCGGAGCAACTCGGTGCGCCGGTCGCGTTGATCAGCGCCAGCCGTGGAGAGGGCATCGAGGCGATCTGGAAATTTCTGTCTGAACGGGTTGCTCAGCCGTCACCGGTCGATTTGCCGCTGCTGAACAACGTGCCCCACTGCCGGTTGTGGGCGCAGCGGGTTGGCGACAATGCTGCCTACCATCCCCCCGCCCCGCCCCTCTGGACCACGCGGCTGGATGCGGTGTTTTTGCACCCGGTGGTTGGTCCGGCAGTTTTTTTTGCGGTCATACTGGCCGTCTTTCAAGCCATTTTCACGGGCGCTACCCCGCTGATGGATGGCGTTCACGACCTGATTGCCTGGTCCGGTACGCTGGTCGGAGCGCTAATTCCAAACGGCGCTCTCCGCTCCCTGGTGGTGGATGGCGTTTGGGCCGGAGTCGGCGCGGTGGTGGTATTTCTGCCCCAGATCCTGCTGCTGTTTTTGTTTCTGGGAATTTTGGAGGATTCCGGCTACCTGGCGCGAGCCGCGTTAATTGCCGATCGCACCATGGCGCGCGTCGGGTTACAGGGTAAGTCCTTCATTCCATTGCTCTCCGCCTATGCCTGCGCCGTGCCGGCAATCCTCGCCACCAGGACCATCGAGAACAAGCGGGACCGCATCGCCACCATCCTCATCGCTCCGTTCATGACCTGTTCGGCGCGCCTGCCGGTCTATACGCTGATCATCGCCGCGTTCGTGCCCGATAAACACATCCTCGGACCCTTTCTGGGGGCGCGGGCAGCGGCGCTGCTCGGTCTCTATTTGCTGGGCTTCACGGCGGCTTTCATCACTGCGAAGGTTCTTAAGTCGTCCATTCTCAAATCCCAGCGCAATTCGTTCGTGATGGAAATGCCGCCCTACCGTATGCCGACCCTGCGGTCTCTGGCGCTGCGCTTGTACGACCGTTCGAAGATATTCCTCCGCCGCGCCGGCACCATCATCCTCTGGGTCTCCATCGCCATCTGGTGCCTGGCGCACCTGCCGCTTGACCACGGCCATGTTCCGCCCATCGAAAAGAGCCTCGCCGGCACCATGGGACGCACCATCGAGCCGGCGATCCAGCCGCTTGGCTTCAACTGGAAGATCGGTGTCGGACTGATCACTTCGCTGGCCGCGCGGGAGGTGATCATCAGCACCCTCGGGACAATTTACGGCATCGAGGGTGAATCCCATGGCACCGGATTGCAGGCGGCCATTCAACGTGATTTGAACCTGGCCGGGGCGGTGGCGCTGATGGTGTTCTTCGCCTTCGCCATGCAGTGCATGTCCACCATCGCCGTGGTGCGCAAGGAAACCGGGGGATGGCGCTGGCCAATCGCGCAGTTCCTCTACATGACCGGGCTCGCTTACAGTTCGGCTTGGGTGGCGCACTCGGTCATCATGCGCTTCTACATGTAGCGCTTTCCGATCAAATACTTAGGCGTATAATCAGGTGTCTGTCCTAGTACCAATGAAGGGCTGAGTACTATCGAAATCCTGGAACGTTCCACACCGGGCGTCTATTCATAACCTCCTGTCGCGGTGGCACCCTCGATAGTGAGGAAAAAGATGAAAAGCCCGTTGGTTCTATCTGCCGTGCTGCTGCTATGCACTTCGCTCGGCGCCACACCAACCGTAATCGCCGACCCCTATGGCGGACCCGATCCGGCCGGCGCCGACAATGGTGACGTCATCGGGCCGCTCAGCCGGTTCGACATCGACATGCTCACCTTCACCGTCGAGAGCAGTCTCGATGCCCGGATGGATATCCTGTTCAACTACAACGAGGGCGATGCCGCGCTGAATACGTTCAATATGGGCGGTGGCAGTCCGGACCTGAATGTGGGCGATGTGCTGTTCACAATCGGCGGCGCGCCCGTTTATGGCGTTCCACTCAGGGATCGCGACTCGCTGGTTGCGGGACATCTCTATCAACTGACATCGGCGCTGACATCGTACGACGTGCTCCAATGGCTCACGCCGGAGGCCACCAACTACCGGCCGGGCGAGTTCGTGTGGATCGATCCCGCGGCGGCGGTGGACGTCGGAACCGGCAGCGTGCTGTCGAGCGTGTTCGACCGCTCCGAGATTCTGGCCAAGGTGAACTTCGTGCCGAGCGCCGGATTCATCTCCGATCTGCGTTCGGGAATGACGATCCAATTCGCTTCGGCAACCTGCGGCAACGACATGGCCACGGGCGACCTGCGGCTGGGAGCGGTTCCCGAACCGGCGACCTTCGGACTGGTGGGCTGCGCGCTGGTCGGACTCGGCCTGATCCGGCTGCGCCACAAACGTAAGCAATAGATTCCAAATGGGCAGGGAACTGCATCGAAGCCTTTCGGGCTGGCGGCTTCCGGTCGCGTGTTAGCATGATGGTTTGGACCTGGTGGGCCTCAAACTCTCATGCGAAACGTTGTCATTGTCGGTTCCGGGTGCGCCGGTAATACCGCGGCGATCTATGCCGCGCGAGCCTCTCTTACGCCTTTGGTTGTTGCCGGCCATGAACCCGGCGGCCAGTTGTCTTTGACCACTTTGGTGGAGAACTTCCCAGGGTTTCCCGACGGTGTCAACGGGCCGGACCTGGTTGAGAACATCAAGAAGCAGTCTCAGAACTTCGGCGCCGAATATGTGCTCGGGTCCGTCGTGGGCGCCGACCTTTCAAAGCGCCCGTTCCGGTTAAACGTGGACGGTGAATGGATCGAAACGCGGGCGCTGATCATCGCCACCGGCGCCTCGGCCCGCTGGCTCGGTCTTCCCTCTGAACAGAAACTGATCGGCCATGGCGTCAGTTCCTGCGCCACCTGCGATGGGTTCTTTTACCGAGGCAAGAAGATCATGGTGATCGGCGGAGGCGATTCGGCCATGGAAGAGGCGAACTTCCTCACCAAGTTTGGCTCTGAGGTGGTGCTGGTGCATCGCCGCGACCAGTTTCGCGCGTCGAGGATCATGATCGACCGCGTGCGGGCCAATCCCAAGATTACGCTGCTGACCAATACGGTGGTTGATGAAATCTTCGACGTCAGCAAGGGGGTTGTCACCGGCGTCCGCCTGCGCGATGTGCTGAGCGGGGACACCTGGGAACGTGAGGTGGATGGCTTCTTTCTGGCCATCGGGCATGTGCCCAATACCGCCGCGTTCAAGGGCCAGATCGAGTTGGATCAGGATGGGTATATCGTATCCAAGGGTGGCGCTACCACCAGTGTTCGTGGCGTTTTCCACGCCGGCGATGTCCAGGATCGGACCTACCGCCAAGCCATAACAGCCGCTGGAGCCGGTTGCATGGCCGCCATCGAGGCGGAGCACTTCCTGGCCGCCGAAGAGCACTGACCGGCTAGATGCCGCCTGTGTTTTTGGGCTTGTAAGGCTCCTTCATGTGCCGGGCCGCTTCTTCCTGGGCTCCCTGTGTGTTGTCCTTGGTGTTCAGCGCCTGCCGGTATTCGTTCAGTGCCCGCTGGCGCTGGCCGGTGATATCGAAGATCTTTCCCAGGTTGACGTGCGCCCAGACCTCGGTCCACTTAGGATCGAGATCCCCATTCAGCGCCTCGCGGAATTCGTTGGCGGCCGATTGGTAGTTGTTCTGGAGGAAGAAGACCTCGGCCACGCGATAGTGCGCCAGGGAACTGTATCTGGTTACGTCCAGTGCCTTCTGATATTCCCGTAGCGCCTCGATGTAATCGCCGATTTCCGCAAATTGCTCTCCCCGGCGGATGGCCACCGCCACCCGGATCTTGGGACTGAATCGCAGGACCTTTCCGTTCGGGTCGATGATGACGGTCTTCGGCTTCCCGAAGGTGTCCAGGTTGAATTCCGTTGAGGTGCCTGACAGTTCCACCTTCTTGTCTTCCGGGTTTCCTTCGGTTTCGATCTTCAGTTCCACCGGCATGCGGAAGGTGTCCAGATCCTGAGAGATTTTGCCCATGATGCGAAATCCCTTCTGGGTGCGGAACACGGTGTACTCGATTTTGAACTCCGGGGCCCCGGTGGACTGAATCCACTGGATGAAGAACCAGCGCAGGTCCTGGCCCACCAGCGCCTCGGCGGTCTTGCGGAAATCCTCGGTGGTTACCGCTTGCCAGGCGAATTTCTGGGGGAAATCCCGCGTTAGCTGGAAGAACTTCTGGTCGCCCATTACGGCGCGAAGCATGTTCATTACCGCGGCTCCCTTGCTGGCCGTGGCGGCCCAGAATTCGGGTGAATAGTCTTCCAGGCGGGCGGCCTCGAGCAGCGCGGGATTTTCC
The DNA here is from genome assembly GCA_020854055.1 of Bryobacterales bacterium. GTDB lineage: Bacteria > Acidobacteriota > Terriglobia > Bryobacterales > Bryobacteraceae > JADZGD01. The sequence goes on along the minus strand of JADZGD010000125.1, from coordinate 3,221 downwards.
ACCGTCAGGGCCTCGACGTAGGTATCGCGGATCTCCGACTCCATTGCCGCTGGACCGTTGAGGTGAGCCAGATACAGAATTTCCGCATAGCGCGCCATGCCGTTGGTGAGCCAGATGTGGTTGCGGCTCTCGGGTGAAACTACGGTGGTCCACCACTGCCGGGCGATTTGGTTGGCAACCACCCGCGGATTCACCTGCTTGGCGATGGTTCTGGTGGAAAGAAAAATCAACCCCGGCGCCTCATATCCGTTGGGGGTTCCGTTCTCTGTCTCGACTACCGTCAGATTCCGCTGCGGCGGCTCGCCGAAAATACTGGAGAGATAGACCATCGCTTTAGCGAATTCCTCGCCGTAGGCGGCCGCCATGGCGCGCGAATCTCCCCGGAAGTAGAACTCGGTTGTAACCCCTTGGGAGGGAACCCGCTGTCCGGCCTCCTCAACCACCGCGATGCTGCCGGGAAACGAGGTCAACGCGTAGCGGTAGGTAAAAGTGATCTTGCCGCCGGCGGCGGTTTCGGTACTGCCATTGCCGCTGGCCAGGACTTTGAACTGTGACGGCACCGTGATGCGCATTTCGGCGCTGAACCGGTCAACCGTGTAGTCGTTTACCGGAAACCATCGGGCGGGGTACATCAGATAGGCATAGTGGTTCTGGATGGCGCCGAATTTGATACCAGGAACCGGAGATTCCTCCTGTCCGGTCAGCCTTCCGTCATAGGTAAAGGTGAGAGTAGCGGGTTTTCCTTTGGGGAGGGGCTGGGGCAGGCTGAGCCTGATGGTGAAGTCCTGCGCGGAGCGGGAGGCCGGGATCTGCTGGCCGGATTCATTGGTGATGCGCGAAACGTTCAACGCATTGTTCATTTCGAACACCGGGGAGGACACGCTGTCATCCAGGGCCACGAATTGAACTTTCGCCACCGCCGTCAGGCTTTGGGTGTCCGGGTCGATGGCGGCATCGATCACGTAGTTTTGTACGTCAATGCGGTCGCGGCGCTCCTGGGCGATTGCCGGGGCAGCCGCCAGCAATGCGATCAGTCCGATTCCGAGCCCACTACGCAAGTTTCGAACCATATTCTGAAATCCTCTCCACAAACCTGCCACCCCGCCCACGTTTTCGCCCGGTGGTTATCCTGCCGGGATCCACGAGCGAAGAGAATCGTCCATCAAGTCCGCAGTCCGCTCAATGGCATCCTTGCCGCCGCCAAGCGCGGCTGCTACCTCACCCAGCTCGGCGCGCATTCGCTGGCGCTCCAGCGGGTCGTCCAACAACCGGCTGGCTTCACGCGCGATCCCTTCGGGCGTCATCTCGTGCTGAATCAGTTCCGCCACCACCCGGCGCCCTGCAACCAGATTCACCATGGAATAGAACGGCACATCAACCAATAACTTACCAAGCAGCCAACTGGTGCCGGTGACCCGGTAGAACGTTACCATGGGGGTTCCCAGTAGCGCGGCTTCGATCGTTACCGTCCCGCTGGCAGCCAGCGCCACGTCTGCATGGCCTATCGCATCCCAGGTTTCCCCTTCTATTACTTTGAGTTGTACCGGCGCGCCGGCGCCGGAAGTCCAGGTTCGGTCGTGAAAGAAGAATGGATTTGACGAGGAAAATCCGAACGGCGCCGCCACCACATAGGTGGCCCGGTCCGCGCCGAGCAGTTTCACGGCATTCATCAACACTGGGAGGTGGCGCGCAATCTCACCGCGCCGGCTGCCCGGCAGAACCACAACTACAGGACGGCTGGCATCAATGCTGTGTTTCCGAAAAAAATCCTCGCGCGACAGGCTGCAATGCACGGTGGTTGCCAGCGGGTGGCCGACGTAGGTGGCTTTGACTCCGAATTTCCGGAAAAATGGCTCCTCGAACGGAAAGATGCAGTAGAGGTGTTCGACGTAACGGCGAAGCTGGCGCGCTCTGCCGCGGCGCCAGGCCCAGGCCTGGGGTGCGACCACAAAAAGAACGGGTATCCCCAGGCGCTTCAGTTTTTTCGCCAGGCGCAGGTGGAAGTCCGGACTATCCACCAGGATCGCCGCAGCCGGCCGCCGCTGGGCAGCAAAACGAACCAGACGCCGGAATTGGCAGTAGATCCGGGGAATGTGGTGAACTACCTCCACCAGGCCGACGACGGAGAGACTTTCCGATCGGACTACCGGCTCCACCCCGGCCAGCCGCATCCGGGGGCCGGCGCAGCCGGAAAAGGTCAGCGTGGGATGACGGAGAGTGAGAGATTCCACCAGCCGGGAGGCGTAGAGATCCCCGGACGACTCCCCGGCCGATATGAAGATCGTCGTATTTTTCGGGTAGGCGCCCTTTCCCCCTGATTCCACGAAGTTTAGTGTATCAGGGGCGGAATTTTCGGGCGGCTCTGCAATTTTTGAGATCTCTGGCCGATAGAATGTCAAGTTGGCGTGTCGTTTGAGTGAGTCGAATATGGTCTGCGCGATTGCCAAGCAGAAAGCAGTCTGGTCTGCTCTGATCCTACTTTCCGGAACGGCGGCTGGGTTGGTGTATTTTCTAGCGTCTCGTTCCCCGGCGCCACGGCATTTCCGCATCGGGTGTGATCAGGCGCCACCATACACCAGTACCAAGAACGGCCGGCCCGAAGGCCTGGCGGTGGATATCCTCAACGAAGCCGCCCGGCGCCGGGGCATTGTGCTGGACTGGGTAGGCGCCGGTGACGGAGAACCGCGGTCGTTGGAACGCGGCCGCGCCGATTTGTGGGCGGTGTCGCTCTCCACGCCGGAATACAGGAAGAAATTTTACGGCTCCAAGCCCTGGCTGCGAAACAGCTTCTACCTGATCTCCTCTGCCGATAGACCAGTCGCTCCCTCGGACCGGCTCGATGGAAAGGTTCTTTCGTTCGTCAATGGCCCGATGACCAAGGACCGGGCGCGGAGGTTTTTTCCTAATTCGATACCGCTGATCGCCTCGAGCCGGATGGAGGCGATGCTCCGGTTCTGCCGTGGTGATGCCGAGTTCGCGCTCGTCGAAATGCGGCTGCTGCAAACGGTGCTGCTCGACCGGCCGGAGCCCTGTGCCAATGTCCCGTTGCAGATTATCCGTCTCCACGGGTCCGAGATGGACCTGGGGATCAGTTCCACCAAAGCAATGGCCCCGATTGCCAACGAACTGCGGAGCGAGATTGAACGGCTGCGCGCCGATGGCACCATGGGACAGGCCCTCGATATCTGGTGCCCGCTGCTGTCGAACGAAGCCGAGATGCT
>JADZGD010000124.1 GCA_020854055.1 Bryobacterales bacterium | reverse complement strand
CGGGTCCAGATAGGCGGCGTTCGGGATCAAAATGACCGCGGCCGGAAGCGCCCGGCAAAGACACACCGCCAGTACGATCATGACGAAGAGGTGCATGAACGACTCCTTCGCGTTTAATTTGTGTTGTCCGAATCTGGATCCAACTGCGACCGGCCGGATCTCCCGCTTCACACTACCGTGGCGGCTCGAGACGTCGATTAGCTAGCGGTACTACACCTGTACCGCACCGTGGTTCCGTCAGCGCCGTAACCCGGCCGGGCCTCGCCAATCCCTGGAACGAGCGTCAAGGTATGCGCCGGACATGCAGGGAAGACGGCGCCGCGACGCTGGCGCCAGCCTCGCCCGGATTTCACTCCGATACCACGATTCGTATATCGTTCCCTGAAGTAGTTGCCGAACGCCTCCCAGGCTCTCATAAATTCTTCCACGGGCAGCCTGTTTTGCTTGCGACAGGCTCTTTCGTGGCAGATCGGTCGTAGCCGCTTTCTTTGTACTCCACACGGCGTCCCCCCACGTCGTATATGATTTAATTTCAAGCCAAATGCAAGCAAGAGTATGGGTTCTGTGTGTGTGCCTCTCGGGCGGGATTCTTTTCGGCCAGACCAATCCGGATTCCTCAGCGTCCGATTCGTCTTCAACGCCCGCGCCTAAAAGAGCTAAGTACAAGGAGGAGAGTTATGTACGCCGCTTCTCCATCGGTATTACCGGGAGCATCATGGGGCTGTCGCCCATCCGGAAGAACAGCGACGATGTCACCACGAATGTCAACACAGCCACGACGCTCGAAGTCGCTCATAACACCACCGGCAAGTCGCAGCGCTTCGGTTATGGCCTCACCGGCCAGGTAGCCGTCTCGGATCATTTCGCCATCAATGTTGCCGCCATCATCCGCAAAGCCGGTTACACGTTGGACACCACCCAGACCACCACCACCACCAAGGGCCTGTCCATCACCAGCAGCACGATTTCGTCCCATGAAGACACGCGGGCGCGTTTCTACGATTTCCCCATAACGGTGCGCTACTACAACAAGAACCGGCATGACCCCGGTCCCCGCGTTTTTGTCGAAGCAGGCGGCGCGATCCGCAAAGTAAGCCACATCGCCACGGCCACTACGAACACCGCCGCCGATGGCACGCTGACCTGTTGCACCACCAATCCGAATCCCACGGCGCACTCCACGGCCAAGGGCGTAGTGGGCGGCTTTGGCGTTTTTCTGATCGATCCGGTGGGCGTCCGGGTGATACCGGAGATCCGCTACACGCGTTGGATGAACGATATTTTCAACGCGTATACGACCCGCATGCAGCGGAACCAGGTTGAGGCAATCATCTCTTTCTCGTTCTGAACTGGCGGAAACAGGAGCCTGGCCGGTGGGCATTCTCGATCAATTCAGTCTGAAGGGCCGCATTGCACTGATCACCGCCGGTGCGGGCCCTCTGTTCGGCAGCAGCATCACCGAAGGCCTGGCCGAAGCCGGCGCCACGGTCATCACGGCGTCGCGTTCTCTGGACCGCAACCGGCAGTTCGCCGAATCCCTTCGCGCTCGCGGATACGACGCTCACGGCATGGCCGCCGATATTATCGATCCGGGCTCGATCGCCGAACTGCACGATCGGATCCTCGGAGAGTTCGGCCGGCTGGACGTTCTTGTCAACAGCGCTCTCGCCCGCGTCGGCGGCGGCTTTGAGAATCAGACCTACGATGACTGGATACACTCGGCCAGCGGCGACATGGCCGGACTGTTTGCCATCACCAAAGCCTTCATTCCGGATATGGCGCGGCAGCGCAGGGGCTCCATCATCAATATCTCTTCCATTTATGGAGTCACCGCCAATGATCCTACGCTTTACGAAGGCACCGGCATGCTCCAGCCGCCGCACTACTGCTTCGTGAAGGCGGGCATGATCAATTTCACCCGCTACGTCGCCAACTATTACGGCAAGCAGGGCGTACGTGCCAACTGCATCTCCCCGGGCGGCTACCTTAGCGATCAACCGCAGGCGTTCGTAACACGCTATTGCCATCGCGTCCCGATCGGCCGCATGCTGGAAAATGAGGATATCAAGGGAGCGGTCGTCTTTCTCGCCTCGGATGCCTCGGCCTACGTGACCGGCGCCAACCTGATGGTCGATGGAGGCTGGACCGCATTGTAGTCGTGGGCACGTGCGGTGGAGAGGATCGCGAGCAATGCCAGTGAAACCTGTCTGGAACAATTACATCCTGATTGTTTTCGACAGTTGCCGCTACGACAGCTTCATTCGCGCCCGTCCGAAGGTGATGCGGCAACTGGGTAAGGTGGAAAAGCGCTGGTCCTACGCCACCTGGACTTCACCATCCCACTTCAACCTGATGATGGGATTGATGCCGCACACCAGTCCGCGCAATGTCTACGCCTCGGAGTATTACAAGCGGGACTTCTTCAAGTTCAATGAGCGGCTGGGTTGTGCGGACTTCGAGTTCCGCAGCCTGGTGCCCCGCCTCAACCTGCCCTCTTTCCTGCGCGATTCGCTAGGCTACCGTACCCATGCCATGGTCTCGTTGCCGGTGCTCAACGCCAAAACGGTGATCAATACCGGTTTTGATTCCTACCGCCTGATGGACCGGCACAACGATATGCGGGCGATGCTTCCCGAACTGAAGTTCCATCCCGGACGCCCCTCGTTCTACCTGCTGAACATCGGCGAGACGCATTACCCCTACGCGCTGCCTGACGAGCCGCCTGACCAGTGGCCGAAGATCAGCGGCGTCCACGGAGTTTTCAAGCACCTGGATGACGCGATCGTCGGCGGCAGGCTTCGGATCAGCCGGGAGCGTGTCTTCGACCAGAAGAAGCTCGATCAGCTCCGAAAGCGCCAGATCGAAGCGGTTCGCTATCTGGACCGCGTGGTGGAAGAGTTGTTCGACCTCGCACCGAAGAACACCTACATCACAATCACCGCCGATCACGGCGAACTGTTCGGCGAAGATGGATACTTCGGCCACGGTCCCATCCATCATGAGAAAGTGTTGGAAGTGCCGTTTGTCGAGGCGAAACTGCGATGAAACGCGCCGTCCGTCTGGTTGCTCGCGAACTGCTCTATGCCGCTGCGATTCTGCTGCCGCTACTGGTAGCCGCCCACTTCACCCATCCTGCCGCCGGGCGGGCCTATGTCGGTCCGGGAGCCGGATTCGCCTTTCTCGGATCCTTCCTGAGTATCCTGATGGCGCTCTTTCTGAGCGTTCTTGCCCTGCTGGCCTGGCCCTTCCGTCTGGCCTGGCGCGCGTTGCGCCGGCGCCGCTTCGCCCGAAGGGCGAAGGTGGAAAAGGTGATCTTTCTCGGTTTTGACGGCGTCGATCCGCGACTGGTGGAGCAATACATGCAAGCGGGCAAACTGCCCAATCTGCGGAGTCTTCGTGAGCAGGGATCCTTCCAGAAGTTGCGCACCACTTTCCCGTCGCTTTCACCGGTCGCATGGTCCACCTTCGCCACCGGAGTCAGCCCGGCTAAACACAACATTTTCGATTTTCTCAATCGCAGCCTGAAGTCCTACGTGCCGGAACTCTCTTCTTCCCGGGTCAGCCCGCCTCGCAGGTGGCTCCGCCTTGGCCGCTGGCGTCTCCCACTGGGTGGAGTGAGGGTGGAACTGCGCCGCAAGAGCCGCCCGTTCTGGACGATTCTGGGCGAAAGCGATGTCGACTGCACCGTTCTGCGCATCCCGGTCACCTTTCCGCCGGACAAGTTCAGCGGCCGCATGCTCTCGGCCATGTGCACACCTGATCTCAAAGGCACCCAGGGCAGTTTTTCGGAGTTCTCCACCGCCACTGCCAGGCCGGACTTTGAAAGTGGAGACCGTTTTCCGCTCATCCGGCGTGGCCGGGTGCTCACCGGCCGCCTGGAAGGCCCGGGCGACACGTTCGTGGCGGAAGGTCCGCCGCTTGCCATACCATTCACGCTTGAACCCACCGGCCCCGGCCGGGCGTCCTTGCGCATTCAGAAACACACGCTGAAGCTTGCGCTCGGCGAATACACCGATTGGATCCGGTTGAAGTTCCGCACCGCGGTCGGCATCCAGGTTCCCGGCATCGTCCGCTTCTTGCTCACCGAAACCGAGCCCGAAGTCCGCCTCTATGCCACGCCGATTCAGATTGACCCCGAAAATCCCGCGCTCCCCATCAGCCACCCCCCCTATTACGCTGCTTACCTGGCCAAACTGCTCGGATGTTTCGCCACGCTTGGCCTGGCTGAGGATACCTGGGCGCTGAACGAAGGCGTTATCGACGAAAAGGCCTTTCTCGACCAGGTCTACCTGACGCAGGCTGAACGCGAGGCGATGTTGTTTTCCGCTCTGGAACGAACCCGGCGGGGTGTCGTCGCCTGCGTATTCGATGCCACCGACCGCGTGCAGCACATGTTCTACCGCTACATCGACCCGGAACGCGAAACCTCTCCCAAGGGAGGCTTCGACGATGCGATCGAGCAGATTTACCGCCGCATGGACGAGGTAGTCGGTAAAGTGCTTGCCCACGTGAATGCCGGCACGCTCTTGTTCGTCCTCTCCGATCACGGATTCTGCTCCTTTCGGCGCGGAGTCAATCTCAACTCCTGGCTCCTCGAAAACGGCTATCTCACCCTGAAGGACGGCGCCACCGAGAGCGGGCGCTACTTCCAGGGCGTCGATTGGAGCCGTACCCGCGCGTACACTTTTGGACTCGGCGGCCTCTATCTGAACATCAAAGGCCGCGAGGCGCTGGGAACGGTCGCTCCGGGAAGGGAAGCGGACCTGCTCACACGGGAACTGATCGATAAGCTGCAATCTCTTACGGACCCGGAAACAGGCCGGCCGGTGATGCATGACGTGTACGCTACCCGCAGCCTCTACAAGGGGCCCTATCTTGACGCCGCTCCCGATCTGATCACCGGCTACGCCGCCGGCTACCGGATCTCCTGGGATGCGGCCGTCGGCCGGGCTACCGGCCAGGTAGTGGAAGCGAATGATAAGGCCTGGAGTGGAGACCACTCGGTCGATCCTCACCTGGTACCCGGTGTTCTGTTCTGCAACCGCCCGCTGCAGGCGGAAGATCCCGGGATTGAAGACCTGGCCCCCACCGCGCTCGACGCCTTCGGAGTACCCCGGCCCGCCTGGATGGAGGGAAAATCGATTTATCCGCAGCCTGTGGTTTGAACGTCATGTCGAAAACCGTCAAAATCCGCAAGGATCTCTATGAACGCGCCACCCAGTGCGCCGGCGCCGGCGGCTACAGTTCGGCCGTGGAATTCATCGAGCACGTGCTGGAGCGCGAACTCGCCAAGTTAGAGGACGCTGAATCGGATGAGGAGATCGTTCGCAAGCTGAAGGGTCTCGGGTACATTGATTGATGGCCGGTCCGGCCGAACTTCGCCTGTGGACCGCGCTTGCTGCCGGCGCCATCACTGGAGCGGCCTGCCTGTGGGCCTACGGCAAGCTGACCGGCCAGCAGGAGTTGCGCCGCCGCCGGAACCGCATCCAGGCTCGGGTGATGGAATTGCGTCTCTACCGTGATGAGCCCGGGGTGATCCTCCGGGCCATGGGGGCGATCCTGGGCGGCAACGTGCGCCTGCTGGCTACGGTCATCAAGCCGCTGGCCGTCCTGGCCATTCCTTTAGCTCTGGTAACCATTCATCTCGACGCCCTGCTCGGTTTTGAGGCTCTGCCCCTGGACGCGCCGGCGCTGGTTACGGTACGGGTTGCTGATCCGCGGCAGCCCATCCAACTCATCGCGCCACCCTCGATTCGGGTGGAAGCCGAGGTAGCGGCCGCGGCGGGGCATGAGCGTGTCTGGAGGATTCAGCCGACCGCGCCGGTGGATGCCAGCCTCTACATAGAAACCGGGGGAGCCGTGCTGGAGAAAAGCGTTGTGGCGCGCGACCGCTTCACCTATCTTGCGCCTTGCCGCGACCGCAGTTTCTGGGGTTTCATCACCTCCCCGTTTGAAGCGCGTCTTCCGGCTGGTAACGTCGCGAGGATCGAGATCGGCTATTCCAGCGCGGCGCTGTCCTGGTTGGGTATCGAGTGGAACTGGCTGGTCTGGTTCCTGTTCGCCTCGCTTCCCGCCGCTGTGGCGGCCAAGGTTCTACTCCATATCCAACTGTGATCCCACGTTCCGGCGGAACCCAGTACAATTGACAGCGTAATGGTCGCAGCCCTCCTGTTGCTGGCGGCAGTTGTCTCGCCAGCTACCCACTTTGGAACACCGGTTGACGCTGACCGGGTCGTTGTTGACTGGTCCAGGGTGGTGTCCTACTTTCATTCTCTTGAGCAGTCATCCGACCGGATCCGCGTCACCGAAATTGGCAAGTCCACCGAAGGACGCCCGATGATCCTGGCGACCATCGCCGCACCTGCAACGCTGCGCCGGCTGGACTACTACCGCGACATTCAGCAACGGTTGGCCGATCCCCGCCGTACGCCTCCGGCGGAGGCCAGGAAACTGATTGCGGAGGGCAAGACGGTCGTTCTGATCACCTGTTCCATACACTCCACCGAGATCGCTTCCACCCACACGGCGGTGCAGTTTGCCTGGCAGATGGCCACCTCGGACTCTCCCCGAACGCGAGCCATTCTGGAGAACACGATCTTTCTGCTGATTCCATCGCTCAATCCCGACGGGGTTGACCTGGTGACGGCCTGGTATCGGAAGACGCTCGGTACGCCTTTCGAGGGCACCGCGCCGCCCGAACTTTATCAGAAATACGTTGGGCACGATAACAATCGCGATTGGTACATCTTTTCGCAGTCCGAAACCCGCAACACCGTCGCGAACGTACACAATGCGTGGCACCCCCAGATTGTCTACGATGTCCACCAGCAGGGCGAATATGGCTCCCGCATGTTCCTTCCGCCCTGGCTCGACCCTATCGACCCCAACGTGGATCCGATCATTTCCCAGGAGTGCAATCTGGTCGGACTCGCCATCGCTACCGATCTCACGGCTGCTGGAAAGAAGGGCGTGGTAGTGAACGCCCTTTATGACTTTTGGACTCCGGCCCGACACTACCAGGCCTACCATGGCGGCTTGCGCATACTCAGTGAATCGGCCAGCGCGCGGATCGCCTCGCCGGTGACGATCCGGCCAGGGGAGATCAGTGAATCCGGCCCTGGATATAACCCGCGCGAGCGAAGCTGGAACTACCTGGAGCCGTGGCTGGGTGGAGAGTGGCGTCTGCGCGACATCATCGGATACCAGTTGATCGCCATGGAATCCTGCCTCTACCAGGCGGCCTTGCGGCGTCCGGAGTTGTTGGCCAACTTCTATCGCATCGGCCAGCGCGCCGCTACCCGCACGACACCTTACGCCTTTGTGTTTCCCGGCGCCCAGCGCGATCCTTCCTCCGCGCGTAAGCTTCTGGAAACGCTACGGTTCGGCCAGGTGGAGGTCGAGCGCATGGATCAGCGGTTCGAGGCCGGCGGCCGCGAGTATGCCGCCGGCAGCTATGTGGTCCGCATGCAGCAGCCTTACAGTTCGTTTGCCAAGACCCTACTCGAACGCCAGCACTATCCTGACCTGCGTGAGTATCCCGGTGGTCCCCCGCGCCGGCCCTACGATGTGACCGCGCAGACGTTGCCGCTGCTGATGGGGGTCTCGATGGATACGGTGGCTGCGCCGTTTTCGGCGCGGGGTTCGATCAGCGGAAAGTTGCCCGCTGCCGCCCCCGGCCTCTCCGCCGCCGATGCCTCCACCTGGCACAGGGTCAATGATCTGTGGAACTCCGGCCGGACGGTCTACCGTGACGAAAATACTGGAGACTTCCGGGTGGAAGCAGTGCCCGGGACTCGTCCGGTCAAGCGTCCTCGTATCGCTTTGTACAAAAGTTACCAACCGGTGGCTGACGAAGGATGGACTCGCTGGCTGCTGGAGCAATCCGGTTTTGTCTATACGAGTCTCCGCAACCCGGACGTGCGGGCGGGAGGATTGCGCGCCCGTTTCGATGTGATCGTCTTCCCCAGCCAGCCGGCGGCCAGCATCGCCAATGGGTATCGAACCGGCGCCATGCCGCCCGAATACTGCGGCGGGCTGGGTGCTGCCGGTGCTCGGACGCTCGGTGAATTCGTTCGGGCCGGCGGCACGCTGGTCTTCCTGAATGAATCGGCCCGCTATGCCGTATCCGCCTTCGATTTGCCGCTTCACGATGTGACTGGCGGGGTGTCTCCGAGCGAACTCTACTCGCCCGGTTCGCTGCTGAATGTGACCATCGACCGTGCCGGATCGCTCACTTATGGCTTACCGCACGAGTTCACCATCTGGTCCGAACATAGCCCGGCCTGGGAAGCTCCTTCGGCCGAATCGGTGGTGAGCTATCCCAAGACCGGTCTTCTCGCCTCGGGTTGGCTGCTCGGCGGAGCGCGTCTGGCGGGCCGCTCGGCGCTGGTCGACCACCGCCTCGGCAGAGGCCGTGTGGTGCTGTTTGGCTTCCGCCCCCAGTACCGGGCGCAGAGCTATCTCACACTGAAGCTATTCTTTAACGCCTTACTCCTCCAGCCGGTAGATCGTTAGCCCGCTCAGAAGTTTCGGATAAAAGTCGGTGGACTTCTGTGGCATCACACCGCCGCCAAACGAGATTCGCGCTACTTCTTCCACGGGTACCGGCTCCACCAGGAATGCAGCCTGGCCGCGGCCGGCGGCGACTTCCTCCAGCGCCTTCTCCGCCCCCCGGACATAGTACAGATAACTTTCGTTCCGTACCGCCTCGGCGGTGATACCCATGATGGCGCCGAGAATGTCGTCGTGCAGCAGGTTCAGATCGAGCCTGCCGTGGCGGCCGGCTTCGAGCAGCCAGAGGCCGTCCGGCGCTGCCAGGCCGATTCGAGCCGTACCTTCGTGCGGCTCTGCCCACTTGTTCTTCAACGCATCGAGCGACTCCAGTTGTGCCACCCGGAACCGCCCTCGCGCCTGGTCGAGAAAAGCCGCGGCATCGAACCGCGGCACATTCCGCAATACGCGGTGCGTCGCCAGAATCCGCAACCCGGCCGAGTTCATATTCACCAGCGTCATCATCACCCAGCGCGCGCTGGCCGATTCCGGATTGGCGTTGCGGTAGGCCAGTGCCGTTTCATAGCGGTGGTGTCCGTCCGCAATCAGTAACTTCTTGTCTGCCATGGCTTTCTGAACCGCGGCGACAGTTGCCGGATCGGCCACTTTCCACAATCGGTGAACGGTGCCGTGTTCGTCAGTAACCACTGCGTCGGGTTCGTTTTGTTCAAAAGGCGCCAACAGCGCCTCGATCTGTCCGGCCGGATCGGGGTAAAGCATGAAGATCTGGCCGAAGTGCGCCCGGGTGTGCTTCAGTACCTCCATGCGATCTATCTTTGGTCCGGCCAGGGTGTGCTCATGGCGGTGGACTACACCCGCTGCGTAGTCTTCCACGGCGCCGAGGGCGATGAAGCCGCGCCGGACGAGCTGCTCACTGCTTCCAGGCACGGTAAAGTCTTGAGAATAAATGAAAATCGCCGGCTCACTCTCCTTGATGAGTACACCCTCGGCAATCCATGATTCCAGAAATTGGGCTGCCCGCGTATAGACATTGGCGGTATCCGAATCGGTGTCGTAGCGCTCGCCCAGGATCACCCGTACCAGGTTGTACGGGCTGGCTGCCAGGTAGTTGCGCTGCATTTCGGGCGAGATCTTGTCGTAGGGTTGCGTTACCAGGCGGTTCAAGTCGCCCGCTTTGGCCCGATAGCGATACGGTTGAAAAGGTTGGATGTTGGCCATTGTGGAATTTTTTGGGAATTTTCAGGATAGCAGACCGGGAGTGGAACGCTGTTGCTCCGGCAACGGGCGGGAGCCGGCACGCGCCCCGGAGTGATCCACTCTCTTAGAACTGGTACCACCTGCCTAGGTGTATTCCTAAGGAAAATCGCGCACTTCGTCCGATTCTAACGCGGCCGAAACAACTGTACTTTGGGATTGTTCGTACTGTGAGCGGAAGTTAGCGGCGGGTCTATCCGGATGGAACAACGAACAGCAATCAACCGAGATACAACGCCACGCCGGAGATTACGTCAGCGTGGCAACAGCGTCGTGGAGATGGCAATGGTAATTTTGCCTACGTTCGCGCTGGTGCTGGGCACGGTCGATTGCGGGGTGGCGCTGTTTCTGAAAAGTACTTTCCAAAACGCGGTTCGAGAAGGCGCCCGCTATGCGATAACTTTTCAAACGCAGGGCGGGTATTGTATGGACGATTCCATTCGTCTGGTGGTTCAGCGCAATGCCATGGGGTTATTGGGCGGTAACGCAACGCCGAATCGTAGCAAGATCGCAGTCAAGTACTACAACCAGGCGGATCTCTCCACGGAGATAACCGGATCGAGCGGTAACTTTCCCGGCAACATCGTGGAAGTCTCCGTTACCAACTACCAGTGGAAGTGGCTGAGTCTGCTGAGCGGCACCTATGAGTTGCGGAACGCTACGCCGCTGAGTATTGTCGCCTTCTCATCCGACCGGCTGGGCGGGCTTCCAGGGGGGAGCTTGCCGCCATGCCGGTAGTGCGCGAAAAGGGGTATCACATGGGCCAACGGTCTCCAACCAGGAGGCGGCGCGGGCAGCGTGGAACGTGGCTGATTGAATTCGCGCTGTGCTCGATCTTTCTGGTTCCTCTGTTTCTTGCCACGGTCGGCGCCGGCATGGGCTTGAGCCGTGCTATTCAGACGACACAAGTGTGCCGCGATGCGGGCCACTTGTACATGGACCGGGTTGATTTTTCCGATCCCGGCAACCAGAAACTGATCGGACGGCTGGCCTATGGCATGGGGATGACCTCGGACGCCCGCGGGACCATCAAGACCAACGGACATGGCGTGGTGATCCTGTCCCAGATCATGGCGATCGGGTCGGTGGAATGCGCCAACGCCGGCTACGCCAATCCCAGTAACTGTCCGAATTTCGGCAGGCTGGTGATCACCGAACGGACGGTGGTTGGCAACAGCGCGCTTCGCAGCAGCAGTTTCGGCACCCCGGCTACCTCGATTCTCGACAGCCAGGGAAAGATATCGCAGTACAACTACTGCACCAATGCCTCGGTAGTGGTGCCAAATGGAACGTCCGCCAGCAAATTGAACCTTCAGCCCGGACAGTACAGCTACGTATCGGAGGCATACTTCATCTCGCCGGAACTTTCGGGCTTTAACTGGACGGGTTCATCAGGAGTGAATGCGACGTATGCCTACAATTTCTTCTAGCCGCCGGCGCCGGAGCAGCCAGGGCGGCATGATGGTCTTACTGGTGGCCGCGATGCTGATGTTTCTAGTCCCGGTTATCGGGCTGGTAGTGGATTGCAGCCTGATTTACTACATACGCGCCCGGCTCACCGCCGCTGCCGACGCCGCCGCGCTGGCTGCCGCCCGCTCACTCAACCTTGGGATCACCGTGGCCGACCAGAACGCCAACGCCGTCGCCCGCGCGCGAGCGTTTTTTGATGCCAACTACAGCGGCCCGCAGTACGGTGCGAAAAATACCAACCTCAACGTCACCCTGGCCCAGGGCACCACCCCGGCTACGCAGAAGACGCTATACGTCACCACTCAAGCCCAGACCGACGCTCCCACCTACTTCATGAACATTTTCAACATCAGCAAGGTGACGATCCGGGTCGACGGCCAGGCGGCGCGCCGCAATATCAACCTGATGCTGGTTCTGGACCGCTCCGGTTCGATGACGAACACGCAGCCGGGCAGCATGAGTACTGCCTGTGACACGATGAAGAGCGCCGCGAAGAATTTCGTCACCTATTTCGCCAACAATCGCGATCGGCTGGCGCTGGTGACGTATGAGACCAGCTACTACCTGACGTTTGCGGCCAATTCGAACTTCAACCCCGGAATCAGTACTGCCATTGACGGTATTAGCTGTTCGGGCGGCACCAACATCTCTTCCGGCCTGAATCAGGCGTACTCCCAGTTGCAGCAGATTGGCGAACCGGCCGCCCTGAACGTGATCGTGCTATTCACCGACGGCCAACCTACGGCGCTTACGTGTGACTTCCCGGTCAAGCTGAAACGCGATTCCCGATATGGGGACGGCAACTCTTCGGCGTCCCCCACGGCACTCTACCCGTCCGGGTCGAGTATGACGAGTACCGTCACGTTCCCCCCCAGCCCATGTAAAGACCCGAGCGGCGACCAATGGTACAAGGGCCCATCCTATACCAATCCCGCCGGCCCGTATAATCCTAACTGGCAACCCTTCCCGGTTGGCAGCACCGGCGCCGGAGCGTCCAATTACACGATTCGGGGGGCAATCGTCTACGCCGGGAGCACTCCCGATCCCACCGGATACGTCTACGGCCTCTACAATTGGAGTGGTTCGCCCACTCCAATCAGTACGCCAGGAGGCTGCGCCTTCCAGCAGAGTGCCTGGAGCAATCGGGTGAACGCTGTCCGGCGCGACATCGCCTACATTCCCGACACTGACGCCTGGGGAAATTCAACCACCGGATTCCGAACCAACTGGGTGTTCCCCAGTCCTACCAATTTCACGGGCCGCGACAAGTTTACCAGCAACTCCGAGTCCAGCTACAACGGCCACATCCGGCCGGACAATCCGGCATCGGTGGGCAACGCGGCCTACAACGTCACCGACAACCAAGGCTCCAGAATCCGTGCCGACGGCAACCTCAACCCGATTATCTACACCATCGGGCTAGGGGGGAACGATTCGTCCGGCTATGGCGTGGACACCGAATTGCTGATCCGGTTAGCCAACGTCCAAAACGCCCTCGATCCGAATACCGCGAGCGTAATTAACAACTCAATTTACAACGCCGCGCAGCCGCAGGGTCTCTATGTCTATGCCCCCAACACAGTTCAGTTGAATCAGGCATTCGCGCTGATCGCATCCTCGGTTCTGCGACTGAGCCGGTAAAGCTTTCGACACGCGCCATGACCGCCCTGGGACGTTGCTTTTGAGTGAGCAACGCCTCGGGGCGCTTTTTTGCGTAAGCTGAGGGTGTACCGCGATGCACGAAATGGGCATAGCCGCTTCCCTCCTCGACGCGATCCGGGCCGAACTCGCGCGGTATCCGGGCGCCCGTGCCACCCGGGCGGGCCTGCGATTGGGCGAGTATTCCGGCGTCGACCGCGAGTCACTGAGTTTCTGCTACGGCGTGCTGGTTGAGGATAGCGGTCTGGCTCCGCTGGCACTCGATATCGAGTTCGAACCACGGGGCCGCGATCTGGACCTGATCTATCTCGAGTTGGATGACGAATGAGCCGCATTCCACTCGAGCGCAAAGTGCTGGGCGAGAACGATCGAATCGCCGCCGGACTGCGGGAACGGTTTGCTGCCCACCAGGTTCGCTGCCTCAACCTGATCAGTTCTCCGGGTTCCGGCAAGACGCTACTGCTCGAGAAGACATTGGGTTCGTTTCGCCCGGACCGGCGCGTGGCCGTGTTGACGGGCGACATTCAGACCGATAACGATGCCGTCCGGCTGGGGCGCTACGGATTTCCGGTGCGGCAGATTACAACAGCCGGAGCCTGTCATCTGGATGCCCGCATGGTGGATCGGGCGTTGGAGGGCTGGCAGTTGGCCGGCCTGGACCTGTTGCTGATCGAAAACGTCGGCAACCTGGTCTGCCCCACCAGCTACGATCTTGGGGAGGAAGCTAAGATCGTGCTGCTCAGCGTGACCGAAGGCGAGGACAAGCCCCTCAAGTACCCCGGCATCTTCTCCCGCGCTTCGCTGATGGTGCTGACCAAGATCGACCTGCTTCCCTATGTCCCGTTCGACGTGGGTAAGGCGGTGGAGTACGCCCGCGGGCTGAATCCCGCGATGGATGTGATGGAACTCTCGGCAATGACCGGCCAGGGCCTGGGAAACTGGATGGCGTGGCTCGATTCTGCCGCCACGCATGGGATGCCATGAAACTCTATCTGAAGCCAACTTGTACGACCTGCCGCAGGGCTAAAGCCTTTCTGCGGGATAACGGAGCACACGCCGAAGTTGTCGATCTGAACGCCGGACTTTCCGTGGAAGAACTGGACCGGCTGATCGGCAAGCGCGACTACGTTCTGTTTCTTAATCCCCGCAACGAACTCTACCGCGCGCGCAGGATGAAACAGAACCCGCCTTCGCGCCAGGAAGCGATCCGCCTGATGGCCGCCAATCCCAATCTCATTAGAAGACCGATTCTGGTAAATGGACGGCAGTTGGCGCTGGGCTTCGATCCGGATGAATTCCGGCGGGTAACGGGGATCGCGGGCGGGAGTTCCCTGGCCGAATAAGGAACTCCCGCCTGATGAACCACGATCAGGAGACGGACAGTGTGTTGGAGGCCGTCGGCTGATCGCCGGTAGCGCGCCCCCGGAATGGCGTTGTGCCGCTGCGCATGGTAAAGACGAACGCTACCAGCACAATGGCCCCGAGAGCGAAGATGGTGTCGCCCGGCACCCGCATCCAGCGCAGCGCCTGCATCAATGGCGTCTGCATGAATTCGGTGCTGCGGGCATACCAGTAGCCCCGATCCACCGAAGCCCAGGTCTGCACCAATCCCACCGGCAACAGGCTGCCGATGCACATCGCGAACAGGCCGCCGTTCATTGCCCAGAAGGAGAACTTCAGCCAGCTTTCTTTCCACTGGGAGTACGGCATCATGGCCCGCAGGCACACCAGCATCAGGCCGATCCCCAGCATGCCGTAGACGCCGAACAGCGCCGCGTGGCCGTGAAGTGGAGTGGTGTTCAAGCCTTGCATGTAATAGAGCGCGATGGGCGGGTTGATCATGAAACCGAACAGACCCGCACCCACCATGTTCCAGAAAGCGACCGAGACGAAGAAGTAGATGGGCCAGCGGTATCGTGACGCCCACGCGGTGAGGCGACCGCGCCGCAGATCCTCCAGGGCCGAGTAGGCCACCATCGTCAGTGGCACTACCTCAAGCGCGCTAAACACGGAACCCCAGGCCAGTGCCACGGTTGGCGTTCCGGAGAAGTACAGGTGATGGCAGGTGCCGACGATGCCCCCGGCGAGAAAAATGGTGGCCGAGAGCAACGCCGTTCTTGCGGCGATGTTCGGGCGAATCAGCCCCAACCGCGCGAAGAAGAAGGCGATGACGGTGGTGGCGAAGACTTCGAAGAACCCTTCCACCCAGAGGTGAACCACCCACCAGCGCCAGTACTCGACGATGGACAGGTGCGTGTGCTGGCCCCAAGCCAGACCCGCGGCGTAAAACAGGCCGATCGCGCCACCGGAGATCAGGAACAAGGTGAGCAAGGGCCGTTGATCGCCAGGCTTCTTGAGCGCCGGCAGAACCGACCGCACCACCAGGAAGAACCAGAGCAGCAACCCGATGAACAGCATCACCTGCCAGACGCGTCCCAGATCGACATATTCATAGCCCTGATGGCCCCACAGGAACGAGGTGGAATCAGAGAGCTTGTTCTGAATGCTCAACCATTCGCCGGTGAGCGATCCAAGCACCACCACCAGCAGGGCTCCAAACAGGACGTGGACCCCCAGGCGTTGGAACCTGGGTTCATGGCCGCTGACCAGCGGGCCAATGAAGAGTCCGGCAGCCAGCCAGGCGGTGGCAATCCAGAAGATGCCGAGTTGAATGTGCCAGGTGCGGGAGACGCTGTAGGGTAAAATCTCAGCCAGCTTGAAACCGTAAAACCCGTTACCTTCAACGCCATAGTGGGCGGTAACGACACCCATCACAATCTGCACCAGGATGAGCCCAGAGACAACCCAGAAATACTTGAGGGTGGCCTTTTGCGACGGCGTGGCCGACCATTCGCCGATGGGGTCCATGCTGGGCAGCTTGCCAACCGGCTCCTCCCGGCTCTGTATGGCATACCACCAGGTCATGGCGCAGATACCGGCCAGCAACATCAGAATGCTGACACCGGTCCACAGAACGCTCTCCCCGGTAGCCCGGTTGCCTACCAACAGTTCGTGCGGCCAGTTGTGGGTATAAGAAATGCTTACGCCTGGGCGGTTGGTGGAAGCCACCCAGGATGTCCAGAAAACAAAGGCCGCCAGTTGCCGTACACGCTCCTGTGACCGGACGGTATTTTCGGGGATAGCGTAAGCGGCATCGCCCTTGCGGAAGATGTCGTCGTAATGCTTAAGAACGGCTTCAAAAGCGCGCGCTCGCACCGGGTCGATGGTGATGGTGCTTGATGCCGCGTCAAAGCGGTTGGTGCGGTAAGCCTCTTCCAACCGGCCCTGATAGCGATTCTGTTGCTCCAGCGGAAGCTGATCGTAGGGTTTGCCGGCTTCCCGGCTCGCCCATTCGTTCAGCACGAAAACGGCCTCGCGATGGAGCCAATCGGCCGTCCAGTCTGGCGCGGTATAGCTTCCATGGCCCCAGATGGAGCCGACCTCCATGCCACCGAGCGACTGCCAGACGTTCTGTCCGCGGGCGATGTCGCCGCTCGGAATAACCACAGTGCCATCGGAAGAAACGACCCGATCCGGGATAGGGGGCAGTTCCTGATAGACCCGCACACCAATCCATCCCAGAATGGCAAACGATACAGCCAGGACGATTACGAATCCAATCCAAAGTTTTTTCATGAAATCCTCAGAAAAGTATCTACACAACGACTTTACGATATCCGACGAACGTCACGGGCGCAGTGATTCGAGTCACTGGCCGGAGGGTCTGATAGAATTTGTGGCGGAAGGGAACTAAGTGTAGCGGAAGGGAACCAAGTGTAATGGATACACGTAGAACGTTTGTGTTCGGCGCCGGCGCCGCCGCCTTAAGCCAGGTGGCGAAGCCGAAACTGTACGGCGCCAACAACCGGATTCGAATGGCGGTGCTCGGCGTACACGGCCGTGGCAATGCTCACGTGAACGGCTTTAGCCCCCTACCGGACGTGGAAGTGGCCGTGTTGTGTGATCCCGACGCGGAGGTGCTGGCTCAAAAGGCGGCGCTCTACCAGGAAAAATACGGCCACAAATTCGAAACCGAGCAGGATTTGAGAAAAGTCCTGGAGCGCAAGGACATAGATGCTGTCAGCATTGCCACGCCAAATCACTGGCACGCGCTGGCCACTATCTGGGCCTGCCAGGCGCGCAAGGATGTGTACGTGGAAAAGCCGGGCTGCCACAACATTTTCGAAGGGCGCCAGATGGTGGCGGCGGCGCACAAGTACAACCGCATCGTGCAGCACGGCGTGCAGCTACGCAGTTCCGAGGCGGTGCAGGAGGCGATCGGGCATCTGCGCTCTGGGCTAATCGGAAAAGTATACATGGCGCGCGGTCTGGTGTTCCGTTGGCGGCCGTCGATCGGCCACAAGCCTCCCGAAGCCGCACCCGCCACCCTGAACTGGGACATCTGGCAAGGTCCGGCCCAGACACGGCAGTTTTCCCGCAATATCGTCCATTACAACTGGCACTGGCACTGGGATTACGGCAACGGCGACGTCGGCAACCAGGGTATTCACGAAACCGATCTCTGCATGTGGGGCCTGGGAGTGGACAAACTGCCAAGCAGGATCACGGCCCTCGGCGGCAAATTTCTCTTCGACGACGACAAGCAGACTCCGGAGACACTGTCCTCCAGTTACCTGTTCCCGGAAGAGAACAAGATGATCGAGTTTGAGGTGCGGCCCTGGGCCACCAATAAGGAAGACGGCGTTGGCGTCGGTAATATCTTTTACGGCTCGGACGGCTATCTGGTGGTGAAGGGCTACGACTATTATGAGTCCTACGTGAACCAGGGCAAGGAAAAGGGGCCATCCCGCAAGGCGGGTGGAAATCACTGGGCGAACTTCATTAAAGCCGTGCGCAGCCGGAAGACATCGGACCAGAACGGCCCGGTGGAAACCGCTGCGCTGTCCAGCTCGCTGGCTCATCTGGGCAACATTTCCTACCGGCTGAACCGGCAGCTTCAGTTCGATCCAAAGGCCGGACGATTTACCGGCGACGACCAGGCCAACGCTATGTCGACCCGCAGCTACCGCGCGCCGTTCGTGGTGCCGGAGAAGGTGTAACGCTCCGAATGCCCCGCGTCAGCAAATCCGGGGCAACTGCTCGCCCGAGAGCATGTCCAAGACGCGCATGCCCCCGATCGGACTGCGTAACGTGACCCGCGGTCGGCCGCCCTCGGTAACGCGGCCGATCATACGGGCCCCGGAACTGACCCCTATGCCGCGCAGCGTCTCCAGCGCGCGTGCGCCATCGGACTGCGGAACGATGGCTAGAAACCGGCCTTCGTTGGCCATGTAGAGCGGATCGAGGCCGAGGATCTCCGAAGCGCCGCGAACCGGCTCGGTGACAGGCACTTCGCTCTCGTTCACGGTGATGCTGATGCCAGCGGTGGATGCGATCTCGTTCAACGCCGTGGCGACGCCCCCGCGGGTGGCATCACGGAGGCAGTGGATCTCGATACCGGCGCGGATCAGAGCATCGACGGCGGGCCAGAGGGAGACCGTGTCACTGGTGACCGGCGAATCGAATTCGAGTCCGCCCCGCACCGAGAGAATGGCGACGGAATGGGATCCGATGTCGCCGCTCAAAAGCACGGCGTCGCCCGGTGTGACGCGGCGCGGGTCAACGGCCGAGGGTGTCCGGACCACGCCGATTCCCGAGGTGGAGATGAAGACGCCGCCACCCTTTCCCCTGTCCACCACCTTGGTGTCGCCTGTAACGATTCCGACGCCGGCGCGAGTAGCGGCCAGCCGCATGGATTCGGCCACGGTCCGCAGCGTATCTACCGGGAACCCCTCTTCCAGGATGAATGCCGCGCTCAGGTGCAATGGCTCGGCCCCGCACATTGCCAGGTCGTTGACCGTGCCGTTTATGGCCAGGTCCCCAATGGTGCCGCCGGGAAAAACGGGCGGATCGACGACGAAGGAATCCGTGGTAAAGGCCAGCCGGGCGCCTTCAAACGGCAACACGGCGCCGTCGTGGCGGGCGTCGAGTTCCAAGCCGGAAAACGCCGGCAGAAAAATCTGCTCAATCAATTGACGGGTCAGCCGCCCGCCGCCGCCGTGGGCCAGTTGGATGCGATCACCCGCCGGCGGCGGCAGGGGACATGCGAGTTGAAAGTCCTTATTGCCGGCCATAGAGATAGTAGGCGGCGCAGGCGCCCTCCGAGGAGACCATCGGCGCGCCCATCGGCGTTTCCGGAGTGCATCGGATGCCGAACGCGGAACATTCATGCGGTTTGCGGATGCCCTGCAACACCAGGCCGCTGATACATTCCGGCGGCTCCGCCACTCCGGTGGCGGCGAGGTTAAAACGCACCTCGGCGTCGAACTCGCGATACGCGGCGCGCAGGCGCAGCCCGCTAGCCGGTATTTCGCCGATACCGCGCCACTTTCGGGGGCAGATCTCGAACACCCGGCTTACGGCATCCTGCGCGGCCGGGTTGCCGGCGGTGCGAACCACGCGGCTATATTGATTTTCAACGGCGGCGCTTCCCCGTTCCAACTGCTCCACCAGCAGGCGAATGCCATCGAGCAGGTCCACCGGTTCGAAACCGGTGACCACGATCGGCACCCGGTACGTTTCAGCGATGCGTTCATAATCGCGCAAGCCGGTGACGGCGCACACGTGTCCCGGGGCGAGGAAGCCCTGCACCCGGCAGCCGGGTGACTGCAGAATTGCCTCAAGGGCCGGGGGAACCAGAACGTGGGCGGACAGGATGGAGAAATTTCGCAGCCCGGTTCGGCCCGCCTGCTCCACCGCCACTGCGTTGGCCGGCGCCGTGGTCTCAAAACCGACCGCGAAGAAGACCACCTGGCGCCGCGGGTTGTCCCGGGCGAGATTCACTGCGTCGAGCGGCGAGTAGACGATGCGTACATCGCCGCCCGCGGCCTTTGCATCGAACAGGCTCCCGGCGGATCCGGGCACGCGCAGCATGTCGCCGAAGGAACAGAAGATAACCTGGCGGCGCGCGGCGATCTCCAGCGCTTTATCAATCTGTTCCAGCGGCGTCACGCAGACCGGACAGCCGGGACCGTGAACCAGCGTGATGCCGGCGGGCAGCAACTGGAGAATGCCGCTCTTGAGCAGCGTGTGCGTCTGGCCTCCGCAGACCTCCATTACCGTCCAGTCGCGGCGAGCCACGCGGGCGATCGCTGAGATCAGCGCGCGCGCGGCGGCGGGGTCCCGGTATTCATCCACATACTTCATTCCGTCCCGGGCTCCAGGCGGGCGGCGGCATCATCCAACTGGCGAAGCAATTCCTGGATCCGGCCGGCCTCCCGGGCGTCGATGGTGTTGAGGGCAAAGCCGACATGCACCATGACCCAGTCACCGGCGCCGGCTTCGGGGGTGAAGGCCAAACTTACCTGCTTGCGGATGCCGGCGAAATCGACTTTGGCCTGGCGCAAGGCCGGGCCAGAACCTTCGACCACTTCCACAATCAGGCCGGGAACCGCGAGGCACATACCGATTCGTAGTTTAATACGGGGCAGCGGCAGAGCGTCAGAGAGCGCCGGCAATGACGGCCTGGCCGAGCGCGATGCCGCCATCGTTGGGCGGGATGCGCTGGTGGGTGAAGACCATGTGGCCGGCCGCTTCAAGCAGGCTGGTGGCCCGCTCCACCAGGTAGGCATTCTGGAAGACACCACCACTGAGAACCACGCGATGAATCGCCGCCTGTCCGGCCACCTCCACGATCCAGTTGGCCAACGCGTTGTGAAAACGGGCGGCAATCAGCCGCAGTTCGACGCCGGCCTCCACATCGGCCGTTACCTTGCGGATCAGTTCGCGCCAGTCGCCGTGTTCGAGCGGGTATGCTCCGGTAGTGGTAACACCGCCGATAGCGCGTTCAAGCAGCATGGCGGCCTGTCCTTCAAAGCGGCTTTCCCGGGCGACGCCGGTGAGCGCCGCCACGCCATCAAACAGACGTCCCACGCTGGAGGTGTATGGCGAGTTGATTCCCTTGGCCAGCATTTGCTCCAGAGGGTTGGGAACGGGGCGGGGAATTCCGGCTTGGCGGCACAGGCTGGCAGCCGGGCGCCAACCTTCGCGAAAGGCCGCCTCGCCACCGGGAAGGCGGAACGGCCGCAGGTGGGCGAAACGTTCAAACACGCCATGACGCGCCATAAAGAACTCGCCGCCCCAGATGGTGCCGTCGGTACCGTAGCCCGCGCCATCCCAACTGACTCCCAGCCACTCGCCTTCCACATCGTTTTCGGCGGCGCAGGCGGCCAGGTGAGCCTGGTGATGTTGCACGCGTACGGCCGGTAAGCCGGACTCTTCGGCCCAGAGCGTGGAAGCGTAGTCGGGATGAAGGTCCGAGGCGACAAGTTCCGGCTGAAAATCGTAGATGCGCAGCAATCCGGCGATGGCGTCTTCAAAGGCGCGGCGGGCTTCCGGGGTGTCCAAATCGCCGACGTGCTGGCTGAGGATCACGTGACGCCCGGCGGCGATGGCGATGCTGTTTTTCAGATGCCCGCCCACGGCGAGCACTCGCCGGAGCGGTTTGGGAACGCGGACCGGCAGTGGAGCATAGCCGCGGGCGCGCCGCAGCACCGTCTCCCGCCGGCCGATCACACGGGCTACCGAATCGTCACAAGGGCGGGCAATGGGCCGGTCGTGATCGACAAACAGATCGGCGATGCCGGCAAGGCGCGCGTGCGCCTCCCCGGTTTCGATGGCAATCGGTTCGTCGCTACGGTTGCCGCTGGTGGCGACCACCGGGTAACGGAATGCCTCCATCAGCAGGTGGTGCAGCGGCGAGTAGGGTAGCATGATTCCGAGCAGTGGCGAACTGGCCGCCACGTTCGGCGCAATACCTGGCCGGCCGGCCGGCCGCAGAAGTACGATCGGCGCCGCCGGCGATTGGAGCAGCGCGGCCTCGGCCGCCGAGACCAGGCAATACTCCTTCACCATGGCCAGTGATGGCATCATCACGGCGAAGGGCTTCTCTTCCCGGTGCTTGCGCCGGCGTAACTGCTCCACTGCGCCGGGTTGACGGGCATCGGCCAGCAACTGGTAGCCGCCGATGCCCTTCAACGCGACGATGAGGCCGTCGCGCAAAGCACAGGCCGCACTCTCGACGGTGGTGTTCAGCCGCGGGCCGCACGCGGCACAAGCTAGCGGTTGCGCGTGAAAGCGCCGGTCGAGAGGATCGGCGTACTGGCGTTCACATTCGGGGCAGAGCGCGAATCCGCGCATGGTGGTGTTGTGGCGATCGTAGGGAATGTCCAGAATGATGCTGTAGCGCGGACCGCAGCGCGTGCAGTTGATGAAGGGGTAAAGGTTGCGGCGGTCGGCGGGATCGAACAGTTCACCGCGGCATTGGGGACAGGTTGCCAGATCCGGCAGCACGGCGGCGGTTGGCGGGTCTTCACCCGTTGAGGAGCAGATGCGGAATTGATCGAAGCCGGCTGCGGCCAGGCGACTGATCTCACGGCCCAGCACCACGGCCGCCGGAGGACGTTCGGCGTCCAGGCGCTCCAGAAAACGGGTGAGTTCGCCGGCCTGCCCCTCGACTTCGATCTCCAGGCCGGCGCCGGAGTTACGCACCCATCCGGGCAGATTCAGCGAGGCGGCCAGCCGATAGACGAAGGGACGAAAGCCCACGCCTTGAACGGCGCCGAAAAGTGTGATCCGCAGCCTCTCTGTGTCCATGCGCGCGGAGTGGCCGGGGCCGCTCCCTTTTTGAGTATGTCACGCCGGTTGTTCGTCGCCGTTTGGCCGGGGAA
This sequence comes from Bryobacterales bacterium, assembly GCA_020854055.1. Taxonomy (GTDB): domain Bacteria; phylum Acidobacteriota; class Terriglobia; order Bryobacterales; family Bryobacteraceae; genus JADZGD01. Next base: position 21,016 of record JADZGD010000124.1, on the reverse strand, counting down.
TGGTGAACAGGAAGGTGGCGCCGTGGCCCGGTTCCGACTCCACCCAGATGCGCCCGCCGTAGCGCTCCACCACGCGCTGGCAGATTGCCAGGCCGATACCGGTGCCCGGAATATCCTTGCCATGCAAGCGCTTGAATGCCTGAAAGATTCGCGCGTGATACTCGGGCGCGATGCCCACACCGTTGTCGGCAAAAGCGAACTGATACATGCCATTGTCCGGCTTTACGGTAATGCTGATCCGGGGTGCCTGGCTGCCGCGGTACTTTATGCTGTTGCCGATCAGATTCTGAAACAGAGAGACCAGGTGGCCGTCATACGCGGCGACGGTCGGCAGAACGGAGGCTGAGATGACGGCGCTGGTCAGTTCAATGGAGGCCTGGAGATTGGCCTTGGCTTTGGCCAGCACCTGGTTGAGATCAACCGGCGACAACTCCTGTTCGGAACGGGCGGCGATTTCAGCGTAAACCAGCAGATCCTCGAGCAGTTCACGCATGCGGCGCGTTCCCGAGACGATGCAATCGACGTAGGTCGCGCTCTGCTCATCCATGCTGCCGTATTTTTTCACCAGCAGTTGGGAATAGAGCGTGATCATCCGCAGCGGTTCCTGCAGATCGTGGCTGGCGATGAATGCGAAGCGTTCCAGGTCTTCGTTGGAGCGTGTCAGGTTTTCATTGATCCGCTTCAGCTCCTGGTTCAACCGCTCCCGGTTCGCCAGCGCCTCATCGCGGTCGGCGAGCGAACCGGTCAGTTCCGTATCGCGGGATTGGATGCCGGCCAGCATCTCGTTGAAGGCGGTCACCAGGCTGCCCACCTCGTCATTGGAACGCAGGGAGGCGCGGGCGGAATAATCCCGGGTATGTGACACCAGCGCCGCCGTGCCGGCCAACTCAACAATCGGGGCGGCAAAGGCGGCGCAGAGCCTGGAGGAGAACGCCAGCCCCAACAGACCGGCGATCATCAGCACCAGCACCACCGTCAGCCCGTAGATACGCACCCGCTCGGTCAATTCTCCCAGGTCGTAACGAAGCACCAGGGTGCCGATGCGGCGGTTGTTAATCACAATGGGATGAGAAGCCGTCAGGGTGCCGTTCTCGGAGGCGACCTCCCTGCCGCCGGCGGGCGGCGGACAATCGGCCTTTTGGCCCGGCCGCACATAGCGGGCTAGAATCGAGCCGTTAGCGCGATAGAGGCAGGCGGCCGAGATGTGCCGTTTGGCTTGCAATGTGGCCAGAATCTCGCCGGCCGCGTGAGAATCGTTGAACAACACGGCCGCCGAACTGTTGTCGGCGATCACACGGGCGAACGTTTGCAAATCGCGTTGCAGGTGTCCCTGGAACAGGACGGAATCGACCACCACGATCCCGACCATCGAGGTCAGCAGCGTCACAGCCGTAGTGACGAAGATGATGATCAGTAATTTCTGCCGGATCGGAATGTTGCGAAAGCGCCGAATAATCAATGGGAACTCTTCAGGGTAACCGGACCCGTGCGGTGTCGCGGCCGGAATCGCCAACCGTCTTGAAGGACTTTTCCAGAATAGCCAAATGCCGCGGCCGCCGCAGGATCCGGGAGCAGCCTAACGGCCGATTCGCACGATAACCAGCGTCATGTCGTCGTGCTGTGGCGCGCCGGCGGCGAACTTCGTGGCGGCATCCATGATGTGGTCGAGAATCTGGCCGGCGGAAGCCGCCCGCCAACTCCTGGTGGTCTCAATCAGGCGCTGTTCACCCCACTCCTGCTCGGCCGCGTTGAGCGACTCGCTGATGCCGTCGGTGTAGCACACCACCAGGTCGGCCGGCTCGAGCACGAGGGAGCCCTGTTCGTAGCGCGGTTGCTGGAGCAGGCCCACCACCGGTCCGCCGGTGTCGAGTGGAATGACCGCGTTCGCCCGCAAGACGAACGGCGGATTGTGGCCGGCATTGACGTAGCGGAGCATGCGGCTGGCGGGGTCGTATTGGGCGTAGAACAGTGTCGCGTAGCGGTTCGAGGCCGAGGAGTCATAGATGAGCCGGTTCACGTTGGTCATCAGCCCGGCCAGATCATGATTGCCGGATAATGTTTGACTGCGAATGGAGGCCTGCAGACTTGCCATCAACAGGGCGGCGGAGATGCCCTTGCCCGAGACATCGCCGATGGCGAAGCCGAACTCGCCGCCGGCCAGTTTCAGGAAGTCGAAGTAATCGCCGCCGACCTCCTGCGCCGGGCGGCAGGCGCCGGCATAATCGAGCCCTTCAATTTCCGGCAGGCTCTGAGGAAACAGGCGCTCCTGAACCTCGCGGGCGATTTCGATCTCGCGGCTGATGCGTTCGCGCTGCGCCACCTCGCGGGCGACCTGCTCACTGAGGCGGCTGTTTTCGAGCGCCAGCCCGGCCTGCGTGGCCACCGATTGCAACAGCCTCACGTCGTTGGCCGAATAGGGCTCTTCGGAGCGCTTCGGGCTAAGGCTGATGAAGCCGAGCAGGCGGTCCTTGAGCGATAGCGGCAGCAGCAGGCGGCTGTCGAGCGCGCGCAATCGCGCAAGCTCCGACGGGTCGAACCCGGGCTCGTGGTATACCCAGGAATCGGGATCGTCCAGATAGACGCGCAGCGGCTCGCCGTGGTTGAGATTCCGTACCGTCGAGGTGTTGCCGGGAAACGAAACGGCCGGCACGCCGCCGTAACCCAACGCGAACGCAGGCCGGCACCAACCGCCTTCGTTTAACAGCAGGGCGATCCGCTCCACGTGTAACGACTCGGCGATGCGCCGCGCCACCACCTCCAGCAACGGCCGGGTCTCCACGATGGAGCGTACCTGCTCACTCAACTCGGCCAGCACCTGCTCGGCATTCAGGGCTTCGCGGAAAAAACGGCGGTCTACCCAGAGCCGGACCTTCCCGGCGAAGCGCCGCAGAAGGATAATCAGCAGGATGCCCAAGCCAATGTAGGTCAGCTTGGCGGCGCGGTTGACATTGGGTTGCTGGACCAGCGAGACCACGCTGAACACGATGCCCAGCGAAACCAGGCCCTGCAACAGCCAGAGCCCTCGTTGAGCCAATGCGTATTGGACGCTCTGGCGGATGACGACGCGCACGTCCATGGCACGCTGCACGACGATCACATAGGCCAGCGTCAGCGGAAACAGGAAGGTCGCCATCAGCGCAGGTACCACCATCCAGCGGAACCAGGGCGCCACGGGGCGGCCGGCGGTACTCCATAGCAACAGGGTGACCAGCGGGACCAGGGCGGCAGCCGCGCCCCAGCGTAACAATCGCAAACGGCGGCGCGCGTCGGGAGACGCGGCGTGGTAGGTCTTCATGCCCAGAGCGGCAAAGAAGCCGGCGACGGCGAGAATTCCGATGACTGCGATCGGCACCGCCAGGGCGTTGAGGGTTCCGGCAATGGCGGCCACCGAGTCAAGATTGGTCAGCCCAATGGATTCCACTACCGCCGAAAGGGCTGTGCCCGCCACCAGCGGCGCAACCAACAGCCATTTGCACCACGGGTAGCGCCGGTCCAGTTTGAGCCGGGCCGGGAAGTAGATGCCGAATAGCAGCATCCAGACCGGCCACAGCCTGGCCGAGAGTGAATGCCAGATAATGACGGCGTAGCGCTCCCATACGCCCCAGTCGTGAAGGTCGATCCGCAGCAGGAATTGGGAGAAACTGGCCATCAACCCAAGCAGTAGCCACGCCAGCGGGTCGTCCACGCGAACCAGCACTACCCAAAAGCCCAAAGCCAGACAGAAGGCGGGCATGACAACCATCAGCATGACGATGAATGCCAGATCGCGCGCGGTTTCCACTGCCGGGCGAAATACGATTGCAACCGAGCGAATCTCGCCGGAACCAGGCGCGCGGACCGTCAAGCGGGCCGTCTCGCCGGGCCGCGCCGGTTGTAACAGCGCCATCAGTTGTTCAGAGCCGGCTAGCGGCCGCCCGTTTACCGATAGCAAGATATCGCCGCGGCGCAATTTGCCGTGGTATTCCCTTGCCACACTCTCGATGACGCGCGTGCCTGCGCCTAGCGTGAACGGAGTGCGGACAAAGCGCGAGGCGTCGAGCAGCCGCTCCATCACCTCCATGGTCACCCGGGCCTGATACCCGATCGCGACCATCAGCACCAGACCCAGCAACAGCCGTCGCAGGAGCCTGCCAGCGCCGGTGCGCACCCTCCGGTCTATCGGAAGCCTGGCTCGATGATGCGTTCGTACTACCGGGGCGTTCAGTACCATCTCGTGGGGTTCGGTTAATTTTAGCTGATCATTTTGACGCCGGATGTCGATATAATGGGTGCAGTGAGACGGAGTCGCCTGCAAAGCAGGCCGGCTGAGCAGCACGAGAGGAGGATATCCAACTCTAGCTGGTTCTGCCGGTGAGGCGGTTCGATCACTGGCAAGGAGGTCAATATCGATTCTCCAATAGCGATGGGGCGAGCATCGTGATGCCGGGCTGATCGGCTGCACTGTTACACCGAGTCCATGCTTTAAGTGCAGGCTCAACGGTTATTACCGTACCGTGACAGAGGTGACAGCCAGTAAGCTTACCGGATCCGCTGGCGTTCATGCCATGAGACCGGATAAGTGGATGCGGTTCGGATACGACGCTCGCCCTTAACAGTTTTTCCTCCCCTCAGTTTCTCCCGACACGGTCGCTTTCCCTTGCTGGTTTGTTTTTGATACTTTCATAAATATGGCTGGGTTTGAATCCGACAAGACGATGTTCGAGATCTATCGTGAGAATATTTACAGTGGCCAGTATCGCGTCGTCTACTTCACGGAACTTCACGACCACAACAAGGAATCCGAGATCAACCAGGCAATTGCCGGTGAGCATTTCTGGGACGGCTTCCTCAAGGATTTCGGTAAAGACACCGCCAAGCGGATCATCGATTCGCTCATCGTGCGGATGAATGGCGGAGAACTACTGAAGCCCGCCGATTTCGAACGCGCGCTGGGCGATTATCTCGCCTGAAAATTTAACTTCGTGCCTCTTCCCAGCGGCCGACAATCGCCGTAGCCAGGCAGTTTCCCAGAACGTTCACCGAAGTCCGGGCCATGTCGAGCACCGCGTCGATGCCCAGCAACACGGCCACTCCTTCAAGCGGTAAGCCATAAAGCGCCACCGCGCCTGAAAGCACTACCAACGATGCGCGAGGCACGCCGGCCACTCCTTTACTGGTGAGCATCAGCGTGAGCATCATCAGCACCTGCTGCCCGACGGAAAGCGAGATGCCAGCGGCCTGGGCGATGAAAACCGACGCGAGTGACAGGTAGAGCGTGGAACCGTCGAGGTTAAAGCTATAGCCGGTGGGAATCACCAGCGCGACGATATGTTTTGGCACGCCGTACTCCTCCATGTTCTCCATCGCGCGGGGCAACGCCGCCTCGCTCGAGGCGGTGGAGAAGGCGATCAGAAACGGTTCGCGCGCGGCACGGATGAATTTCGCCAGCGGAATCCGGCAGGCCAGCGCAAAGCCGCCCAGCACCAACACTACAAACGTGATTTGCGCGGCGTACATGGTTGCCACCAGTTTGCCCAGGCCGAACAAGACCGGCAGACCTTTGCTTGCCACGGTAACTGCAATGGCTGCGCCAACGCCCAAGGGCGCCAGATACATCACATAGTTGGTGTAGCGGAACATGATGCCGGTTACGGCGCGGCAGAGCTCCACTGCCGGTTCGGCTTTAGCCCCCATCGCTGCCGCGGCCAAACCGAACAGCACCGCAAAAATCACAACCTGCAGTACCTCTCCCTTTGCCATCGCGTCGATAATGCTGGCCGGAACCGAGTGCTCCAGAACCTCACTGAGGGTGAGTGAAGCCCGGCCCGGCGCTGGCCCCGCGGCATCCGCGTGAAGCAGCAGGCCGGCGCCGGGCTTGACAATGTTGACAAAGCACAGGCCTACGGCCAATGCCAGCGTGGTGGCCGCTTCAAAATAGATAAGCGCCTTGATGCCGATGCGTCCGATGGCTTGGCCGCTACCCGCCGAGGCGATCCCGTAGACGAGGCTGGAGAAGATCAATGGTGCGATGATCGACCGGATCAGCCGGAGAAAGATCGTGCTTAGGGGGCTCAACTGGCGTGCCACGCCGGGCGCCGCCACGCCCAGCACGACACCGGCGGCCATGGCGATAAAGATCCAGGTAGTGAGCGAGAGCCGCTTCACCGTCTAGCGTTCGCCCCATTTCAGTTTCTGCCGCAGAACACCGAAGAAACGGATCTTCGGCGGCCGGATCAGGCAGAGCGTGTTTGAGGAACTGCGGCAGATAATCTGGTCGCCATAGCGTAGCGGGCCGCCGATCTGCCCGTCAATGGTGAGGTAAGCGGAATCGTCCTGTGCCCAGGAACGCATGTCGATCACGCTGGTGTCGGGTAGCAGCACCGGCCGGTTGGTCAGGGTATGTGGGCAGATGGGTGTCAGGCAGATCGCCGAGACGGTGGGGAAAATGATCGGACCGCCGGCCGAGAGCGAATAAGCGGTGGAACCGGTGGGCGTGGAGACGATCAGCCCATCGGCTTTGTAGTTGCAGACATAGTGCGAATCAACGTTGACCTCCAGATCGATCATGCGCGCCAGCGCCGATTTGGTGATCACCGCGTCGTTCAGCGCTTCGTATTCGGCGACAATGTCATCCTCGCGCCGTAACTGGCAGTGCAGCATGCGGCGGCGGCTGATGCGATGTTCTCCGCGAAAGGCGCGTTCCAGTTCGGGATAGAGTTCGTCGAGTTTGATGGCGGTCAGAAAACCGAGTCCGCCCAGGTTTACCGGAAACAGTGGGATGTCGCGTCCTCCCATGGCTCGCGCCGCCGAAAGCAGGGTGCCGTCGCCGCCGAGAACGATGATCAGTTGCGTTCCCTCCGGCACCAGGTCGCGCGGCAGCGCCTGGCAGCGCGCATCATAGGCCGCGGTTTGGATGTCGCAACGCACTTCGATACCGCGTTCTTCCAGCCAGTTGATGAGTTCGGGAACGATCTCCGATGCCCGTTCGATATTCGGTTTTGACAGAATTCCGACGCGTCTAATGGGTTCCATGGAGCAGGAACTCCTTGTTGCCTTCCGCGCCCAGGATGGGGCTCTCCATCAGCGTGGTCCGGTAGCCGATGGCTTCGACCGCTTCCCGAACCCGATCACATGCCGCGCGGTGTAACTGGGGATCTCTCACGATTCCGCCCTTGCCCACTTGTCCCTTTTCAACCTCGAACTGTGGCTTGACGAGTATAACCAGTTCCGCGTCTTCTTTCAGCAACGCGGGCAACACGGGCACAATGCGGGTGACCGAAATGAAGCTGACGTCTAACACAGCCAAGTCGGCGGGCTCGCCGATGAGTTCGGCTGTCAGGTAGCGGGCGTTGACCTTTTCCCGCAACACGACGCGCGGATCGTTACGCAATTTCCAATCCAACTGTCCCTTGCCGGTATCGATGGCGTAGACGCGGAGGGCGCTCCGCTGCAGGAGGCAATCGGTGAAACCGCCGGTGGATGCGCCGATGTCCAGGCAGACTTTACCGGCCGGGTCAATCCGGAAGTTGTCAAGCGCCGCTTCCAGTTTCAGGCCCCCGCGACTCACATATTTGAGCGGCGCCAGGACGTCGAGATGCGCTTCGAGAGGTATGGTATGGCCCGGTTTGGTGGCCCTTTGCCCGTCCACCAGCACCTGGCCGGCCAGAATGAGCGCATGGGCTTTCTGCCGGGTTGCGGCCAGCCCGCGTTCGACCAGCAACTGATCAATCCGCCGCCGCGCGGTCATGCCTTGCGTTGGACGACCAGGTCAGCCAGCTCACGCAACCGGCCGGCGGAAGGGCCAAATGCGTCCAAAGCGCGGTGGGCCGCCAGGCGTTCCTGCTCCGCCATGGCGTGGGAGTACTCGATGCCGTACACGGCAGGGAATGTGATCTTCTGCTGGGCGGCATCCTTGCCCGCGGTCTTGCCGAGATCTTCGGAAGACTGTTCCACGTCGAGCAGGTCATCGACGATCTGAAAGGCCAGCCCGATGTGCTCGCCGTAGCGCGACAGGTCGCTGTACTGTTGTTCGCCGGCTCCGGCGTAGATGGCCCCGATGCGCACGCTTCCGCGCAACAGGGCGCCTGTCTTGGCGCGGTGGATGGATTCGAGCAGCGTGGCGTTGGGCGGCATGCCCTCGCCTTCCAGGTCGTTCACCTGTCCGCCGATCATGCCTCCCACGGTGCCTGAGGCGGTGGCCAGTTCTTCCATCAGGCGAACCTTGACCTCCGGCGCTGCCGCCACCCGGCCGGAGAGGACTTCAAAGGCCAGCGTCAGCAGGGCATCGCCGGCGAGAATGGCCATCGCATCGCCGAAAACCTTGTGGCAGGTGGGACGGCCGCGGCGCAGGTCGTCGTTGTCCAAAGCCGGCAGGTCGTCGTGAATCAGCGAATAGGTGTGAATTAATTCCAGCGAGCAGGCGGCAATTTCGATGCCCGGCACATCACCCGCCACCGCTTCGGCCGCCGCCATCGCCAGCAGCGGGCGAATTCGCTTGCCGCCGGCGAAGAGGCTGTAGCGCATGGCCCGGTGTATGGTGGCGGGTGGCTCCGTTTCCGGAGGAACCACCGAGTCGAGCGCATGGTCTACCCGTTGTTGCTGCGCGGCAAGGTATTCACGAAGGCTCATTATTTTTCGGACCCGAAGGGTTCTGCCGTGACCGTGTCGCCTTTTCGGACCAGAATCTCCACGCGGCTCTCCGCCTCTTCCAACTGCTTGCGGCAGGCCTTACTGAGCTTCATTCCCTTCTCGAACAGTTCGAGCGAGCGCTGCAGTGGCAGGTCGCCGCTCTCCAGTTCTTTTACGATGGTCTCCAACTCCTCGAGACCGGTTTCGAAACTGGGAAGCGGCGCGTCCTGATCAGGGGTATCCGGCATCGCTTCATTCTAACAATGGTGTGCGCACCCGGAGCACGGTAACGATTCCACTAGACTGGACAGTGATGAACCACCTGTTTGATTCCGGCGATGCAAGCGTGCTCCAGGTGCGCTCCCACGCTCCCGGGCCGCAAGGCCGTGTGCCCTACACGCCTGAAATGCTCGCGGCACGGCCTTCGGGCGACCTGTTCGGCTGGACCATGAACGCCGGAATGGGGTGGGAGCCGGCGCACATGGGCGCCAAGGAAATCCTGCTGCTCAGCACGCACGGCGGCATCCGCCGCGAGGATGGAACGCCGGTGGCGCTTGGCTACCACACCGGGCACTGGGAGGTGGGGTTGCTGGTGGAAGCGGCTGCCCGGGAGCTGAAAGCGCGCGGGGCGATTCCCTTTGCCGGCGCCTGCACGGATCCCTGCGATGGCCGCACGCAGGGCACCAGCGGAATGTTCGATAGCCTGCCGTACCGCAACGACGCATCGACGGTGCTGCGGCGGCTGATTCGCTCGCTGCCCACCCGGCGCGGTGTTCTGGGCATCGCCACCTGCGACAAAGGTCTGCCCGCCATGATGATGGCGTTGGCGGCGATGCGTGATCTGGCGTCGGTGCTGGTGCCCGGTGGGGTGATGCTGGCCGGAGAGACCGGCGAGGACACGGGCAAAGTGCAGACGCTCGGCGCGCGCTTTGCTCACGGTGACATTACGCTCGATTACGCCCAGGATATGGGCTGCCGCTCCTGCGCTTCGCCGGGCGGCGGATGCCAGTTTCTGGGCACCGCGGCCACCTCACAAGTGGTGGCTGAAGCGCTGGGAATGGCACTGCCGCACTCCGCGCTGGCGCCGTCGGGTGAGCCCATCTGGCTGGACATGGCACGCCGTTCGGCCAGGGCGGTGCTGGAAATGGAGGCCGCCGGCCGGGTGATGAGCGACGTGCTCAGCGCGGCAGCGGTGGAAAATGCCCTGGTAGCGCACGCGGCCTTCGGCGGGTCTACCAACCTGATTCTGCATCTTCCTGCGGTGGTGTTTCACGCCGGTCTGAAGCGCCCGTCGGTGGAGGATTGGGCGCGGGTGAACCGCCAGGTTCCACGGCTGGTGGACGTGCTGCCCAATGGCCCGCGAAACTTCCCTACCATCCGGGTCTTCATGGCCGGAGGAGTTCCTGAGGTGATGCTCCACCTTCGCCGCGCCGGCCTGCTGCGAGTGGATGCGGCGACAGTCTCCGGCCAATCGCTCGATACCATTCTCGACTGGTGGCAGGATTCCCAGCGCCGTTTCGAACTGCGCCGCCAGTTGAAAGAGCGAGACGCGATCGACCCGGACCTGGTGATATTCAATCCCGATTCGGCCCGCGCCGCCGGACTTACGCCCACGGTCTGCTTTCCCACCGGAAACCTGGCGCCCGCAGGCTCCGTGATCAAGGCGACGGCCATCGATCCATCGGTGGTGGATGAGGACGGTGTCTACCGCAAGCGGGGCGCCGCGCGCGTCTTCACCACCGAACCGGCCGCGATCAATGCCGTCAAGAAAGGACTTCTACATCCGGGCGACATCCTGGTGCTGGCCGGCCGGGGGCCGCTCGGCTCCGGCATGGAAGAGACCTACCAGCTCACTTCGGCGCTCAAGTACCTGGACTTCGGCAATCAGGTGCCGCTGCTGACCGACGCCCGTTTCAGCGGCGTCTCCACCGGCGCCTGCATCGGGCATATCTCGCCGGAAGCCCTGGCCGGAGGTCCGCTCGGTAAATTGCGGGATGGCGACCCGATCGAGATCATTATTGACCGGAACAAGCTTGAGGGCTCGCTGAACTTTCTCGGCCCGGCGGAGGAACTGGCCGCACGCAGCCTGCATCCGGATCTGGCTCCCGACGCCGGTCTGCCCGACGACACGCGGCTTTGGGCGGCGCTTCAGGAGGCAAGCGGTGGCACCTGGGGCGGCTCGGTTTACGACACCGACCGCATCATCGAACTGCTCGAGGCGGGCAAACGCGCTAGAAGCTGACGCTTTCTTGCAATAATGGAGGTATCTCCATGCAACTGAAAGACGTTGAGCTGAAGAAGACCGTTAATCTTCCGCATACCGGGTTCCCGATGAAGGCGGGGCTGCCGGCGCTCGAGCCGAAACTACTCGAGCGGTGGGAAAGCGGGAAATTGTATGACCGGATCCGGGAGGCGAGAAGAGGACGTCCGGTTTACATCCTTCACGACGGGCCTCCGTACGCCAACGGCAACATCCACCTCGGCACGGCTTTCAATAAGATTCTGAAGGACTTCATCGTCAAATCGAAAAGCATGGCGGGTTTCGACGCGCCGTTTGTGCCCGGATGGGACTGTCACGGGCTGCCGATCGAAATCAAGGTGGATAGCGAACTGGGCAAGAAGAAAGCCCAGATGACCGCCGGCCAGATTCGCGCTGCCTGCCGTGCCTATGCGGACAAATACGTCGGTATCCATCGCCGTGAGTTCAAACGGTTGGGCGTTTTCGGCCGCTGGGAAGATCCCTACCTGACGATGAGCGCCGAATACGAGGCGGTCATCGCGCAGGCATTCGTCGATTTCCTCTCGGCAGGCTATGTTTACAAGGGCTTGAAGCCAGTACACTGGTGCACCCACGACCGCACCGCGCTGGCCGAAGCCGAAGTCGAGTACGAAAACCACTCCAGCCCCTCGATTTGGGTTCGTTTCGCACTGGCGTCGCCCCCGGAAAAGATCGATCCATCGCTGGCGGGCAGGAAGGTGTGGGGGCTGATCTGGACCACCACGCCGTGGACCATTCCGGCCAACATGGCGATCGCCTACCATCCCCGCTACGAGTACTCGGCAGTGGAAGTTGGCGGCGACGTTTACCTGGTGGCGAGCGAACTGGTCGCTGCAACCGCTGAAAAGTGCGGTTGGGCCGCCACCCGGGTGCTGGCGCGATTCGCCGGCGCCGCCATCGAGGGCGCTATCTTCCTGCATCCATTCCTTGAACGTGAGTCGCCCGGTATCCTGGCCGATCACGTGACGCTGGAACAAGGCACCGGCGCCGTGCACACCGCGCCCGGACACGGCCAGGAGGATTACGTGGTCAGCCTGCAGTACGGCATTCCGGTTTACTGCCCGGTCGATGCGGGCGGCCGGTTTTTCGCCGCCGGGGGCGCGCCGGGGCAACTGCCGTCTGAACTGCTGGGAGAGAGCGTCTGGGACGGGAATTCCACGGTACTCGACATCCTTCGGCAAAAGGGAGCGCTGCTGGCGGTAAAGACCATCGAGCACAGTTACCCGCATTGTTGGCGCTGCCACAACCCGACCATTTTCCGCGCCACCGAGCAGTGGTTTATCGGCATGGAGCGCAATCAGTTGCGCCAGAAGGCGATCGAGGCCATCAAGAGCGTGAAATGGAAGCCCGAGTGGGGCGAGGAGCGCATCTCCAACATGATCGCCACCCGCCCGGACTGGTGCATTTCGCGCCAGCGCGTGTGGGGCGTGCCGATCACCGTCTTCTACTGCGAAACCTGTAATGCACCGCTGACCGAGAAGAAGATTCTGGATGGGGTGGTGGAACAGTTCCGCCGGCACACCGCGGACGTCTGGTATGAAAAGTCCGCCGCTGAGTTGATCGGTGGCGAGGCTCACTGCGCCAAGTGCGGCGGCGCCAGTTTCCGCAAGGAGACCGATATTCTGGACGTTTGGTTCGACTCCGGCTCCAGTCACCTGGCGGTTCTTACCGGGCAGAATCGGTTGTCCTGGCCGTCCGATCTGTACGTTGAGGGCGGCGACCAGTATCGTGGCTGGTTCCACAGTTCGCTGTTGATTGGAGTGGGGTTGCGCGGCCGCTCACCCTATCGCACCTGCGCTACCCACGGGTGGACGCTCGATGCTGAAGGACGGGCGATGTCGAAGTCGCTCGGCAACATCATCGAACCGGAAAAGATCGTTAAGCAGTACGGCGCGGAGATTTTGCGGCTGTGGGTGAGTTCGGTGGAGTTTACCGAAGACGTCCGCATCTCGGATACCATGCTCCAACGGCTTTCCGAAGCCTACCGCAAGATGCGGAACACCTTCCGCTACGCGCTCGGCAACCTGGACGGCTTCGACCCGGCCAGCGATTCGGTGCCGGTGGAGGAGATGGAAGAGATCGATCAGTGGATCCTGACACAGGCCGAGGAGCTGGTACGCCGCTGCCGCCAGTGGTATGACGAGCTATCCTTCCACCGTGTCTACCAAGCTCTCTACGGCTTCGCTACCACGGACCTGAGCGCCATCTACTTCGATGTTTTGAAAGACCGGCTCTACACCACGGCGCCCCAGTCCTTTGAACGGCGCAGCGCGCGGACGGCGCTTTATAAGCTGGCCTACGCGCTGGTCCGGCTTATGGCGCCGCTGCTCACTTTCACCACCGAGGAGGTCTGGGGCTATATCCGTAAGCCGGACGATGCGCCGGATAGTGTGCACCTGGCCGAGTTTCCGGCGCCGGAAGAGTTGACCGGCGGGCTGAGGACGGAACAGCGGGAGAGGCTGCGCAATTGGGAACGGCTGATTCCGATTCGGGAACAGGTGTTGAAAGCCCTGGAGACCGCCCGCCAGGAGAAGATCATCGGCGCTCCGCTTGATGCGCAGGTGACCCTGCGGGCGAATGAGGCGCTCTATCCGCTGCTTGCCGAGTATGAGCATGAGTTGCCGGGGCTGTTCATTGTTTCCCAGGTTAACGTTCACAACCAGGCCGACGTGACCCTGGAGGTGCATGTAGAGAAAGCCGACGGCGTCAAGTGTGAGCGTTGCTGGAAGTACACGGGCGACGTGGGCAGCGAACCGGCGCTGCCTACGGTTTGCGCCTCTTGCGCCCAGACGGTGAGCTCGCTGTTTGAGGAGTAGCATGCGGCCCCGGTTCGTCTCGTTCGGTATTGCGGCGGTGGTGTTTGCGCTTGACCGGCTGACCAAGGTGCTGGTGGAAGATCACCTCGCGGTGTGGGAAGCGCGGGTGGTGATTCCGGGTTTCTTCAACATCGTTCATGCACGGAACCGAGGGGCGGCCTTCAGCATTCTGGCGGATCTGAACAGCGACTGGCGGACGCTGCTGCTGGTGGGGTTGTCACTGGCAGTGGCGGCATTTGTGGCCGTACTGCTCTGGCAGCCGCCACGAAAAGGGACGGCGCTGCCGCCACTGACACGATTTGCGCTGGCTCTCGTTCTAGGTGGCGCGGCCGGTAATCTTTATGACCGAATTCTGTACGGAAGTGTAACGGATTTCCTGGAGTTATACGTCCACCGTTTTATATGGCCGGCTTTCAACGTGGCCGATTCCGCCATCACGATTGGAGCCTGCCTGCTGCTGGCGGATTTGTGGAGAGGGCGAAAGCAGGCGGTTCACATCTGAGATGTTCCCTAAACTGATCACGATCGGCAATTTCTTCATCCCCACCTACGGAGTGTTGGTGGCGCTGGGTTTTTTAGCCGGTTTGTGGATGACGAACCGGTTGGCGAAGCGATCCGGGGTGAACGCGCAACGAGTCACCGACCTGGCGATTTACTGCGCGATCGCCGGTGTCATTGGGGCCAAGCTGCTGCTGATTGCGCTCGAGTTCGACGAGTTCCGGAGGAATCCGTCGGAGGTCTTCTCGCTGGCAACGCTTCAGGCCGGAGGCGTATTTTCCGGAGGCTTCCTGGCTGCCCTGCTGGTCGCCGTTTGGTATATGCGCAAACACCAGCTACCCGGGTTGATGACGGCCGATATCTTTGCGCCGGGGCTGGCGCTTGGGCACGCCATCGGACGGCTGGGTTGCTTTTCGGCCGGGTGCTGCTATGGCGTTGCTTCCGATCGGCCCTGGGCGGTGATATTCACGAACAAATTTTCGCATGAGGCGTTCTCCACGCCGATTAATATTCCCGTACACCCCACTCAGTTGTACGAGGCATTCGCCGAACTGGTGATTTTCGGGCTGCTGCTGTGGCGCTTCGGAAAACCGCACGCCGCCGGCCAGATCATCGGCTGGTATCTCATGCTCTATTCGGTAGCCCGCGTCTGGATCGAGTTCTATCGCTTCCACGAACAGGCGCCGGTGGGCCCGCTGACGGTGACGCAATGGATCGGGGTGGGGCTGTTTTTTGCGGGGCTTTGGTTGATAAACCGGACCAGGAATCGAACAGGGGCGGCCCAGCCCGTTGTGCGGACCGCCCGGTAACCTACTTTGTGGCAGGCAGGATGCGCATGTAGAGGTTCTTGTACTCTACGACGCTGCCTTTGTTATGCTGCTGCAGGGCCAGGTAACCCTTGGTAAAGGTGCCGTCTTCGGTATCGACGACCTTCTCTCCATTCACGAAAATCTGAATGTGCTTGCCATTGGCAATGATGTGCTGGTTCCACCAGGTGTCGTCGGGAATCTTCTGTTCGAGAACCTTCTTGATGTTGTATAGGCTGCCGGTCTTCTGCGGATCAGGCGAACTGTTTTCCACCTGCGCCTCATAGCCCTTGGGAAAGCCCGGGCCGAAGACTGCACGAAAATACATGCCGGAGTTGCCGGAATGGTTCAGCCGGATGTCCGCTTTGAATTCGCAATTCTCGCACTCGTGAAGCATGTAAAACAGGTGGCTGCGTACGCCGTCGCCGACGATCATCCCGTTCTTTACCGTCCAGGATTCGGGGTTATCGCCCGTCTTCCAGCCGTTCAGAGTTTTGCCGTCGAACATCTTGATCCACTTGCCGGGCTTGTCCTTGGCGATGGCGGACGAGGCCAGCAATAGCGATGCCACAAGCAGTGCGCGTATCTTCATCGATTTCTCCTAGGGAAACTAAAAACCACGTTCCCCATTGAGTTTACATGAAGCCAGCCGGCCTTACGCTGGCTCCGGGGCGGGTAAAATGGAGTTTGTAACGTTTCGGCACTAATTCCATGCAACGTCTTCGCATCGCACTACTCCAGACGGTGACGCTGTTCACCCTGGCAGGACTGGCCACTGCCCAGCCTGCGCCCCCAACGCCGCCTCACTCTCCGGAAGCGGACAAATCGAAGTCCAAACCGCCTTTGCCGATTGAAGATAAGACCGTAACGAGCCAGAATTCGATCCGGATCAACGGAAAGGAACTGAAATACACCGCCGCCGCGTCGACGCTCGTGCTGAAGAAAGAGGATGGCACTCCTCTCGCCCAGATCTTCTCGGTTGCCTATACGCTGGATGGCGCCGGTGATCCGGCCGCGCGCCCAATCACCTTCTGCTTCAACGGCGGACCGGGATCCAGTTCGGTCTGGCTGCACTTGGGCGCCTTGGGGCCGCGGCGGGTCTTCTTTCAACCTGACGGAACGCCCACGCCTCCTCCTTATCACCTGGTAGACAACGACCAGACGATTCTTGATAAGACTGACCTGGTATTCATCGACCCGGTTTCAACCGGCTACAGCCGTGCCGCGCAGGAGAAGGAGGCCAAGGAGTTTCACGGATTCCAGGGCGACATCGAGAGCGTGGCGGCCTTTATCCGGCTGTATACCACGCGGAATAACCGCTGGGCGTCGCCCAAGTACCTGATCGGCGAGAGCTATGGAACCACGCGGGCCGCGGCGCTGTCCGGCTATCTGCAGGGCTCGATGGGGATGAACCTGAACGGCATCGCGCTGATCTCGTCGATTCTTAATTTCGAAACAGCCCGCTTTGCCCGCGGTAACGATCTGCCCTACATTCTCTACCTGCCCACCTATGCCGCCACGGCCTGGTATCACAAACGGCTGCCGGCGGACCTGCAGAATCAGGGATTAAAGAAGGTCTTTGCCGAGGCCGAGGCCTTTGCCGGCGGCGAGTACGCGGCGGCGTTGATGAAGGGTGACAGTCTCCCCGATGCCCAGCGGAAGGAGTTGGCGCGCAAGGTGGCGCGGTTGACCGGTCTCTCGCCGGAGTATGTCGAGGAGACCAATCTGCGCATCAACATCCAACGCTTCTGCAAACAACTGCTGCGCTCCGAACGGCGGACGGTGGGCCGCTTCGATTCGCGCTACACCGGCATCGACTACGACGCGGCGGGCGAGCAGCCGGATTACGATCCCAGCTACAGCGTGGTGCAGGGCGCCTACACGGCCGCGCTCAACGATTACATGCGCCGCGAGTTGAAGTTCGAGACCGACTTGCCGTATGAGATCCTTACCAATCGTGTACGGCCGTGGAGCTATGCCGGTTACGAAAACAGCTTCGTGAATGCCGCCGAGACGCTGCGCTCGGCGATGACGGAGAACCCGGCGCTGCGCGTATACGTGGCCAAAGGTTATTACGACCTGGCCACACCGGCTTTCAACGCCACCTACACGATGGAGCACATGGGTCTGGCCCCTTCG
This sequence comes from Bryobacterales bacterium, assembly GCA_020854055.1. Lineage (GTDB taxonomy): Bacteria > Acidobacteriota > Terriglobia > Bryobacterales > Bryobacteraceae > JADZGD01. Next base: position 3,872 of record JADZGD010000124.1, on the reverse strand, counting down.
CTGCGGGGAAATCTCTCTGAGGGCTACTTTGAGGCAGGCCACATGATGTATCTGACGGCGGCCTCGCTGGCAAAACTGAAGCAAGACCTCTCCACTTTCATCCATTAACAGACCGCGACCGGAAACGGGAGTAATGCAAATCAATCGACGCCAAGCGCTGGCCGCAATCGGCACTTTCGCCCTGCCTTTGAAAGCGCAGAGAAGTGAAGTCTATCTCTTTATCAGCCAGCCCGAAATCGAGGCCGCCAAGGAAAAGGCGAAGCGCTGTGACTGGGCCGCGGTGAGCCTCAAAGACCTGCTCGGGCAGGCGGAGCAGGCGCTCGCCAAACCGATGGAGATTCCCGATCGCGGCGGCCAGTGGGGACATTGGTACAGTTGTCCCAAAGACGGTGTGGCGCTGGTCGCCGAGTCGCCCACCCGTCATCGCTGCCCTAAGTGCGGAGCCGTCTACACGGGCGAGCCTTACGACAGCGTTTATGTCGCTCACCAGCACATGCGGAACTCGGCGGCGATGCGCGACATGGGCCTGGCGTTCCGGTTCACCGGACGCCAGGAATTCGCCTCCCGCGTGAGCCAGTTGCTGCTCGGCTACGCGGAGCGTTACGCCTCCTATCCGCGGCACGATCCAAACGGCAAGGACACGGTGAACAGCGGACGGGTAATGAGCCAGACGCTCGATGAAAGTAGCTGGCTGCTTCCGGCGGCCTGGGGTTATGCGCTGGTTCGCGGCACGTTGAGCGCGCGGCAACAGCGGCAGATCGAGTACCGGCTGCTGATCGGCGCGGTGGATACGATCGTCGGCCGCAGTTACGCCCGCCTGCCTAACATCCAATGCTGGAAGGATGCCGCGATCGCCAGCGTCGGCTTTACGACGGCGAACGATGACCTGGTGGCCGAGGCGCTGGACCATCCGGTTCGCGGCTTCCGCGTGCTGATGGAAAAGTACGCGCTTCCGTGCGGCATTTGGGGAGAGGCATCGCTCGGCTATCACCAGTACACTCTTTTGGCGTTGTGGCACCTGGCGGAGGGGGCGCGCCGCTACGGAATCGACCTCTACTCAAACCAGCGATACCGGGGTCTTTTCGACGGCCCTATCGCCATGGCGTTTCCCGACAATACACTACCCGGATTCAACGACAACCCCGGCGCGCCGCTCAAAGACTGGGCGGCGGTCTACGAGTTGGCCTATGCGCGGTGGAAGGATCCGCGCTACGGGCAGGTGGCGGCGTTGGCTCCGCGGGAGGGGCTCATGCCGCTGCTTTACGGCGCAGACACGTTGCCCGAGGGCAGTCCGGTGCCGAAGACCAGCGTGTTGCTGCGGGAAGCCGGCTACGGAGTGCTGCGCTCACCCGAGGTAACGGTGGCGGGGCGGTTCGGCATCCACGGCAGCGGCCACGGGCACCCCGATAAACTGAACATCCTGACCTACGGAAACGGAAAGCTGTTCGGCGTGGATCCGGGTTCCATCAACTACGGTGTGCCGCTGTTTTTCGAGTGGTACAAGGCGACCATCTCGCACAATACGGTGAGCGTAGACCAGCAGCAGCAGGCGCGTGCCGACGCGAAAGTGACCGTGTGGCGGACCAACGGCGAGGGAACCGAACTCCAAGGCGAGACCGAGGTCTATCCGGGCGTGAAGTTCCGCCGCACGCTACGGCTTCACCACCGCACGATGGAGGACCGCTTCGACTGCGAATCGGAAAATGAACATGTCTACGATTGGGGCTTCCATTCGATGGGCACGCTGGAAGTTACGCTGCCGCTAAAGCCGCGAGCGGAGCCTATCGCCACCGTTAGCGGCTACCAGCACATCAAAGATCTCCGTGAAGCCGCGACCGATGACGAGTGGACCGCATCGTGGACCCAGGGCAGCGCCCAACTCAAGTTGCGGGTGAAGGGAGTCCCGGGAACCGTGGTTTACACCGGCAAGGGGCCCGGACCCGATCCCGCCCAACAGGTTTCGATGATTCTGATCCGGCGCAGGGGCCGGGCGGCGTCATTTGAAGTTACACATACTTACGGCAAGATTACGTAACCGCCGTTGCCATAGAATCAATTAACGGCAGCACGGCCGGCAATCATGAAGAATCCCGATAGGGCAATCACGCGGCGTACGGCCCTTGCGCTGTGCGGTCAGGCGGCGCTTCCTGCGGCCGAACCGCAGGAACTGCGACCCCCTCGAGAGCACGACCTCGATTTCCGCACACCGGTCACCACCTGGGATGAAGCGCTGCCGCTGGGTAACGGACTGATGGGCGCCTTGATCTGGGGCGACGGCAGCCCGCTGCGCATTTCGCTGGATCGTTCCGATCTGTGGGACTTGCGGGCGGTACCAGAGTTTCACGCGCCCGATTACAATTTCGCGACCTTACGAAAGTGGAAAGAAGAAGGACGGATCAACGATATCCGGCGAGTTTACGAGGCGCCCTATCGCCGTCCGGCGCCCACAAAGATTCCCGCGGGCCGCATCGAGATCGACTTCGGCAGCGATGCCCGGTTCGCCGCCAGCCGCCTGCGGCTCGCCACCGCTGAGGCAACCGCGGACGTTGGTTCCCATCACGCCGCAGTGTATGTTCATGCCGCCGAGCCGGTAGGAATGTTGCGGATTTCCGGCGCCGCATCCGTACAGTTCCGGCTGCTGGCGCCGCCGTTTTCCGGCGCGGTCGCCGAAGCCGCGCGGGGAGGGATTGAAGCGGGGGAACTGGCTCAACTCGGCTACCTGGCGCCGCTCGAGGAGTCCGGTGAGGGCTGGCAGAGTTATGTGCAAGAGGGAGCCGGCGGTTTCCGCTTTGCCGTTTACCTTGGATGGCGGGCGGCAGGCAAAGGGTGGGAGGCCGCCTGGTCCATTGCGACGAACCGCGAAGCATCCGGCCTGAGCGCGCTCGCCCGGCGGCGGGTGAAGCAGGCGCTCGAGCGCGGCTACGATTCGATGATGGCGAGCCATCGCCAATGGTGGACCGATTTCTGGGGGCGAAGCGCGATCCGCGTGCCGAATAAGGTGATCGAGCGCCAGTGGTACCTGGACACTTATAAGTTCGGCGCGGCGGCACGTAAGAACACGCCACCGATTTCGCTACAGGCCGTCTGGACGGCCGACAATCGTAAGTTACCGCCATGGAAAGGCGACTATCATCACGACCTGAACACGCAACTGAGTTACTGGCCCTGTTACAGCGGTAATCACCTGGGGGAGGGACTCGGCTATCTCGACTGGTTGTGGGAAACGCGGGATACGGCCGTTGCCTGGACGAAGCGTTTCTTCGATTTGCCCGGATTGAACGTGCCGATGACCGCCGATCTCAACGGCAACCAGATCGGCGGCTGGGTGCAGTACACACACTCGGCCACCACCAGCGCCTGGCTGGCACATCACTTCTATCTTCACTGGAAGTACAGCCGGGACCGATGGTTTCTGGAGCACCGGGCATACCGGTACCTTCGTTCGGCGGCCGAATTCATCGATGCTTTCACGGCGGTGAAGGACGCCAGCGGAAAGCGCACACACCCGCTGAGCGCGTCGCCCGAAATCAATGACAACCGGATGGACGCCTGGTTTGCCGGAATCACCAACTATGATCTGGCGCTGGAACACTGGCTGCTGGGAGCGGCGGCCGAGTTGGCCGATGAAATGAAACTTCCAGGCGAGGCCTCCCGCTGGCGCCGCGTGGCGAACGAGTTGCCCGGGTTCAGCCGTGGCGCGGACGGGAAACTACTGGTAGCTCCCGGGGTGCCGCTCGCGGTCTCGCACCGGCATCTTTCGCACCTGATGGCGATTCATCCGCTGGGACTGATCGACGTGAAGCAAAGCGCCGGCGCGCGGCGCACGGTGAACGCTTCCCTGGCAGACTTAGACCGCCTGGGCACCAGCGAGT
>JADZGD010000123.1 GCA_020854055.1 Bryobacterales bacterium | reverse complement strand
GGGCGCACGCCGGCGCCCGGAACGGCCAGCAGCGCCGGATACTTTCCCGGCGCCTTCGGCTGGCACAAAATGCCGTAGAGGCGCGATGGCGTGGAATCCATGCCGATATTTTGCAGATTTACCTCGGAGCAACTGACCAGTCCGTTGCCGTATTCCGGCCGCGGCGTAACGCGGGCGTCGAGCGGCAAGTCGGCCAGCGCCTTTTTCCCTTGAGCCCAGAATTGGTCGAAATCCGGTGGGTCCTGTTGTGTCGGTTGGATGCTCTCCGGATTGAAACCGGCGGTAGCCAACCCGCGATACGTCCGCCCGTTCTTGTCGACTGTCGCAATGCAGCGCAAGAAGCCCGGTTCGTTCATGGTGCCGCCATCCACGGTCAGGCCGGCCGAGGTGAGCGTTACTGTCCGGTCGATCACCGGCGCCAGCATCTCGGGGCCGATCCGGTAGTTCAGTTTCACCCCGTCTACGGCGTGACCGTCTTCGACCACCTCGATGTGGAAGCGGACGCGTTGCCCCGGTTGATAGCGCCAGTCCGCCCGGTCGGTGGACACCCGCACCTGGGTGACGGCAACACGGTCCTGCGCCGCCAGAGGAAGGGCGAGAAGGGCAACAAGGGCAAGTCGCAGCATGGCTTAGTCCATTACAGCATAGCGTCCGCGGTTCGGCCGCGACCCAGGAGGGAAGGCTCGTTTGAGCATTTTCCGGGCATTTGTTATATTCGACTGGTAATTGTGGTACGTCACTTCGGGAACAATTCGCTCTTGAATGGAAAGGAGGCCCCCTCATGAGTTCCGGCCAAAAACCCGAATATCCTGAGCAGGCCGATTCCGGTTATTCCCGCCGCGGCTTTTTGCGTGGTGTTGGAGTCACGGGCGGCACGGCTTTGGGCACCGGCCTGCTGGAAGACGCCATCCAGGCGGCGCCTTCAACCGGCGTGGCCGGCCCCTCGGCGGTGCCCGTCACGCTACAGATCAATGGCAAACCTCACACGGTGTCACTGGAACCCCGGATCACACTGCTGGACGCTCTTCGCGATTACCTGGACCTGACCGGAGCCAAGCGCGTCTGCGACCGTGGCACCTGCGGCGCCTGTACGGTAATGATGGATGGCAAAGCCGTCTACTCCTGTTCCGTCCTGGCGATTGACGCGCAGGGAAAGGATATCCGCACCATCGAGAGCCTCTCGGAGGGAGGCGTAATGCACCCCCTCGTCAAGGCGTTCGTCGATCATGACGCCCAGCAGTGCGGCTTTTGCACGCCCGGCTTTGTCATGGCCGCCAAGGCATTCATCGACCATCACCCCAATGCCACCGAGACCCAGGTCAAAGAAGGATTGAATGGCAACCTGTGCCGCTGCGGCACATATATGGGCGTTCGCAAGGCGGTGGTGGAAGCCGCCCGCCATGCAAAGGGAGGCCAGCATGCCTGACTACCATTGGCCGCCAATGGCGCAACGCCGGGTGATCGGGAAACCGGTCAGCCGTATCGACGGTCCCGCCAAATCGGCGGGAAGAGCCAAGTATTCCATGGACATCAGCCGTCCCGGCCTGCTCCACGCGGTGCTGGTTACCTCGCCCCACGCCCACGCCCGGCTCAAGAGCATCGACGCCTCGGCCGCCCAGGCGCTTCCCGGGGTGAAGGCGGTTCACCTGATGGCCAACCCAGGCAGCGAGTTGCAGTGGGAGGGCGCCGAAATCGCCGCCATTGCCGCCACCACCGAAGAGATTGCGCGCGACGCTGCGCGCAAACTGGTGGTGGAGTATGAGGTGCTGCCCTGGGTGGTGCGCGAAGAAGATCTTTCCAAGGCCGGCGATCGCGTCAAACCTTCCGGTGACCAGACCACCGGGGATCCCGACAAGGCCTTTGCCGAAAGCGATGGAGTCTCCGAAGGAACATACGGAATTCCGGTTCTTACGCACTGTTGCCTGGAGGCGCACGGCGCGGTGATCGAGTGGAAGGGGAACTCCATCGAATACTGGCCCTCCACCCAGGGCGTCTCCTCCGTCGGTGACGACCTCGGCCAGCAGATCTCCGTTCCCGCCACCAACATCCACGTCCACATGGATTATATCGGCGGCGGGTTCGGCTCCAAGTTCGCCTCCGACACATGGGGCGCGGCCTGCGCCCAATTGTCGAAAAAGTCGGGCGGCCGGCCGGTGAAACTGTTTCTGGACCGCGCCACCGAACTCAAGATCGCGGGCAACCGCCCTTCGGTGTTCGCCAAGGTGAAGATGGCCGGAAAGAAGGACGGCACCATCACTGCCTGGCAGAGCGAGACCTGGTCGACCGGTGGTTTCGGGGGCGGCGGGCTCAATGCCGACCTTTTCCCGTATGTGTACCGCAACGTGCCCAACCGCCGGATTAAACATTCCGCCGTGCGCATCAATGCCGGTTCGGCACGCGCCTGGCGCGGTCCCATGCACACGCAGGTCTCCTTTGTAACCTGCGCGGCCATGGAGGACCTGGCCGCCCGGCTGAACATCGATCCGATGGAGTTGTTTGCCAAGAACGCCGGCTATACCCACAAGCCCGACGTCTACCGCTCGCAGTTGGAGATCGCCGCCGGTCTGGCTAATTGGAAAACTCTCTGGCATCCGCGTGGTGATTCCGCCAAGGGCCACATGAAGCGCGGCCTGGGCATCGGCGTGAATACCTGGGGCGGCGGGGGACACGACAGCCACTGCCGTGTCACCATCCATCCGGATGGCTCGGTCGATATCGAACTGGGCAGCCAGGACCTCGGCACCGGAACCCGCACTGTGATCGCCATGGTTGCCGCCGAGACTTTCGGGTTGCCAGTCAATGGCGTCCGCGTCAGGATCGGTCAAAGCAGTTATTTGAGTTCGGGCGCCTCAGGCGGTTCGACCACTGTCGGCGGGGTCTCGAGTTCCACCCGTAAGGCGGCAGTCAACGCGCTCGATGAACTCCTAGCTAAGGTCGGGCCGGCGCTTGGAGCCGAACCGGTAGACCTGGAGGCCACCGGCGGCAGGATTCAGGTGAAAGGCAATCCGGCCAAGTCTCTCACCTGGAAGGCGGCCTGCCAGAAGCTTGGCGTTAGCCCCATCAGCGCTCAGGGCTCCAATGTTTCACGCACCGCGGCTCGGGAAGGGTTGAACTCCAGCGGCGTCGCCGGAGTGCAGGTGGCCGACGTCTCGGTGGATATCGAAACCGGCATCGTGCGACTCAACCGCCTGATCGCCGTGCAGGACTGCGGCCTCATCATCAACCCCAAAACGGCCGAGAGCCAGGCCTTTGGCGCCTGCATCATGAGCATCTGCGGGGCGCTTTACGAAGAGCGCATCATGGACCAGGCCACTGGCCGGATGCTGAATCCCGACATGGAGTTCTACAAACTCGCCGGTATCGACGACATCGGCGAAATCATCGTCCACCTCGACATTCGGCCGGAACACGACAAGCGCGGCGTCATCGGTCTTGGCGAACCGCCGGTGATCGGCGGCATTGCCGCCATCTCCAACGCGGTGGCCAATGCGATCGGCGTCCGCGTGCCGATGGTGCCGTTAACTCCGCGCCGGGTCCTATCCGCCCTCGAAGAGAGGAGCGCATAATGCAAAGCTTCGAATACGCCAACCCAGCCACTCTCAAGGAAGCGCTGGCCCTGCTGGGCACACGGGAGGGCGAATCCGACGTGCTCGCCGGCGGAACCGACCAGATCAGCCTGATGAAGGATATGGTTCACACGCCGAAGCGGGTGGTTAACATCAAGGGCATCGCAACGCTTCACGGCATCCAGGTCTCTTCGGCCGGCCTTCACATCGGCGCGACCACCACGTTCGCGGAGCTGCTCGGAAGCGCCGCCATCCGGACCCGGTATCCGTCTCTACATACCGCGGTGAAGGGCGTCTCCAGTCCCCAGATTCGCAACATGGGAACCGCCGGCGGCGATCTGTGCCAGCGTCCGCGCTGCTGGTATTTCCGGCAAGGTTATGGCCTGCTGGCACGCGACAGCAACGGCCGCAGTCTGCCGGTGGAAGGACGCAATGAGTTTCACGCTATCCTCGGCGGCGGCCCGGCGTACTTCGTCAGCGCATCCAGCCTCGGCCCGCCCCTGATCGCTCTTGGAGCCAAGGTGAAACTGGCCTCGGCTGCCGGAGAGCGTGAGCTCCCTGTGGAACAGTTCTTCGTTGTTCCGGCTAGCGACGGCAGCCGGGAGATTGCGCTACGCCCGGACGAGATTCTCACCTCGATCCTTGTTCCCGCCCCCCGTCAGCGCAATGCCACTTATGAAGTCCGCCAGAAAGAGGCGCTCGATTGGCCGCTAGCCACCGCCTCGGTAGCGCTTTCGATGCGTGGGGCGACGGTCGCCAAGGCATCCATTGTGCTGGGTCATGTGGCTCCCACGCCGTGGCGCGCCGTCGAAGCCGAGAAGGCGATTACCGGAGCATCGATTACCGAGGCGGCGGCTGAGCAGGCGGGCAAAGCCGCCGTTGCCGGCGCCCGGCCGTTGAGCGAGAACGCCTACAAAGTGC
>JADZGD010000122.1 GCA_020854055.1 Bryobacterales bacterium | reverse complement strand
GGACCGCTTCGACATCCGCCATCTTGACGAAGTCGGCATCCACTTTGGCCGAAGTCTGGTCGCCGGCGGTGTAGTAGGCCCAGATGATATTGGAGCCGATTCCCTGGATTTGCTGGAGGATATAATCGCGGCTGGTCAGCGAGATGGTCACCACCAGGATGACCGAAGCGTTTCCGATAACGAGTCCCAGCGCCGTCAGGAATGTACGGATTCGGTTTGCGCGTAAGGCCTGGAAGCTGAAGCCGACCGCTTCCTGAAGAAAGTGCATCGGGTCTTCAGCCGCCATTCGCCTGCCGGAGCAGACGCTGCGCCTCCGATCGCGGGGGATCTTCGGGGGTGAGAGGCGCCTTCAAGTAACGGCGGAGCAATTCTTTGGCCTGGTCCAGGTTGCGCTTGCTCTGAACGTAAGCGCTGGCGCGTTCGAACATGACCTTTGGACTGCCGGGCGCAATTTGTTCGGCCTGCTGCCAGGCCCGGTCGGCCTCCTCGTACCGTCCCTGGTTAGAGAGGAACTTAGCCAGGTCGACCACCCGGCCCGCCTGTCGCGGAGCCAGGTCGATGGCGCGGCGCAATTGCTGTTCAGCCCGTCTAAACTCCTTCTGGCGTTCCGCCAGCCGGGCCTGGGCGTAGGAATATTCTGCAGGATCCAACTGATTTATTTTCTGCGAGGTAGCTCTAGCTTTGTCCAATCCTCCACCGAGCAAGCCAGGGGCCTGGAGATAGTACTCAAACAGATCCATCAGCGCTTCGGTGTTTCTTGGATTGAGCGCCACGGCACGTTCGAAGTTTTCGCGCGCCTTGGTGGCGTAACTGGCCGCGGTGAGGAAGCTCGAAGTTTCAGCGCGGCGCCCGAACGCCCGGCCTAACCAGAGATAGTAGGTGGAGTTGGAGGGCTCCACTGCCACGGCCTTCAGCATGTAGTCGGTAGATTTCTTGAAATCTCCGTTCATGTAGTAGCTTCTGCCGGCTAACAGCAGCGATGGCCCGTCCTTCGGGTCAGCGGCCAGAAGAACCCGAAGCGCGCCGTCGAAGTCGGTATTGTTAAAAAGCCGTTGAGCGCGCTCGAATTCCGGATCACCCGCAAACAGCGAGGAGCCGAGCAGGACGAGCGCGGCTGCCGCAGTCCTCATATTCCATTTCCCGTTACGAGAAGAAGTTGATCCAATCTTAGTCCTCAATAGGTTCTGATGCAAGAGACATGCCAAAAGGTACAGGGAGGGGCGGCTGGCGCGTCACCGGTAGACCCGTGGGAGATGCCCCATGCTCTGGAGCAACGGGAAGACGCTGTAGTATCCTTGTAAACGAAGGACAAAGGAGCTGGAGGTCCCGTTTATGGTTGCGTTGTTGCGCAGGTTTGGTCTCATTGCCGCCTGTGGTTTTGTGATGGCGGGCATTTCGTTCGCGCAGACGTCTTCGCTCGAAGGAACGGTAAAGGGCGCCGATGGCGCCGGGGTGAAAGGCGCCTGGGTGAAGATCGTCCGCAAGGATATTAAAGGTCATTATCAGGTCAAGACCGACAAGAAAGGTCATTACTTCCATGCCGGCCTGCCACTGGGGACTTATCGTGTCGCCGTTGAGGTCGACGGTAAGGAGATGGATTCAGTGGATAACGTCCGGACGACGCTCGGCGATCCCCGGGAGGTCGATTTCGATCTGCAGGAGGTAGCCAAACGCCAGCAGGCGCTGCAACAGGCGGCCGAGTCGGGACAACTGACCAAGGAACAGGAACGTTCGATGACGGCTGAACAAAAGGCCGCCGTCGAGAAGACGATGAAGGAGCGCCAGGCGGCGATGGCGAAGAACAAGGAACTCAACGACGCCTTTAACGCGGGCCGGGTTGCCATGGAATCCAAGGACTACCAGACCGCCGTTGACTCCTTCAAGAAGGCAGCCGAAGTCGATCCGAAGCAGAACGCAGTCTGGTCCAGCCTGGCCGAATCCTATGCCGGTCTGGCGGAGAAGAAGGCGGGCGCGGAGCGCGATCAGGCCCTTCAGAGCGGCGCCGAGGCCTGGGCCAAAGCGATCGAGCTGAAGCCGGATGATGCCGGCTACCACAACAACTACGCTCTGCTGCTGGCCAAGGCCAAGAAGTTTCCCGAGGCGCAGGCAGAATTGGAAAAGGCCGCCACCATCGACCCCACCGGCGCCGGGCGTTATTTTTACAACCTGGGCGCGGTGCTGGTGAACACCGGCCAGTTGGAGCCGGCGGGCGCCGCGTTCAAGCGCGCGATCCAGGCCGACCCGAACTACGCCGATGCCCAGTATCAATACGGCATGTATCTGATCAGTAAGGCGACCACGACTCCGGAAGGCAAGATCGTGCCTCCCGAGGGCACGGCTGAGGCGTTTCAGAAATATCTCCAACTGAAGCCGGATGGGCGCGATGCCCCCAGTGCCAAGGCGATGCTGGCAACGCTCTCCGCGGGTGTTCAGACCACTTACAAGAACCCGGAGGCCAAGGAAGAGAAGAAGCCCGGCCGGAAGCGTTAGCGGCCGCTGTCCCGCAAGCACGAGGGGCTCCCTCCGCAGGGGGAGCCCCTTGAATGTTTAGCTGATGATTCTTCGATTCGTTGTCTTCGCGCTTGTTCTGATCGTGGTCATCAGCATCCTGCGCGCGGTGATCGGGCTGATTGCCAAGGCATTCTCCGATCTGTTTCTGCCACCGCAGAACCGGCCTTCCTCCAACGCTCCCGAAATTCCCCTCACCGGTGAACTCAAGCGGGATCCCGTGTGCGGCATCTATGTGCCCGCAACCACTTCCTTCAAAAAGACGGTGAACGGAGAGGTAGTTTATTTTTGTTCGGCGGAATGCCGGGATAAATACGTTTAGAAACTTCCGTTACGCTGCGGATCGTCGCGCTCCAGCCTTTCAAGAAGCGCCAGCATCCGCGGCGCCGCCTCTGCCCGGTATCCGAAGCGCAAACCGTTGTAGGCATCGGTCAGTTCCCGCACGGTATGTCCCATCGCCGTCGCCGGCAGAACCTGGGCGAACTCCACCGGCGTCAACCACGGCGGCTTTTCGAAGCCGCGCCGCCGCAGCAGTTCCAGTGTCTTTCGGTACAGAACAGTCGCATCGGCAGCGCCGGCATCGCCGCGCCGCAGCCGTTCTATGCGCTTGCGCGACCGTGTCAGCCGGACCCCCGCCGCCGCGAATGCCACAGCGCACAGGCTCAGCATCACCCCCAGGCTGATCGTCACTCCCCAATGCTTCAAAAACTCCAGGCCCCCCGCCGCCAGCCGGCCGGCGCGTCCTTCCGCCCTGTCCAGCCAACTGAGGCGCAGCGTTCTTCCGGATTGCTCCATCCGCATTGCCAGCGACATCTGATGGTCGAAATCGTAGTTCACTACCCACTCTTCCCAGAAGGTTTGAGCCGCATCGGCGTAGAGAGTCAGCTTGGTCCACAGTGAAACCGATCCGGCCGAGGGATCGGGCGGCGTCGGATCAAACGAAACCCATCCCTCGCCGGGCAGGAACGCTTCCACCCAACTGTGCGCGTCCGAGGCGCGGATCAACTGCCAGCCGCTGATGGAGTTATAGACGCCGCTCTGGAACCCGGTGGCCACCCGTGAAGGCACTCCCACGGTTCTCAGCATCACCGCCATCGCCGAAGCGAAATACTCGCAGTAGCCCTCCCGCCGCTCAAACAGGAAATAGGCCAGCGGGTCGCGGACCTCATGGTTGAGCAGCACCATGCGGTAGACGTACCCGCTGCGCAGCCGCCGTTCAATCGCTTCGGCGCGTTCCCGGTCGCTTGCCGCACTCGCGGTCCACTGCCGGGCCAGCGCTGGAATCCTCGCGTCGATGGCCGGAAGTTGCAGGTAGAGCTTGCGCTCCCCGGCCGCCAACCACGGCGGTCCACCCACCGCGCCCGCGTCGTCCAGCAGGCTTCCGGCCGTGTAACGCACGCCCTCCAGCGGACCGGTTCCCAACCGGTAGCCGCCGTTTGCCGTTTTCCACAGAATCGGTGAATCGATCTGAATCGATTCGGGCACGCCGGTGAAGAACAACGCGTCCGCGCCGAGCGAATGCAACTCGACCTCATACCGGATCCGCTTCCCGTTGCGCCACGGCCGTTCCGGGCCGGCGAGTAGCTGGAATTTGTGCTCTACGCGGATCGCCTCGCTGGGGCGGCCGCTGTTGTACCAGCGGCGGCCATCGAACTCGGAAAGCGCCCCTCCGCGCCACTTCAGTCCGTCGCCGGATGCGCCGCCGTTGATACGAATGTGCATCACCGCCGTGCTCCGCTGCTCGAACTCGCCGGTCTCGCCCAGCCGGACCTCGTTGGAAAAACCAGGCACGTGATAGGCAGCCGTGCCGAACTGCCGGATTGCCGCCCGCGCCGTCCGCGGCAGGACGAAGAACATGACCAGCGTCAGCGCCAGGATGCCCGTGCTGGTAAAAACAACCAGTAGCGTCAGCCGCTTGGGAAAGGCCCGCATACCCGAGCGGACTACCCGCTGGTTTCCGGCCGAACGGCGAATCTCGCCGCTCGCCAGTGTGGCCACCGCCGCCACCAGGAACAGCGCAAGGAAGACGAAGAAACTGGGCCCGGTTGACAGTGCCGCCGCCGCCAGCAGTTCCAGAAACGCAATGATTTTTATGTAGAAGTAATCGCGCACCACGCGTGCGCTCAACAGCTTGGCGATGGCCAGAAAAAAGATCAGGTGTACGGTGGCCGGCAGGAATTCGCGGGAAATGAACAGGTAGTCCAGCGGATAGAAACCGGCGTAAGCCACCGTCAGCGCTGTCAGCAGCCGGCCGGGAATCTCCAGCCGCAGCATGCCCGCCGTGATCAGCAACCGCGCCCCGATGGCGGCGCCTGTCAGCACAACCGTCGGCGTGTCCAGGTAACCGGTGGCGGCCACGGCCAGATAACCGGCGGCCATCAGGGCCAGCAGACTCAGTTGGTGAAACCGGTCGATCGGGCTTCCGCCAATTACCACTCCCGCAGAAGCCATAACCTCATCTTATCATTGGGGAATGGTGCGATTTCTCCGGTGTTCGACGCCGTTCGTGGCCCTGTTCGGGCTCACATGGGCTGCCACCCTGCAACAACCTTTCGAATACATGGTGGCGCCAGCCACCGATTCCAACCAGCGCAATTCCGAAGCCGATATTCACCAGTTTCGCGACGGCAGCCTCTTGCTTGCCTGGACCGATTTCTACACCGGCCAGGGCAGCGATTGGGCCCCGTCCCGCATCTCGGCCATGACCTCGCGCGATGGTGGCCGCGGTTGGGGACCGCGCTTCACCCTACAGGAAAACATCGGCCGCATGAACGTCATGGAGCCCGACCTGCTGCGGTTGAAAAGCGGTAAAGTGCTCTTCCTGTTCGCCCGCAAGAACTCCGAGGCCGACTGTGCCCCCATGGTTCGAATCTCGACCGACGACGGTCATACCTTTGGTCCGCCTCAACCGCTACCCATCGATCCGGCGCCCTCCTACACCGGCTTTAACCACGACCGCGCCATCCAACTCCACAGTGGCCGCATCCTTATGCCGTTGTTTTTTACCACCGACTACCGGGTCGATCCTCACATCCGCAGCCGCGTCTATTACTCCGATGACGATGGCGCCAACTGGCATGCCGGCCGGACCATCCTCGACGTCCCCGCCGATAAAGCCGGCGCTCAGGAACCGGGCGTGGTCGAGCTAACAGATGGCAGTGTTCTGCTCTGGGTTCGCACCGGCCAAGGCAGCGTTTATCGCGCTCTCTCCACCGATCATGGTGAAACTTTCACCCAGCCCGAGACGATGAACATCGAGTCTCCCCTCTCGCCCCAATCCATCAAACGCATCCCAACCACCGGCGACCTGCTGCTGGTCTGGAACTACTCCGCCACCCGCCGTTTCCCCCTAACCGCCGCCATCTCCCACGACGATGGCCGTAGCTGGACTCAATTTCGCAACCTCGATCAGGACCCGGCCCACACTTACGCCTACACCAGCCTCACGTTTCTCAAGGACCGTGCCCTGTTCACCTATTACGCCGGTCCGCCGTCGCGCTCATCTGGCGGCAACCGCTGGAATTTGAAGCTGAAAGCGGTGCCGCCTGGCTGGTTCTACGATCCCAATGTCATCGTCGCCCTCGGCGACAGCGTAACCTGGGGCATCCGGCCGGACGGAAGCGTCAAGAATTCCGATACCTTCGTCTCGGTGCTGGAGCGGTCGCTCGCCACCCTTCACGCTCACGTCATCAACGCCGGAGTCGGCGGAAACAACTCGGCGCAAATGCTGGCTCGTCTCGATCATGACGTGCTGGCCTATAAACCCCGGCTGGTTATGATCATGGCCGGGTTGAACGATGCCTCGTATGTCGATCCCGGCCCCGCTCCCCGCCGCGAACCGCGCATTCCGGTCCCGGAATATTCCCGTAACCTGGCGGAAATCATTCGCCGCGTTCGCGCCGCCGGTTCGCAGGCTCTCCTGGTAACGCCGAACCCAATGACGTCCCGGTACCCCTATGTCAACTTCGGGTGGTATCAGGGAAAGGACATCAACGCTGCCCTGACCGGCTATGTAGAGGCGGTTCGATCGCTGAGCCGCGAACAACGCGTTCCCCTGGTGGATATCTACCGGGACTACACCACCTGGAAGGGATACCGGGATACGCTTCCCGACGGGATCCACCCGGATCGGGCGGGACACGCCTTCATCGCGGGCCGGCTCTTGCCGGCATGCAGCCGGTTGTTAAGAAAAAAGTAGTTACTTTCTCCGGAAAACCAGGGTTCCGGTGCGTGTTTGGCCATCGGATGCCGTCTGGTTGATCTCCAGAGTCAAGCGCTTGCCATCCGGACTGACCGTGCGGATCCACTTGCCATGGGCAGTGCCCGACTCGGCGGAATTAGCAGACCACTCGGTGGTCATCCGGTTGCCGGCCAGAGTCGTCTGTGCAGCCTGTGTGAACGGCCCGAAGGTGCTTTTCGACGGACTTCCGTCGGTCGATAGCTGCAGGTCGGTAACCATCAATCCCAGATAAAGCAACGGACTCATCCCGTCGTCGGACTCCTTCCACGAAGACGATACCTGAACGTCGTTGCTATGCACGTGAATTATCTGGGTGAGCCCCTGCGGCGGTGGCGGTATAGCCTCACTAGCTTTCTGATCGATTACCCACTTTCCATCAAATCCGGTCTTCGGCTTTGCAACCAGAACACTTGCCGTTAGCCAAACGGCTCCGAACAGAACCAGAATCCGTTGATTCACAATCGCTCCTCAACCAGTTGGACGCCATACCGGCCACGGTGATTTCATTCACGGTCCGCGCCGCCTGCCGATAAGTCCATGGATGGCTCTGTTTGGCAGTCCGTGGCTCTCTGCCGTATCTTCTATTACGCTTATTTCTGGTGTTTGGTCAGTTCTGCTGAAAAGTGTGGTACGTCGCTGTCAGAAGTACCATCAGACCAGAATCGAGTCCGTCACCGAGCGCTCCCGTCACAACTCAGCCGTTCTCGCCCGCTTCACCGGCGAAATCCGCGCACAACTGGCCGGAATCCGCACCATGAATTCGCTGGCGCTCTCCGGCGGATTACCCGAACAGGCGCACGATTGCCTCCAGGCCGCCCAGGAATCCCTCCACTCGCTCACCGCCCTGGTGGATGACCTGTGCGATCTCACCCAGGCCGACGCCGCCCGGGCCGAACTCTGCAATCGTCCGTTCCCGATTCGCGCCATCATCGACGACGCCATCCGCGCCGTCTGCTCGCCGGCCATCGAGAAGAACCCCGCCCTGTCAGTCACCGTTAATCCAGAAATTCCGCTTCATCTGAACGGCGATGCCAACTGCGTGCGCCAGATTCTGGTCCACCTGATGCGAGCCGCCATGCGGCTGGGTGGCGAGGGGAAGATTGAAATTCACGCCCAGCCGCTCGAAGGCTTGGCTTCCGGCATAGGAATCGAATTTCTGGTGCGCGCAAGGGGCGTCATCATCCGGAAGAAACACTACGGGGACTTGTTGGAATCCCTGCGGCCGATTCCAGGCCGCTCGACCCTTCCCGCCGGCCGGTCTGCCCTCAGCCTGGTCTTGTGCTCCCAGTTGGCCCGGCAAATGAGCGCCGATATCAGCGTGCGCAATGAGCCTGGAGCGGCGATTTGCTTCCGTTTCACCGGCCGCTTCGTCCCTGCCTCCGGGGGCCTGCTTCCGGCGCCTGACGCGGAAGCGCATACCCGCAGCCTGTTAAATCTGGCGCTTGCCGGACAGGATCAAACCGGAGAGAGCGAGTCCGGCGGTGGACCGCTGGAGGTGCTGGTGGCGGAAAACAACGCTGTCAGCCGCCGGTTGCTGGTCCGGATGCTCGAACACCGCGGCTGCCTGGTTCATGCCGCCGGCAATGGGGCTCAGGCGCTTGCCCTGATTGCCCAGGAGACTGTCGATCTCATCTTCATGGACATCCGAATGCCCACCCTCGACGGTTTGGATGTGGCTCGTACGGTTCGCCACGAGGAGCAAGGAACCGGCCGCCATGTCCCCATCATCGCCCTTACTCCATACGTTTTAAACGGTGATGAGCGCGGTTGCCTGGATGCCGGCATGGACGACTACCTCACCAAACCCGTCCGGCACCGGGACCTCACCCGTATCCTGGCCCGATACGCCCGAAGTCCCATCCCGGACGCTCCAACGCCCCGGGACGAATCGAGCGTTATTTGAGCCTTGCCTCTATCCGCAACTCCAGCACGCCTCGCGGCAGCCGGATACGGCCCGTTGGCCCGTCAAAATCATGCCAGGGCCGGCCGTTAATCAGGATCTGTGCTATGTCACGCCCTTCGGGCGGCCGGATGCTCAGTACAGCCTCCTGCGCCGGGTTCCGCCGCGGCAGATGCACTGATGCCGTGACCACCTCCGCCGTCGAGCTGATCTCGTAGCTCACCGGCCCGTACCATGTCGGCGCGGCACGCACCACAACCCGTTTCCCCGCTTCCAGCCATCGCCGCGGCGTTCCCGCTGCCAGGTACAGCCGGCCGTCATACTCCATCACCAGCGCATCACGCAGCCGCGCCAGGAACCTGGCCTCGTCGGGAACCTTGTAGAACGGTCCGGCGGGCATCCGCCACTGACGGAACTCCTCGGTAAAGACATTCACCGTGGGGTAGTAACAGGCCGTGAAGCCGTTGTACAAATTCCGGATCGCCGCGGGAATCTCACCCCGGCGCAGGTAAGTCCGGACCGGATTCTGAAGGTTCGCCTGAAAGACCATTCCGCCCCGGCTGAACCACAGCTTCTCGTCCACCATCCCGTGCGGGTTGATTCCCAAGGTGGAGGACATGGTGGCGTTGTCCTCCCAATCGCTCAGCACCCAGTCGGCCAGCGGTTCGTGGGCGTTGAAGATTCCGGTGTCCAGCAGGATCATCGGTCCGTATAGCACTTCGCGGGTGGCCGACAGCCGGTAAGTAGGCAGCGTGCCGGTCCGGTAGCGGGAATAGAAAGCCGCGCGCAGCGGGCCAAACAGCCGGATCCGCTGGTGCGGTTGAACCGGCACATAGGGAGCATAGGTGTTATCCCGCAGCCGGATCACCGGCGCCCGAGCCGCCGCCCGCAGCACTGCCTGCCGTAGGTCTTCCCGATAAGCGGCCGCATCGGCGCCATAGCGCGCCGCTTCCGGGTCGCCGATCTGAGCCAGAATCCAGGCCAGCCGGGTCATCCCGGCGCTGGCATAGGCGTTCACCGCGAACCAATGGCCCCAGTCGTGGTTATCCTCCAGGTGCCCGGCCGGCAGAAGTCCGTATTCCGGGCACTTCCTGCCGCCGTCGGCCGCCTTGGTCAATTGCCGCTGCCCGGTCACCCAGCCAGCCGCCCGTTTCATGCCCGGAAGGACACCGCGAAGCCAGTCTTTATTGCGCGTCAACAGGTAGTGCTCGCCCAGCGTCCACAGTATGGTCCCGTGATCCAGGTTATAGCCGTGCGCCGTGTAATCGTACTCGTCATCCACCTTGGCCCCGTGATAAACCGCCTTTTGGTCCCCGGTGTAGGTGCCTGGCATCGGCTTGGAGCCCTGCAGCTTGACCGCCGTTTCCAGGTATTCGGCCGAAAGCGCGTGTTCTCCGTACAGATCGAGTAATTGTGATTGGAATGCCGCTTCGTTCAGGAACACGCGATAGTCGTAACTGGCCGCCGGAACCATGTACAACCCGCTACCGGGATCCTTCGTCACCGAGATGCGCATGTGCGGGAGCACCGCCCGGGCGAACCGGTTAAAGCGCTCTTCAGGCACCTCAAACGGCACCTTGCCGCTGGCAACGCCTTTCCAGTAAGCGATCACGCGGGCGCGTTCGCCGTCATAATCCAGTTGCTTCAGTTGTTTCCTCTCGGCCCCGGTTAATCCGGGAATGAAGGGGATAGCCACCGTAGCCACCGCCTCCCCATCCGGCTGGACCAAACGCTCGATGTGCAACGCCGCCAGCCGCCGGTCCCCGTCCGCGCACATCTCCACCCTGGCCTGCGACCCACTGGGCGGTTGTGCGGCCGCCCGCACATCGCCCTGGGCCACCAGCAGTCCGTTCTCCCAGGCAACCGGCCCACCAGGGTTGACTGCCAGCCACCAGTGCGCCGCCGCCGCCCGCTGTTGCGGATTCTTTACCCGGAGCCGCATGAGCAACACCGCCGGAGTTTGTTCGCTCCGTCCGGCCTCATCCGGCCCCAGGGGCCCCGAGAGCAGGGTTGCAAATGCTTCCTGCCGGTATTTGAGACCGTCCTTTTCCCATGAGGCCTCCGCTACGGGAAGATAGTCTTCGAGCACCGCCAGCCTCGAATCCTCCGCCTCCGGCCGGAACCACGGCGTGGCGCCCGTTCCCAGCCGCCACTCAATCCGGTCTCCCGTCCAGGCCAGCCGCTTCAGTTCGTTGCCGAACGCCTTGGTTGCGCGCTTGCTGATCCAGACATGCCCGCCCCAGGCGAGGGCGAACTTTTGCCAGCTCGCGTCGGCCGCCAGCGGCAGATAGAGCGGGCGTCCCTGCCGCCGTACCGGATCGAGTGGAGGAATCTCCCGCGAGGCCCTTTCGTAGCTCTGCTCCGGTTCCGCCGCCAGGCGCTCCCGGATCCCCGCCTTATAGTCCACCAGCGAGGTTGAAAACCGGGCTGTATCGGTGGCCAGCGTGACGAATGCGTCATACGCGCGCACATAAATCGGCCCGCGGTCCAGATCCGCCGGCGCAAATGCAAAGGACCGGTCGCCGTTGCGGACTTCGATCACCGTCACGTCGTTTGAACCTGCCGGCGCGGGAGTGGTTGCCACCAGGTCCAGTTCCGCACCGCCGGCCAACGGCGTCACCTTGAGAATCCGGCCATTGTAGGCGTGAAAATCGCGGTACCGCGCGCGTACCCGCACCTGCATCCGCCGCCCGGTGGTCTCGCTGAAAACCTGCACCGACTCCACCTGGGGCCTGTGCGCGAACACCACCCGAAATTTCACCGTCCGGCGGTAGGTGACACCCGGCAGGTTGGTCGCCCGCGGATTTTCGTCCGCGGCCAGAGGGAAAAAACCGATTGTGCACTCCCGCTCCTCGCAGGAGATACGCGCCTTGGCCACGATCCATTTGCCTTGCCAGGGATCGTCCACCGGGTCTTCGATGGTCGGCATCGCAGGCGGTTTGTGGGGCCAGTTTTCGCTCCAATATTCGAGCCGGACGCTGGAGCTGTCAAACGGAGACCCCAAATGGACCAGCACGGTGGAAATATCGCGCTCTTCGGCCCACTGGAGCCCGTAGATCCAGCGTCCGCCGGAAGCCGGTTGTAACCCGGGCGGCACCCCGTACTCGAACCGCGTCTGCCCCATCCAGCGGTCGCCCACGCAACACGGATGGGCAAACGGAGCCAGATCAAGAACGTCCGCTGCCGAAATGGGCGGATAGGCGAACGCCAACGCCATCACGAGGGAGAGTTCGCGCGAGGTCATGGTTGTGTCTCCCGATCTTAGCGCTGCCGTGGAATCTCCTGTCTCGCCACACGAAAACCGGAGTAAACAAGTAAGCCGCCCAACGCTTGTTCACGGCCAGGTGGGGGAATTTTGGAAAATAACACTTTCGCATCTGATATGTTGAAAAATTCGGCATTAAGCTAATCACCGTAATATCAATGAGATGAAATAAAGCAGGCTCATCTTCGAGGCTTCTGGAGGGCTTCTGAAACAGGACATTTCTGCCTGATTCGGCTAGACTGGAGTGAGGAAGAACCGGTCGACAACGGCCGATCGAACCGAGCCGGCTGTTTCGATCGCGAGGATATATGGCAGAGCGAATCATTGAAATAACCGAACTCATTCTTCGTGATGCTCATCAAAGCCTGCTCGCCACTCGCATGGCGCTGGAAGACATGGTGCCGGTCTGCGAGGATCTCGACAAGGCCGGCTACTGGTCTATCGAGTGCTGGGGAGGGGCAACGTTTGATTCCTGCATCCGGTTTCTGAACGAAGACCCATGGGAACGTCTCAGAACCTTTCGCAAGCTGATGCCCAATTCCCGCCTCCAGATGCTGCTCAGAGGCCAGAACCTGCTCGGCTACCGGCACTATGAAGACAGCGTGGTTGAGCGGTTCGTCGAAAAATCGGC
Organism: Bryobacterales bacterium; assembly: GCA_020854055.1. Classification (GTDB taxonomy): domain Bacteria; phylum Acidobacteriota; class Terriglobia; order Bryobacterales; family Bryobacteraceae; genus JADZGD01. Next base: position 71,864 of record JADZGD010000122.1, on the reverse strand, counting down.
GGAAAACGGCATCGACGTCTTCCGCGTCTTCGACGCGTTGAATGACGTACGCAACCTGCGCACCGCCATCAAGGCGGTACGCAAGACGGGCAAGCATGCGCAGGGCACCATTTGCTACACCATCAGCCCGGTTCATGACATCGCCAGCTTTGCCGAGATGGCCGAGCGCCTGCTCGACATGGGCTGTGATTCCATCTGCATCAAGGACATGGCCGGGCTACTGAAGCCCGCTCCCGCCTATGAACTGGTGAAGGCGATCAAGGAAAGCTGCGGCAGGGACACGCTGGTTCATGTCCACACCCACGCCACCACCGGCGTTACCCTGGTCAGCCTGATGAAAGCCATCGAGGCCGGCGCCGACATGGTCGATTCGGCCATCAGCAGCCTCAGTCTCGGACCCGGCCACAACCCGACCGAGGCGGTGATGGAGATGCTCGAAGGCACGGGCTGCAAGACCAGGGTCGACATGGAGTGCGTGTTGCGCGTGAAGGCGCACTTTGAAAAGATCCGCCCGCGTTACGCCGAGTTTATGACCAACTTCAGCGGCGTCGAATCGCAGATCTTCCAAAGCCAGATCCCGGGCGGCATGATCTCCAACATGGAGAGCCAGCTCAAGCAGCAGGGCGCCGAAGGTAAGGTCCGCGAAGTTCTTGCAGAGGTGCCGCGGGTCCGCCAGGACGCCGGCTTCCCGCCGCTGGTCACGCCTTCGAGCCAGATTGTCGGTACCCAGGCTGTTTTTAACGTCCTGATGGGACGCTACAAGGTAATGACCGGCGAGTTCGCCGACCTGATGTTGGGCTACTACGGCGCCACCATTGGCCTGAAGAACCCCGAGGTGATGCAGAAGGCCATCGAACACGCCAGGAAACACCCCATCAGCGAGCGTCCCGCCGACCTGCTGCACCCCGAATGGGAGCAGCTTCGCGCCGCCGCCCTGGCCCTTCCCGGCTGCAATGGCAGCGACGAAGACGTGTTGACCTTCGCCATGTTTCCGCAGGTTGCGCCCAAGTTCTTCGTCTCGCGCTCGCAAGGACCAAAAAACCCCGGCAAGGAGCCCTCGCCGGTCAAGGCCGACGCTGCCGCTGCCAAGCCGGCCGCGTCCAAAGGCCAGTTGAGCGAACCGGTCACTTACACCGTGACTTACGCCGGAAAATCACACCAAGTGACCGTGGCGCCGGCGGACTGAGACATTCTTAATCCGGAACGTGTCGTTATCTAAGACCTGAACGGCGGGCTGCAGGTTTGCCCAGCGGAGGATAAACGAATATGGCAATGGAAGATCGGATCGAGGAATTGGAAAAGAAAAAGGAGCGCCTGCGCCTGGGCGGCGGCAAGGACCGTATCGAAAAGCAGCACAAGGACGGTAAACTTTCAGCCCGCGAGCGCATCGGCCAGCTCGCCGATCCCGGCAGTTTTCAGGAGGCCGGACTGTTTGCCGAGCATCGTGCTACCTCCTTCGGGATGGCTGGCAAGAGTCTTCCCGCCGATGGCGTGGTCACCGGCGCCGCCACCGTTGATGGCCGTTCCATCCACCTTGCCAGCCAGGACTTCACCGTCGCCGGCGGCTCGGCCGGAGAAACGCACAGCGACAAGGTGGTTGAGATGATGAAGATGTCGCTGCGCACCGGCACGCCATTTGTCTTTATTAACGATTCGGGCGGCGCGCGCGTGCAGGAGGGCATCGATAGCCTGGCGGGCTACGCCAGGGTGTTTTATTCCAACACGATGCTCTCCGGCTCGGTGCCGCAGATTTCACTGATCTGCGGTCCATGCGCCGGAGGCGCGGCTTACAGCCCGGCGCTCACCGATTTCATCATCCAGACCAAGGCTGCCCAGATGTTCATTACCGGGCCTTCGGTCATCAAACAGGTCACCGGTGAGGTGGTGACGCCGGAACAACTTGGCGGCCCCGCGGCGCAAATGAGCTATTCCGGCGTGGTTCACTTCGTGGCCGAAAATGACAGCGATGCCTGTTACATCGCCAGGCGGCTGCTCAGCTTTCTGCCTTCAAACAATCTGGAGGATCCGCCCCGGATTCCCTTCGATGAGGCGCTGGAGAGCGTACCGGAGCTGAACGGTATCGTTCCTGACGACCCCAAAGCCGCCTACGATATACGCGATGTGATTGTGCGCGCGCTCGACCGCGGCGATTTCCTGGAAATCCAGCCAAGCTTTGCCCAGAACATCATCATCGGCTTCGGGCGCATCGCCGGCCGCACCATCGGCGTGATTGCCAACCAGCCTAGCGTCCTGGCGGGGGCGCTCGATATTAATGCGTCGGACAAGGCTTCGCGCTTCATTCGCTTCTGCAACGCCTTCAATATCCCGCTGCTGACTTTTGTTGACGTGCCCGGCTTCATGCCCGGCGTGCAGCAGGAATACGGCGGCATCATCCGCCATGGCGCCAAGATGCTGTTTGCCTACTCGGCCGCCACCGTTCCCAAGATCACCGTGATTGTCCGCAAAGCCTATGGCGGCGCCTATATCGCCATGTGCGCCAAGGATCTGGGCGCCGATCGCGTGGTTGCCTGGCCCACCGCCGAAGTGGCGGTGATGGGCGCCGAGGGAGCGGCTGAGATCGTCTTTCGCAAGGAGATCAACGAGGCAGCCGACAAAGGCGCCAAGCGCAAGGAATTGATCGACCTCTACCGGAAGACCTTTGCCACCCCTTACGTCGCCGGAGCGCGCCGCCTGGTGGACGACATCATCGAACCGGCCGAAACGCGCCGTCATGTCGCCGCTGCGCTGGAAATCCTGCATACAAAGCGGGAACTGCGTCCTCCGAAAAAGCACGGATTGATTCCGCTCTAGGAGACAACCCGATGAATTTCCTCTGGATAGCGATTGGGATCGCCGCCGGTTGGGTTGCCGGCTCGGCTGGCGCCCGCCGGGCAATCCGGCGTGAACTGGGCGGACTGCGGGAGGGGATTGCCCTGCACGAGGCGCCGGCCGCCCCACCGCCGGCAACGATCGAACCGCCTCCGGACGAGATTCCGGTTGACGTGTTGCCGGTGATCACCGCCGCCGTCGCGGCATTTTTCGGCAAGAAGGCCAGAATTCGCGGCATCCGCCGCGTGTCCACCCTGGGCGGCAGCGCCTGGGCCCAACAAGGCCGCGTCTATGTGCAGGGCTCTCACAACCTGCAGCGCCGCGCCTAGGAAGGAGTCGAGTTTGAAGCTCAAAATCACCATCGACGGAAAAGCCTACGAAGTGGAAGTGGAGGTGACCGAAGACGACCGCCAAACCGGGCCTCCGGGTACTTATTATGGGGGCGCGACCGCGCCGGTGACGCTCCCGCCGGTTGCGCCGCTGCCCGCGGCCGGTGTTCCAGGTCCGGCCTCCGGTTCTGCTGTCGAGGATGAGGATAAGGTGTGCCGCAGCCCCATCGCCGGCCTGATCGTCCGCGTGATTGCCCAGCCCGGCCAGCAGGTGGAGGTCAACGACCCGCTGCTGGTACTGGAAGCGATGAAGATGGAGACCAATATCACCTCGCCGGTGAAGCGGAAGATCAAAGCCATTAACGGCTCGGCCGGCGAGGCGGTCCAGATCAACCAGGTACTTGTGGAGTTTGAATAGCTATGGAGACACCAGCCGCAACCCCCGATCTGCCGGGATTCCTGTTTGTCGATCACGTTGCCATCGCCGTCCGGCAGGGTGAACTGGATGCGCAGGTCAAGGCCTATGAGCTGCTCGGTTTTCGTGAAATTCATCGTGAGGAGGTGCTTGGGAGCGACCAGGTTCGCGAGTCGCTGCTTCAGATTGGAGCCGGACCCAACCTGATCCAGCTTCTCGAACCGCTCAGTCCGGAGTCGCCCGTGCAAAAGCTGATCGACAAAAACGGCGGCCGCGGCGGCATGGCTCACGTCGCCTTCCGTGTCCGCAGCGCCCAGGCAGCGTTCGACCACATGAAAGCGAACGGCTTCACTCTGATCGACAAGGCCCCGCGCAAAGGCTCGCGCGGCACCACGGTCTTTTTCGTCCACCCCAAGTCCCGCCAGGATACGCCGTTCGGGGTGCTCTTTGAGATTGTGGAGGATCCCAGCCAGGATTGAATGGAAATGGCAGACACAAAGCTGTTCGAACAGTTTCCGCCGGTCGCCACTTCACAATGGGAGCAGGTGATCCAGAAGGACTTGAAAGGCGCTGATTACGCCAAGAAACTGCTTTGGCGGACCGAAGAGGGCATCACGGTCAAGCCGTACTACCGGGCGGAAGATACGGATGGTCTCCCCTGGCTCGGGACCGCTCCTGGCGAGTTTCCATACGTCCGCGGCTCCCGCGCCGAGGCCGGCTGGGCAATCCGCGAGCAAATTGACAAAACGAACCCGGCTGAGGCGAACTCGCTGGCGCTCAAAGCGTTAGCGGAAGGCGCTGAGGAAATCCAATTTTCGGAGCCGGCCGTCGGCGGCGCCGGTGAATTCGCTCAGCTCACCGCCGGACTCGACCACGTAGCCTTGCACTTTGAAGGCTCCCCGGAACTCTACCGCCTGGCGGTGGCCTCGGGCCGTGCCGCCGGTTCGGTAGCTCATGACCCGAACGGCGATCCGGAGTTTGCCGCCGAACTGCTCGCCGCAGCCAGTCCCGGTTTTGTAACGGCCGTCATTCCGGCGTATCGCTTCGGCGACCGTGGCGCAACCGTGGTACAGCAGCTGGCTTATTCGCTTTCCGCCGGTGTCGAATACCTGGTAGCCATGACCGGGCGCGGTATCTCCGCCGGACGGGCGAACCGGGCGCTGGCGTTTACTTTCCCCACCGGTTCAAACTACTTCTTCGAGATCGCCCGGCTGCGCGCTGCCCGGCTGCTTTGGGCACGCATCCTGACTGCCTTCGGCTTGCCGCAAGAAGAGGCCAGAGGCACATTCTGGTGCCGTACTTCGTGGTGGAACAAGACGATCTACGATCTTTACGTCAATCTTCTGCGAACCACCACCGAGGCGATGTCAGCCGCGCTGGGCGGCGCCGCCGCGCTTACGGTGCTGCCATTTGACTCAACCTGCCACCCGGCCAGCGAGTTCAGCCGGCGGCTGGCGCGCAACGCCCAGATCATCCTCAAGCAGGAAGCCTGGTTTGACCGCGTGGCCGATCCGGCCGGTGGCTCCTGGTACGTGGAGAAGCTGACCGAATCGATCGCGCTCGAAGCCTGGAAGCTGTTTCAGGCAACCGAGGAGCGGGGCGGCTACGCCGTCAATCGGGAGGCCATCCGAGAGGCGGTGGAAAGATCCCGCCTGGCGCGGGAAGCGGCTGTCGCTTCTCGCCGGCACGTCCTGCTTGGAACCAACCAGTATCCGAACCCGAACGAACGTATGCTCGACCAGATCGACCTCGCCGTCACTCACGGCAGACCCCGCCGCGGCGCCGAGGTCTTCGAAGAGATCCGGCTCGGGACAGAGCGCCACCGGACGCCGCCCCTGTTCCTGCTGGCCGAAGCCGGCGATCTCAAGATGCGCCAGGCGCGCTCCGGCTTCATCGCCAACTTCTTCGGATGTGCCGGATTCACCATTGATGCCCGGGCGTTCGACACCCCGGCGGGCATCGTTGAAGCGGTGCTGTCAATGCACCCGGCGGCCGTCGTACTGTGCAGCTCCGACGGCGAGTACCTGGCGCTCGCTTCCGCGGTAATCGAGGGCCTCAAGTCCGCCGGCAACAGGACGCCGGTGCTGGTGGCCGGATTGCCGTCCGATACGGCCGCCCGGCTCACCGACCTTGGCGTAGCCGATTTTATCCACCTCCGCACGAATGCCGCCGAGGCGCTAACCAGGTGGCAGACGCAGCTGGGGATAAGAGGTTAGTCCATGCGACCCGATTTCACCGAGATCGAATACGAGCCTTCCGGCCGCGCCGTTGCCGCCCCTCAACCCGAGGGGGGCTTCATGGCGCCCGAGCATATACGAATTGAGCCCTACTACACCGCCGCCGAACTGGAGGGCATGGAACACCTGGGCTATGCTGCCGGTGTCCCGCCCTATCTGCGTGGGCCATACTCCACCATGTATGCCATGCAGCCCTGGACCATCCGGCAGTATGCCGGTTTTTCTACGGCAGAGGAATCCAACGCCTTCTACCGCCGCAACCTGGCGGCAGGCCAGAAGGGCCTCTCGGTGGCCTTCGATCTGGCCACTCATCGCGGATACGATTCCGACAACGAGCGCGTGGAAGGAGACGTCGGCAAGGCCGGCGTGGCGATCGACTCGATCCTCGACATGAAGATCCTGTTCGATCAGATTCCGCTCGACCGGATGTCGGTCTCCATGACCATGAACGGCGCCGTGCTGCCCATCATGGCCTTCTATATCGTCGCGGCCGAGGAGCAGGGGGTTCCCGCCTCCAAGCTGACCGGGACCATCCAGAACGACATTCTCAAAGAGTTCATGGTCCGCAACACCTACATCTACCCGCCCGGCCCCTCCATGCGGATCATCGCCGACATCTTCCGCTTCTGCGCCCACCAGATGCCGAAGTTCAACTGCATCTCGGTATCGGGCTACCACATGCAGGAGGCGGGAGCGACGGCGGACCTTGAATTAGCCTACACCCTGGCCGATGGCCTGGAGTACCTGCGTACTGGCGTCAGGGCCGGACTCAACGTGGATGATTTCGCGCCCCGGATCTCGTTTTTCTGGGATATCGGGATGAATCATTTCATGGAGATCGCCAAAATGAGGGCCGCGCGCCTGCTGTGGGCGAAGATCGTCAAGGCATTCAATCCGGCAAATCCCAAGTCGATGGCGCTGCGTACCCACTCACAGACCTCCGGCTGGAGTCTCACCGCGCAGGATCCGTTCAACAACGTGATTCGCACCACCGTTGAGGCGATGGCCGCGGCGATGGGGCACACGCAGTCGCTGCACACCAACGCGCTGGACGAGGCGCTGGCTCTGCCGACGGATTTTTCCGCCCGCATCGCCCGCAATACACAGATCTACATTCAGGAGGAGACGGGCATCACGCACGTGGTCGATCCGTGGGGCGGCTCATTCTACGTCGAGAAACTGACTGAAGAGCTTGCCCACCGGGCCTGGGAACTGATTGAAGAGGTAGAGCAACTGGGCGGCATGGCCAAAGCCATCGAGACCGGTTTGCCGAAAATGCGCATCGAGGAGGCGGCCGCCCGCAAACAGGCCCGCATCGATACGGGCAAGGACGTCATTGTGGGCGTGAACCGCTACCGGCTCGAAAAAGAACCACCGCTGGACGTGTTGGTGGTGGACAACACTGCCGTGCGCGCGGCCCAACTGGAGCGCCTAGCGCAGCTTAAAGCTTCGCGTGACGCCCGGGCGGTCGCGGCCGCGCTCGATGAGCTGACTCGTTCGGCCGAAACCGGCGAGGGCAACCTGCTGGAACTGGCCGTCGAGGCCGCGCGCCGGCGCGCCACGCTCGGTGAGATATCGAGCGCGATCGAGAGGGTGTGGCCGCGCTACCAGGCGGTGACACGGGCGATCTCCGGCGTATACTCGTCGGAGAGCAAGATGGACGAAAACTTCCAGAAGGTCCGGCAGATGGCTGACGAATTTGCTGCCGCCGAGGGCCGCCGTCCACGCGTGCTCATCGCCAAGATGGGGCAGGACGGTCATGACCGCGGCTCCAAGGTGATTGCCACCGCGTTTGCCGATCTGGGCTTTGATGTCGATATCGGCCCGCTGTTCCAGACCCCGGCCGAGGCGGCGCGGCATGCGGTCGAAAACGACGTTCATGTGGTGGGCGCCTCTTCGCTCGCCGCCGGGCACAAGACGCTGGTGCCGCAACTGATCGCCGAATTGAAGAAATTGGGCCGCGAGGACATTCTGGTGGTGGTCGGCGGGGTTGTGCCGCCGCAGGATTATGAGTTTCTCTACCAGGCGGGCGCTGCCGGCGTCTTCGGTCCCGGTACGGTGGTCACGGCTTGCGCAAAACAGATTCTGGAAATCCTCAAGACGCGGGAGAACGCCTAAGGGCGAATATGCCCGAACCGATTGACAGCGCGCTCTCCGTGCAGCCCGGCGTGGAGCAACCCTCCGCGCTGCCACCGGCCGGGATGCTGAAGCGGCTGAGGCAGCGCCGCCGGCGCCGGCTCACCCGCCGCGAGTATATCGACGGCGTGCTGGCTGGCGACCGCGCGATTCTCGGCCAGGCGATCACGCTGGTGGAGAGCGCGCGCCCGGAAGACGCCGAATTAGCCGAGGATATCCTGGAGCAGTGCTTGCCGCGCCCGGGCCGCCTGATCCGTGTCGGAATCACCGGAGTCCCTGGCGTGGGTAAGAGTAGCGTCATCGAGGCCTTGGGCACCTGGCTGACCCACGAGCGCGGTGAGAAGGTCGCCGTGCTGGCGGTGGATCCCTCCAGCCAGATCTCACGCGGCAGCATCCTGGGCGACAAGACGCGTATGGCGAAACTGGCCAACGACCCGGGCGCCTTCATCCGTCCCTCGCCTTCGGGGGGCTCATTGGGCGGCGTGGCCCGCCGTACACGGGAGACCATGCTGCTGTGCGAAGCGGCCGGTTACCACAACATCATCGTAGAAACGGTGGGGGTGGGGCAATCGGAAACCACCGTGCGTTCGATGGTTGATTTCTTCCTGCTGCTGATGCTGGCCGGGGCGGGCGACGAGTTGCAGGGCATGAAGCGCGGAATCATGGAGATGACGGACCTGATCGCCATCAACAAAGCAGATGGCGGCAACCGGGCGGCCTGCGAACGCGCCCGGCGGGAATACCAGAGCGCGCTGGACCTGTTCGCCTCATCGCCGGACGGTTGGATGACCAGCGTGGTCACCTGTTCGGCTCATACCGGTGAGGGCATTGCGGGAATCTGGGAACAGGTTCTGAAGCACCATGCAAAGCTTCAGAGCTCGGGCGCGCTCGATCGCCTGCGGCGGGAGCAGGTGAAGAGTTGGATGTACGAACTGATCGAATACGGCCTGCGCGAGCAGTTCCGGAATCATTCCGCCGTCCGGGCGCGGTTGCCGGAGTGCGAGCAGAACGTTGCCCAAGGACGCCTCAGTCCATTCCGGGCGGCCGAGCGGCTACTCGAGATCTATCGGGAGAGTAAGTGATGAAATTTTCATTCCCTGTCCTATCCGCGGCGGAAGCCGCCGCCATGATCGATCACGGCCAGACTGTCGGGTTCAGCGGTTTCACCCCCGCTGGAGCGCCCAAGGCGATCCCGCTGGCGATTGCGGCCCGCGCCGAGGCCGAGCACGCCGCCGGGCGCGATTTTCAGATCGGGGTTCTCACCGGCGCCTCAACCGGACCCTCCCTGGACGGGGCGTTAGCCAAGGCGGGCGCGGTGAGCTTCCGCACCCCCTACCAGTCCGATCCCAACCTCCGGGCGCGTATCAACGCCGGTGAGACCCGCTTCTTCGACATGCACCTCTCGTTGATGCCGCAGGCAGTGCGCTACGGTTTTCTCGGCCCGGTGCACTACGCGGTGGTCGAGGCGAGCGATGTGACCGCCGGAGGCGGCATCGTGCTGACCTCTTCGGTAGGCGCCGCGCCCACTTTCTGTCGTATGGCCGGCAAAATCCTGGTGGAGTTGAATCACCGCCACCCGCCAACACTGCTCGGGATGCACGACATTTACGAGCCGGCCGATCCGCCACATCGCCGTGAGATTCCCATCTACTCGTCTTCGGATCGCATCGGCTCGCCGGTGATCAAAGTGGATCCGGCAAGGATCGCGGGTATCGTCGAGACCGATCTCGACGACGAGGTCAAGGGCTTCGCCGGCCAAACGCCGGTGACCGAACGGATTGGCGAGAACGTGGCTGAGTTTCTGGCCGCCGAGGTACGCAGCGGCCGCATTCCGGGTGGCTTTCTGCCGCTGCAATCCGGCGTGGGCGATGTTTCCAACGCCGTGCTGGGAGCCCTGGGCCGCCATCCCTCGATCCCGGCTTTTGAGATGTACACCGAGGTTCTTCAGGACTCGGTCATCAACCTGATCAAGAGCGAGCGGGTGAAATTCGCCAGTACCTGTTCGCTTACCGTGAGCAGGGAAGCGCTGAACGACGTCTACGCGAATCTGGAGTGGTTCCGCCCGCGCATCCTCATGCGGCCGCAGGAAATCAGCAATCATCCCGAAGTGATCCGCCGCATCGGCATCATCTCCATCAACACGGCCATCGAGATCGACATCTTCGGCAATGTAAATTCCACCCACATCATGGGCCGCCAGATGATGAACGGCATCGGCGGCTCGGGCGATTTCACCCGCAATGCCTACCTCTCGATCTTCATCTGCCCGTCGACGGCCAAGGGCGGGAAGATTTCTCCCATCGTTCCGCTGGTGAGCCACATGGATCACAGCGAACACTCGGTGCAGATTGTAGCCACGGAGTACGGCATTGCCGATCTGCGCGGTAAAGCGCCCTATGAGCGCGCCACCGAGATCATCAGCAAGTGCGCCCACCCGGACTTTCGCGATGAACTGTGGGGCTACCTCGAGATGGTGGAGGGAGGCCATACTCCGCAGACCCTTACGGCCGCCTTCCGCATGCACGAGCAGTTCCTGAAAACCGGTGACATGCGCGGCGTTTGCTGGCAGGAGGCAGTAGCTCCCGCGCTGTCATAATCCCTTGTTTGGCGCCGGTCGGGACATAATAATCGGTAAGGTGAATTCGGAATCCCCATTGATGGGCCGGCGCCGCTTTCTGGCGCTTCCGCTGGCTATGCCGGTGTTGATGGGTGCGGCGCCCATGCCCATCGAGGAGGCCCACTTTCCCGGCCGCCTTTACGAGTTCGTCTGGCGCAATTGGGAGTTGGCCAATATCGATCGAATGGCGGCCGTGGCCGGCACTGAGCCGGAGCGCCTGCTGGCCCTGGGCCGCTCCATGGGTTTGCCGGCGAAGCGGACGCTTTCGGTGGATCAACTGCGCCGGCTGTATGTGACGGTGATCCGCCAGAACTGGAATCTGCTGCCGGAGGCACAGATCATCCAATTGCTCGGCTGGACTCCGGAACGCTTCGCCTTCACGCTGAAAGAAGACGATTTTCTCTACATCAAACTCGGCTCCGCAAAGCCTGAATGTGAGCCGGTCCACTATCAGCCGCCCGCCGCGGAAGAACGCAGGAAGGCGGTCGAAATGCGCGCGGTGGTCGAGCGGACGTTTGGCCGCTCCATTGGCCAGCCGGGAGAAGATCTGTTCCAGTTTGTCTCGCGGCTGGCGAAGGTGGAGGCAGCCCCGATTCGCTCCCTACAATCGCACCGGGCGCCGGATGAGGTGGATCTGGCCACATTCTGCGCGCCCCGGTTGCCGGCCCATTTTGCCGCCTGGATGAAATCGGCCATGGGCGTGAGCTTTCGCCCTGCCAGGAGCGGCACGCCGCGCATCCACTCGCAGGTTAATCCGGGCCTCGGCTTGCCGCCCGAAAGCTACCAGATCGACGTCAGCGACGAGCAGGTACTGATCGAAGGCTCCGATGCCCACGGAATTGTACGCTGTTTCTACGATCTGCGGGCTGCGATGGCGCGCCGTGAAGGTCCGTATCTGGCCAAGGGCCGCAGGCGCCGTACTGCGCTATGGGATCCGCGCTATCTGTACTCCTACGTCGCGTTGTATGGCGATCCGCTGACCGAGCCGGACATCGATCCGATACCGGAAGGTTACCTCGACCGCCTGGCAGGCTGTGGCATCAACGGTGTCTGGATTCAAGCCGTGCTCAACACGCTGGCGCCATCGAAGATATTCACCGAATTCGGCCGTGGTAGCGAGATCCGGCTCCGCAACCTGAACGCCCTGGTGGAGCGGGCGCGGCCCTTCGGGATCAAAGTATTTCTCTACTTGAACGAACCGCGGGCGATGCCGCCGTCATTCTTCGAAAAGCATCCCGGCATGAAGGGCTCCCCGGGACAGGGAATGACTTGCATCTGCACCAGTGTTCCGGAAGTGCGCGAATGGATCGCCGGATCGCTGGAGCACGTCGTGCGGGAGGTTCCCGAAATCGGCGGCTTTTTCTCCATCACCATGTCGGAGAACCTGACCAACTGCTTCTCTCATGGCGGTGGCTGGAGTGGGCCCGCCCCAAGAGCTACCGGCTGCCCGCGCTGCTCCCGGCGGTCTTCCTGGGAGACCATTGGCGAATTGCTCACCACCTTTCGAGACGGTGTACGGCGCGCCAGCACGAAACCGCATGTCATCGCCTGGGACTGGGGCTGGTCCGATGACCTGGCCCGGCAGTTGATCCCCCGGCTGCCCAAGGACGTTAAGTTCATGAGCATCAGCGAGTGGGAGCAGCCGGTTCACCGCGGCGGCGTGAATGCCCGGGTGGGCGAGTATTCCATCTCGGTTGTGGGGCCGGGGCCAAGGGCGGGCCGCAACTGGGCTACGGCGCGCGACCACGGGATCTCCACCATGGCTAAGGTGCAGTTCAACAATACGTGGGAGATGTCGGCGGTGCCCTATATCCCGGTGCCTCCGCTGGTTCTACGCCACGCCCGCAACCTGTCGGCAGCGGGCATCGCCGGAGTGATGGCATCCTGGACCTGCGGCGGCTACCCATCGCCAAACCTGGCGGCGATCGAGCGTTATGCCTTCGAACCCCGCCCCACCGATGACCGGATCCTGTTGGATGTGGCTAGCGAACGATATGGTCCCGAAGCGGCTGCCGGTATCGTGGACGCCTGGCAGCACCTGGCCACCGCCTTTGAGCAGTTCCCCTATGGGGTGGCAATTTACACCATCCCGGTGCAGCACGGCCCGGCGAACCTGCTACGGCTTCATCCTACCGGACGCAAGGCCGCCATGATACTGTTCCCTTATGACGACCTGAAGGCCTGGTGCGGAGCCTATCCGGCCGAGGTGGTGCAGACGCAGTTTACCCGCATGGCCGATGAGTGGCGGGTGGGCGCGGACCGGTTCCAGCAGGCCGTGAAACTCGCCTCGCCCCTCAAAGCCGCGGCGGCCGCCGAAGATGTGGCTATTGTCGAGACTTGCTACCACCATTTCCGAAGCGTGGCCAATCAGGTGGAATTCTATCGCCTGCGGCCTCAACTGGAGACCGGCGGCGCGGCGGCAGCGCGGGCCAGGATGCGCCAGTTGGCCGAGGACGAAATCCGGCTGGCACGGGAGCAGTTCCGCTACGCGCGGGGCAATTCCATGATTGGCTTTGAGGCCTCGAATCATTACTACTACACCCCGCTCGACCTGGTGGAAAAGGTGCTCAATTGCAACCAGGTAATTAAAGAGCTGTCGAGGCAGTGAGCCACAAGATATAGGGGTGGCAACCTGTGGCGCCCCTAAAAAAAGTGCTCGACCCGCTTTACATGGAGAATCAACCAGAGTAGTATGAGATCAATCCCCCGAGCCGGGGCATGTGTGTCCCGGGATAATCTTACAGTTCAAGTTGCGACTGGAAGGGTTGGACCATTTGCTTAGACTCAAACGCGTCGAAATCCAGGGATTCAAATCCTTTTGCGATCGGACGGAGTTGAGATTCAACGGCGCCGGGATTGCGGCAGTTGTCGGGCCAAACGGCTGCGGCAAATCGAACCTGAGCGATGCCATCAGTTGGGTGCTTGGCGAGCAATCGGCCAAGAGCCTGCGCGGAGCCCGGATGGAAGATGTCATCTTCGCCGGCACGCGGGATCGAAAGCCGTTGGGGATGGCGTCGGTCACCCTGACGCTGGCGTCTCCGCAGGAAGCGCTTGACGCCAATATTCACACCGATAAGCCGAACGGGGTGAATGGTCAGACCCAATCGGAAAAACCGCAGGAGATCACCATCACGCGGCGCCTGTACCGTTCCGGTGAGAGCGAATACCTCATCAACGGCAAGCAGGCGCGCCTGCGTGACATTCAGGACCTTTTTATGGGCACCGGCCTTGGGCCGGAATCCTACGCCATTATCGAACAGGGGCGCATCGGGCAGATTCTCAGCTCCAAGCCCGGCGACCGAAGGGCGGTGATCGAAGAAGCCGCCGGTATCACCAAGTTCAAGACGAAGCGCCGGCTGGCGGAAGCGAAACTGGAAGGCGCAAAGCAGAACCTTACCCGCGTTTTCGACATTCTGGAGGAGGTCAGCCGCCAGGTAAACAGCTTGAAGCGGCAGGCGGCCAAGGCAAAGCGCTATGAGGAGCTGAAGAGTGAGATGATGGGCCACCTCCGGCGCTCGCTCACTGGCCGTTTCCGGATGCTGGAGCGCGAGGCAGCCAAGACGGCGCTCGATCTCGGCGCCGCCACGTCGGAACTGGAAGCGCTCACTGCCCGGCTGAGCACCGGCGAGCAGGAGCAGGTTTCGAGCCAGGAACTGTGCTACCAGACCGAGGCCGAGCTGACCGAGGCCCGCAAGGCGCTTTCGGAGCTGAAACTGGACGCCGAGCGCACGCGCAGCCGGTTGGAATACCAGTCCCGGCAGACGGCCGGCCTGGAGCAGCGGATGGGGCAGGGCGAAACCGAGACGCAGGAGCTCGAACAGCGAGCCGGACGCCTGCAGCATGACCTGGAAGAGCATGCCCGGAAGCTAAGCGAGTTGGAACAGCAGTCCGAAGAGGCTCGCCGTAAACTGGCGGCCACCAGCGAGGACCGGGAGCGAATTCAGAATCTGCTGCGCGCCCGCCAGCAGGGAATTGAGACGGCCCGGCAGCAGGTGCTGCGGCTGATGGGCGAAGCTTCGGCGCTGAAGAACCAACTGGCGCAGATTGAAGAGTTTCTGGCCTCGATGAGCCGCGACACGGCTCGTGCGGAAAAGGAAGCCGAGCAGGTTTCGGCGGAGCTCGATCGGGTGGGAGCCCTCAAAAAAGAGCTTCAGGGAAAGCTCGAAGCGCGGCAATTGGAATTGCAATCGATTGCCGGAGAGCGCCGCACGGTCGAAGAAGAATTGAGCGTGCGGCGCAACCGGGCGGTGGAGTCACGCCGTACGCTGGACCAACTGCGGAGCGAGGTCTCGCGGTTGAAGGCGCGGCGGGATTCGCTGGAAGAAGTACTGTCGCATCGGACCTACACCACGGAATCGGTGAAACTGCTCTTCAAGGCAGTTGAGAAGGGGCAGGCGCAGGGCCTGAAGCCGGCCGGCGTGCTGGCTGATTTCGTCGAGGTGGAACCGGCTTACGAAAAAGCGGCGGAAGAGTTCCTCCACGACGAACTGGAATACGTTGTGGTGAAAGATTGGGGCCAGGCCGAGCAGGGAATCGACGTGATGCGGGCCGGATTGGACGGCCGCGCCACCTTCCTGGTGCACCCCGAACCGGGCGCGCGTTTCGGCAACGGCCACCATGCGGAGCCGTCGATTGGGCCCGAAACCGGCATTTTGGCGCGGCTGAGCGACGTGCTGAAGATGACCAACGGCTTGACGCACGCTCCGGCGGCGCTGCTGCCGCGGCTGGCACGCTGCTTTCTGGCCGAGGATCGCGCCACGGCGCAACGGCTGGCACTGCAATACCCGGACTTTTACTTCCTGCTCGCCGACGGCGTCTGCTACAACGGACATGCCGTCAGCGGCGGCCGCAAAACGGGTAGCGGTCCCCTGGCGCTGAAGCGCGAACTGCGCGAGGTACGGGGCCAGGTTCAGGAACAGCAGAAGCAGTTCGACCAGACCACCGCGCTGGTCGAAGACCTGGAACGGGAGATTGCCAGCTTCACCGAAGACCTGGAGCGGCTGCGCGGCCTGCAGCAATCGCGCGAAAAGGACACCCTGGCGCTTGAGCACGAAATGCGCAAGGTGAATGAAGAGACGAATCGCCTCAATTCACGGCTCTCGGTGGCGCGGCTCGAGTTGCAGCGGTTGGAGCGTGAACGGGAGCGTTCGGCGGAGCAGGCGGAGCGAAACCGCGCCCTGGTGGAGGAGAAGGAACAGGCCCGCCAAACCCAGGAGAAGGCTCTGGCGGCGGCGCGCGAGGAGTTGGAAAACCTGCAGTCGGAGACCGCCCGGATAACCGAAGATCATTCGGCGGTTCGCGTGGAACTGGCGGGGCTGGAAGAGCGGCGCCGGGCCGAACAGTCTGCCCGCCAGCGCGCGGAACACCAGCTTCGCGAGGTGTTGAACCGGCGGGAAAACATCTCGCGCGATCTGGAGCGCATGGGCGTGGAGCGCGCTCGCCTGCTTCAGGACAACATGGAGTTGGACCGGCAGTCGGCTACGCTGGCCGAAGAGATGTTGAAGGCGGAGGCTTCGGTGAACCGTCTGGCGGCTGAGGAGCAGCGCCTGCGCGCGGCGCTGGCGCAGGTGGAGGAGACGCTCCGGCAGATGCGTGCCGAAGCCGATGCGGCGCGCGAGCGGCGGAGCCAGTTCGAACTCGCAATGGTGAAAAAGCAGGCCGAGTTGAAGTATCTGGATGAGACCAGCCGCAAGGAGCTGAACGCTTCGCTCGAGGATCTGGCCCAGGTCGAAGAGGTTGTTCTCGAGGACGAAGCACTCTATGAAGCCGAGCAGCGCCACCAGGAAGTTCGATCCCGCATTGAGGCTCTGGGGCCGGTGAATCCGCAGGCGCTCGAAGAGTTCCAGGAAGCGCAGCAGCGCTACGACTTTTTGAACGCGCAGCGCCAGGACCTGCTCGATTCCATCCGCGACACCGAGCGGGCTATTCAGGACATCGACACCGAATCCCGCAAGCGGTTCGGCGAAGCGTTCGAGCGGATTAATGAGCATTTCCGCCAGATGTTCAAGACGTTGTTTGGTGGCGGTATCGGCGAGATGCGGTTGACCGATGAAGCGAACCTGAACGAATCGGGAATCGAGATTGTAGCGTCACCCCCGGGCAAGAAGCTGCAGAACGTGCTGCTGCTTTCGGGCGGCGAGAAGGCGTTGACGGCGGTGGCGCTGCTGATGGCCATCTTCCGCTACCAGCCGAGCCCATTCTGCATCATGGATGAGGTGGACGCGCCGCTCGACGAGGCCAACGTAGGCCGGCTGACGCAACTGGTTGGCGAGATGTCGGCGCAGACGCAGTTCATCATGATCACCCACGCCAAAAAGTCCATGGAGGCAGCCCAGGCTCTCTATGGCGTTACCATGCAGGAGCCAGGCGTATCGAAGATTGTCAGCGTAAAGTTCCAGCCGGCGCCGCCACCGCCGGAGACGGTTGCGCGCGTGAATGGCGGCACGGTCCCGGTCTGAACCGCGGCCGCCTGGTTAGCCGTTGTTGATTTGATTTCCGGCCACTTCGCCCAGCGCCCCTACGGCGCATTCCACCAGGCGGGCCAGTTCGGGCTGGCTGTGGCCCTCGATGCGGATGGAAGTGGCTGCTTCGGTAACCGAGGGGCGAGCCAGCACGAAGCCCCCCTCGGTGCGGAAGCGGACGCCGTCAATCGTCACTTCGTCAAGCACCGGGAGCGCAAGGCGCAGCCGCTCGACGATTTCCGTAAATGGCAGCACACCGTCGGGAATCCGCAGGTCTGAAGTGGCGAAGATGGGAGCGAGCGCCGCGGCCAGCGTTTCGAGAGGGCCCTGTTCGACAATCAACTCCAGAATCATCAGCGCGGTAAACAGCCCGTCGTCCCCGCCGCCCAGTTCGCGATAGAAATAGTGGCCGCTCGCTTCGCAACCGAAGATGGCGTCCAGTTGCCGCATCTTTTGCCTGATGAACGAATGTCCGCTGCGCTCGATCACGGGCACGCCGCCCGCCTCTTGAATGGCGCGGCGCACGGCATCGGAGAGCTTGATATCGCACACCACGTGTCCGCCTGGGTGAGTGGCAAGCATTTTTCGCGAAAGCAGGATGGCGAGCTGGTCGGAGGTGATATAGCCGCCGTTGCCGTCCACGGCGGCGACACGGTCGCCATCGCCGTCAAAGGCGATTCCCACCACGGCCGGAGACTTGCGCACGCGATCGCTGAGCGCCTCCAGGTGACGCGCGCGCGAGGTGTCGGGCGAACGGCCCGGGAATCGCCCGTCGGCTTCTGCGAACAGCACCTGGCAGGGGATTTCGAGCGCCTCAAGAACGGCAGATGCCACGCCCGCCATGGCTCCATGGCCGATGTCGATCAGCACCGGGGAGCGAAATTTCGCCAGCGGCCGGCGCCATCGCCCGGTCAGCCAGGCGCGGTAGGCGGAAATCACGTCGTATGGCTCCACGCTGCCCAGGGCAGGGGCCGGGGCGCCGTCCAGCCCTTCCCGCAACGCGGTAAACAGCGCCTCGCCGGGCGGCTCGTGGCCCACCATCAATTTCAGTCCGTTATAGCCGGGCGGATTGTGCGACGCGGTAACGACGAACAGCGCGGCGGTTTGGAGACTGCGATGGGCGAAGTAAGCGGCGGGCGTGGGGATGGAACCGGCGTCCAGGATGCGGAGCGCGGCCGATTGCAGGCCGTCGATCAGCCGGCCTTTCAGCTCCGGCGTGGTGAGCCGGAAATCGCCGGCCACCAGTACGGTTGAGCCGGCGGGCAGCAGGCGCGCGGAAGAGCGTCCGATCATGTAGAAAAGGTCGCCGTTGACTTCAGAAGGATATTTGCCGCGAAGGTCACAAGCCTTCCAGGCGCTCATTGATAGCCCCGCTCGGCGCAAGCGTGACGAAAGCGCTCGTAGAGTTCCTCCCAATCGGTGGCTCGGGTGTCGTCCGGCTCGATCACCTCGGCGATCTGGACCATGCGGGCGGCGGCTTCGCCGACCGTGCCGCAGGATTCCGAGGCGGCCAGCACCGCGGCGCCGAAGGCGGATGAAGGGTTGGTGGCGCGGCAGACCGGCCGTTCCAACACGGCCGCTCGAAGGCGGGCGAAGACTACGCTGCCTGCCGCCTCCCCGGTAGAAAAGACGCGGCCGGTGACGGGTACCCCACTTTCCTGGATCACTTCATAGCCCCAGCGTTCGATGAACGCCAGCGCCTGCAGTTGGGCGGCATGCCAGGCGGCGGCCGGCGTTGGCCTCGCGGAGCGGAACCCGGTGGCCGCGGCGTTGGTGAAAGGAAATCGCTCTCCACGTGCGGAAAGCGGATAGCAGATGGTGGCGTTCGGCAGGTAGGTTTCGGCGGCCTGATCCAGTGCTTGCGAATCGTTCTGAGAGTCGACGCTGCCGAGACCGCTGTTGCTGGCGGCGCCCGGAGCCCAGTGTCCGGCCGGATGGAGGTGCGAGTAAATGCCGTGCTCGGGAGATGGCCGGAATTGCGAAAGTACTTTCCAGACCAGCGTGGTGCCCATGGTAGTGTTTGCATCGCCCGGCTGAGAAGCGCCGGATGCGAGCAGGGCGGCCATTCCGCCAGTTGTCCCGGCGGCCACGCGAACGCCTTGGGGAATTCCGGTCTCTCCGGACGCCGTCGCGCTGACAACGCCGCGCGAGGCGCCTGGCGCCAAGACTTCGGGCAACAGCGCCGGATCCAGTTGGGCCAACTTCACCGCGCGGCCCCACTGGCGTGAGATCGGATCGTAGCCGAGTTTGAGCGAATTGGAATAATCCGAAAAATGCCACACGCCGGTCAGCTTGCCGGCGAGCCAGTCGGCAGGATGCAGGAGGTGGGCGGCCCGGCGCCACACGGCCGACTCAAAGCCGCGCACCCACACTGCCTTGGGCAACGACCAGGAGGCATTCACATCCTCACAACCGCCTTCGCGAAACGGCTCCAAGATGGCTGCCGCGCGAGGATCGTCGTAAAGAATGGCGTTGCGCAGCGGCCGTCCGGTCTCGTCGATCACCACCAGCGTGCCGGAGGTGGAAGTGACCGACACCGCCTCGATTGCCGCGGTCTGAATGTTCAACGCGGCGGTTGCGGCACACACCGCGCTCCACCAGCGCTCCGGCTCCTGTTCATGAACTTCGGATGAGCGAATGGAGGTCAGCGGCTGTGTGCTTTCGGCGACCAGACGGCCCTCCGGATCGACGGCTGCCACATGAGCTCCGGAAGTGCCGACATTAATTCCCAGGAAGAGTTGCATCTGCGGTTAAAACGGCACGCTCCTCATAGCGTGAGGCGCGTGCCGTCTTCATTATCCCTCGTCTCGCGGTAGAGTGAGGATGAAGCTATGTTCATCGTCCATGTGTACGTGCATGTGAAGCCGGAATTTCTGGAGGCGTTTGAAAAGGCGACCGTCGACAATTCCGTCAACAGCGTGAAGGAACCGGGCGTTGCGCGCTTCGATGTCGTGCGGCAGCAGGATGACCCGGCGCGCTTTGTTCTGGTGGAGGTATACCGCGGCGCGGAGGCGGTAGCCGCGCACAAGGAGACGGCGCATTATGCCAGGTGGCGGGACACCGTGGCGCCGATGATGGCCGAGCCCCGCGTTGCGGTGAAGTATTGGAACGTCTGTCCCACCGACCAGGACTGGTAGGCTGCAATGCGATTTGAATTCGCTACCAGCGGGCGGATTGTCTTCGGCGAGGGAATGGTGCGCCAGGCCGCGCCGGCCACGGCCAGCATGGGAAAGCGCGCGCTGGTGGTGAGCGGCCATGCGCGCCGCTACGCCGGACCGCTGCTTGAAGAGTTGCGCGCTGCGGGAATCGATTGCCGGACGTTCAGCGTGCCGGGGGAGCCGTCCGTGGCGCTGGCCGGGGAAGGAGCCCGGCTGGCCCGCGAGAGCGGGCGCGATGTGGTGATCGGCATCGGTGGCGGCAGCGTTCTGGACGGCGCCAAGGCGATTGCCGCGCTGGCAACCAACGGGGCTGATCCGCTCCAGTTCCTCGAAGTGATCGGTCGTGGACAGCCTTTGCGGCATCCGCCGCTACCGGTGATCGCGATTCCGACAACGGCGGGCACGGGATCCGAAGCCACCCGCAACGCGGTGTTATCGTCGGCCGAGCATCGGGTCAAGGTCAGCCTGCGCAGCGCCTGGATGCTGCCGCGATTTGCCATTATCGATCCGGAGCTGACCGTCTCGCTGCCACCCGATGTCACTGCTTCCACGGGTCTGGACGCGTTGACGCAGTTGATTGAGCCCTATGTCTCGGCGCGGGCCAATCCGATGACCGATATTTACGCGCTCGATGGCATCCGGCGCGCGCGCGAGTCGCTGGTGGAGGCTTGTGAGAATGGCGCGAACCGCCAGGCACGCGCCGGCATGTCGCTGGCCAGCCTGTTCGGCGGTATCTGTCTGGCCAATGCCGGCCTGGGCGTGGTACACGGCCTGGCGGCGCCCATCGGCGGGATGTTCGACGCTCCACACGGGGCGATCTGCGCGGCGCTGCTCGCCCACGGGATGACGGCCAATATCCGGGCGCTGGCCGAACGTGGCGGTGGGGAGGCTCTGGAGCGCTACGCAACCATTGCCCGCCTGCTGACCGGAGACTCGGCTGCGCGGGCCGAAGACGGCGCCGGCTGGGTAGCCGCGGCTTGCGAGAGGATCAAAATCCGGCCACTCGGCGCCTGGGGGGTGAAGGCGGAGCACATCGCCACACTGGTGGAGAAGGCATCCGCCGCCAACAGCATGAAAGCGAATCCAATCCGGCTGGAGACGGACGAAGTGGGCCGCCTGCTCGAGGACGCGCTCAGACTTTGAAATAAGGCCGGGCGATCTCCATAATCGCGTCCAATTCCTTCAGGTCGCCGGCATCCATGCGGAACTTGCGGGTGTTACGCATCGTGACGGTCTTGAAGATCCCTCGGCGGCGCAGAATCTCCTTCTGCAGCACGAAGCCGGTTTCGCGTTCTAACACAGCCATCATCAGGAACTTCATGAACAGGTCGCGGGCTTCCTTCTTCCGTCCCTGGTGGTACCATTCCCAGATGCTCACCTGGAGGTCGGCAAAGCCGGCGCCGGCCATGGTGCCTCCCGAGCCACGCTGCATCTCGTTCATCAGGTTGAGACCGCCGCCGCCAGTCATCGGGATCAGCCGCCCCTTGGCGCGCTCCACATACTTGGTGACGTTCCACGGCACCGGTGAGGCCTCTTCCTTGGCGATCTTGAAGGTGGGCAATTTGCCGGCCAGCGCGATCAGGAACTCCGGAGTCATGGCGGGCGAAGAAACCTGAATGGAAAGCGGCAGCTTCGAAGCCGAAGCGATCGCCGTGAAGTATTCGGTCAGAATCTGGATGTCGGTGGTGCCGTCGGTCTGGCCGAGCGCGTGGATGCCATCGGCGCCGATCTTTTCGGCATGACGGGCATACTCGGCGGCCTCGAACTTGTTGGCGCCATGAACGCCGATCAGCACGGGAGTGCGGCCTTTTACCGCCTCGACGACTGACTTGGAATAGCGCAAACGTTCGGCGTGCGATATGGAACTCGTTTCGCCCGCGCCCGCCGGCCACACCATACCGTGGACGCCACAACGCACCAGGTAGTCGGCTTCCTTACGAAGCGAGTCTTCGTCGATCTCCAGGGTCTCCAGGAATGGAGTCTGCATGATGATGAAAATTCCCTCGAGATGAGGCTTGGGGCGTTGTGCCTCGGCGGTCGCGGCGGCGGCAGCCGAAAGCGCGGCAGCACCTAAAAATTGACGTCGATTGGTTTGCATGGATGAACTCCGGTTCCCGGACGATTGTACCAGGGTAGCTCTTGCGGGCGCGGGCCACCCGGACTCATCGCGGTGTAACCACGTGGCTTTCACGTAGCGTCTCCACAGTTGGGACGGCTCGCGTCCACGCCACGGCGAAATCGTGAAAATGATTCGATCGGTGTGCATCTAATGTTTCGGGAGCGTCCACGGAGTTCGGGCCCGCGGGTTCCGCCGCGCGTCATGCCCGAAGTATGGTTTGACTTTGAGAAAACGGATATGGCTCTGGAGCGCAGTTCTGGCCGCGGGAGCTGTTCTGATCTGGATTTCCCGCGGCGGCATTCGAATTCATCAATCCGCGGGTGGGCCGGCAGCGGTTGCCGGCAAGAGCGGAAAGGGGCGCGGCGGCGCATCCGGCCCCATTCCAGTGGGCGCGCAGAAGGCCCGCCTGGGTGAGATTCCCATTTACTTTGACGGCCTGGGATCCGTCACTGCCTACTACACGGTAACGGTCCGCTCCCGGGTGGATGGCCAGCTGATGAACGTGACCGTGCATGAGGGGGCTTTCGTCCAGCAGGGACAACTGCTGGCCGAAATCGATCCCCGTCCGTTTCAAGCCCAACTGGAGCAGGCCGAAGGACAAATGGCCCGCGACGTGGCGACGCTCGAAAATGCGCGGCTGGACCTGCTCCGTTACGAAACGCTGGTCAAGCAGGATGCGATTCCACACCAGCAACTGGACACGCAACGCGCCACGGTACATCAGTTGGAAGCGGCGATCAAACAGGATCAGGCCTCGATTGATACGGCGCGCCTGCAACTCGTCTACGCGCACATCACCGCGCCCATCAGCGGCCGCATCGGACTGCGTCTGGTGGACCCGGGTAACATCATTCACTCCAGCGATACTACCGGTCTGCTGCTGATTACCCAACTGCAACCGATCACCGTACTTTTCACCCTGCCGGAGGACAATCTGCCTCCCGTGCTGAAGAAACTCCGCGCTGGCGCCACGCTGGCCGTAGAGGCGTTCAACCGCGATATGTCGGTTCACCTGGCCAGCGGCTACCTGAAGACACCAGACAACCAGATTGACCCGCAGACGGGTACGCTACGGCTGAAAGCCGTGTTTGCCAACCGCCAGGGTGTGCTCTACCCGAACCAGTTTGTCAATGTCCGGCTGCTGGTGGAGCGGCGGCGCAATGCGGTGATTATCCCCCCGGTCGCCATCCAGCGCGGCCAGCAGGGCACATTCATCTATGTCGTGCGGTCCGACGGTACCGTGGAACTTCGTACGGTGGCCATCGGCGTAACCGAAAGTAACAGCGCCGAGGTGACCTCCGGACTTCGCCCGGGTGAAACCGTGGTGACCGATTCGATTGACCGGCTGCAGCCCGGAGCCAAGGTGCGTATTCGCGAGCAGGCCGGAACAGCCGCCGTGGCCGGGGCCGAAGGGCCCGTTCAATGAGCCCGTCACGCCTGTTTATTCTGCGGCCGGTGGCGACCGCGCTACTGATGGCCGGCCTGGTTCTGGTGGGCGTCGTGGCCTACCGCGAGCTGCCCATCTCGGCGTTGCCGCAAGTGGACTACCCGACCATTCAGGTGCAGACGTTCTACCCGGGAGCCAGCCCGCAGGTGATGACTACCGCCGTGACGGCGCCGCTCGAACGCCAGTTCGGACAGGTGCCTGGGTTGAACGAGATGACGTCGATCAGCTCCTACGGCAGTTCCCTCATCACGCTGCAATTCGACCTGGAACTGAACATCGACGTGGCGGTTCAGGAGGTGCAGGCATCCATCAACGCGGCCAGCACCTTTCTGCCTCGCGACCTGCCGAATCCACCCATTTACAGCAAATCGAATCCGGCCGACGCGCCCATTCTCACTCTTGCGCTGACCTCGCCCGTGTTGCCGCTGCCAGAGGTGCAGGAGTTGGCCGACACGCGATTTGCCCAGCGCATCTCCCAGTTGCCCGGCGTGGGCCTGGTGACGCTCAGCGGCGGCCAGCGTCCGGCGGTGCGCGTTCAGGCCAACCCCACCGCGCTCGCTTCCTACGGTTTGAGCCTGGAGGATCTGCGCACCGCGTTGGGATTGGCCAACGTCAACCAGGCCAAAGGGAACTTCGACGGACCCCAGCAGGCCTGGACTATCTCCGCCAACGACCAACTCCTGAGCGGGCACGAATACGCTCCCATTATCGTGGCCTACCACCACGGCGCTCCCGTGCGGCTGTGGGACGTAGCCACGGTGGTCAACAGCGCCGAGAACATGGAGCAGGCGGCGTGGACCGGCCTGACGCCGGCGGTGATCGTGAACATCCAGCGCCAACCGGGGTCGAACATCATCGGCGTGGTGGACCGCATCAAGCAGGTGATGCCGCAGTTGCAGGCATCCATGCCTCCCGCGGTCCGCGTCTCGGTGGTGGCCGACCGTACCAACACCATTCGCGCTTCGGTACACGACGTGGAGTTCGAATTGATGCTGACCATCGCGCTGGTGATTCTGGTCATCTTCCTGTTCCTGCGCAGCCTGTCGGCGACCATTATCCCCAGCGTTGCCGTGCCGCTTTCGCTGGTGGGCACATTCGCCGTGATGTACCTGCTGGGCTATAGCCTGGATAATCTCTCGTTGATGGCGCTGACCATCTCCACCGGCTTCGTAGTGGATGACGCCATCGTGATGATCGAGAACATCGCGCGCTATATCGAGATGGGCCACCGGCCGCTGGAGGCGGCGCTGAAAGGCTCGGCCGAGATCGGTTTTACCATCGTCTCGCTAACCGTTTCGCTGATCGCGGTGCTGATCCCGCTGTTGTTCATGGCCGATGTAGTGGGCCGGCTATTTCGCGAGTTCGCCATCACGCTGGCCGTCACGATCGTCATGTCGGCGATGGTATCGCTGACGTTGACGCCGATGATGGCCGCCCGCCTGCTGCGTCATCGCCCGGAGCGCGAGCAGGGCCGCTTTTACCGCTACTCCGAGCATCTGTTTGAACGCTCCATCCACCGTTACGGACAACTGTTGCATGTCGTGCTGCGCCATCAGACGGCCACCTTGCTGGTGTTCTTTCTGACGCTGGCGGGTACGGTGATGCTCTATTACTGGGTTCCCAAAGGCTTCTTCCCGGTACAGGACACCGGTGTGATTCTGGGGATTTCGCAAGCGCCCGATACGATCTCGTTCCGCGCCATGGCTGAGCGGCAGCAAGCGCTGGCACGGATCATCCGCCAGGATCCGGCGGTGGAAGGCCTCTCTTCTTTCATCGGTGTGGACGGCATCAACACGACGCCCAACAGCGGGCGAATCCAGATTACGCTGAAGCCGCTCGACGAGCGGGACGCCAACGTCAGCCAGGTGATCCGGCGGCTGGCCGCGCGGCTCCAGGCGGTACCCGGCATTACGCTGTACATGCAGCCGGTGCAGGACCTGACGGTGGAGAGCCGCGTCAGCCGCACCCAATATCAGTACTCGATTGAAGCTCCCGGTTCGGCCGAGCTCGACCATTGGACGCCGCAACTGATGGCACGGATGAAGCAGATTCCCGAACTGCTCGACGTCGCCAACGACCGCCAGAGCGGAGGACTGGGCGTCGAACTGACGATTGACCGCGATACCGCGGCACGCTTCGGCATCACGCCGCAGAATATCGACGATACGCTCTACGATGCCTTTGGCCAGCGGCTGGTCTCCACCATCTTCACCCAGTTGAACCAGTATCACGTGGTACTCGAGACCGCGCCCAAATGGCAGCAGGCGCCAGTCGAGTTGAAGAATATCTACGTGCGCACCAGCACTGGAGCGCAGGCGCCGTTGAGCACGTTCACCCGCGTCCGGCCGGTTTCTGTTCCGCTCAGCATCAACCGCCAGGGCCAGTTTCCGGCCGCCACGTTGTCATTCAACCTGGCTCCGGAGGCATCGCTGGGTGCGGCGGTGGAGAAGATCAACCGGGCGGCGAAGCAACTGGGAATGCCGGCCAGCATCGAAACCAGCTTCCAGGGAACGGCGGCGGCGTTCGAGAAATCACTGGCCAATGAGGCGTTGCTGATTCTGGCGGCCATCGTCACCGTTTACATCGTGCTGGGCGTGCTCTATGAGAGCTACATCCACCCCATCACGATTCTCTCTACGCTGCCTTCGGCCGGCGTAGGCGCGATCATCGCGCTGATGCTCACCGGGCATGACCTGGACATCATCGCGCTGATCGGCATCATCCTGCTGATCGGCATCGTGAAGAAGAACGCCATCATGATGATCGATTTTGCGCTGGAGGCCGAGCGCAACGAAGGCAAATCGCCCGAGGACGCCATTTTTCAGGCCAGCCTGCTGCGTTTCCGTCCCATCATGATGACCACAATGGCCGCGCTATTGGGCGCCGTGCCGCTGGCCTTCGGCAGCGGGACCGGATCGGAATTACGCCGGCCGCTGGGCATCACCATCATCGGCGGTCTGCTGTTGAGCCAGTTACTGACGCTGTTCACCACCCCGGTTATCTACCTGGCCTTCGATCGCATCGGCAAGTGGTTTTCCGGACGCCGCAGGAGGGCCGGCCGCCAGTTGCCGCTCCCGGGGATGTCATGATCTCGGGGCCATTCATCCGGCGTCCGGTGGCCACCACGTTGCTGACGATCGCGCTAGCCGGGTCGGGGATTATCGGCTTCCGGCTGCTTCCCGTCTCCCCATTGCCACAGGTGGACTTCCCCACCATCAACGTCAACGCGGGATTGCCGGGAGCCAGTCCGGAAACGATGGCGTCGGCGGTGGCGACGCCGCTGGAACGGCAGTTCGCGCACATCTCCGGCATCACGGAGATGACGTCTTCAAGCGGCCTGGGCAGTACCAACATCACTTTGCAGTTCGATCTCAACCGCGACATCAACGCGGCGGCGCGCGACGTGCAGGCTGCCATCAACGCGGCCCGAGGCAACCTGCCCGCCAACCTGCCCAGCAACCCGCGCTACCGGAAGGTAAATCCGGCCGATGCGCCGATCCTGATTCTTGCCGTCACCTCGCGCGTTATCAGCCAGGCCAACATGTATGATGCCGCATCGTCGATCTTCGCGCAGAAGCTGTCGCAGGTGAGCGGCGTCGGCCAGGTGGTGGTGGGTGGCAGTTCGCTGCCGGCCGTGCGGGTGGAACTCGACCCCCACACCACGAACAAGTATGGCATCGGGCTGGACCAGGTGCGGACGGTGCTAGCCAACGCCAATGCCAACCGGCCCAAGGGCGCGATTTCCGGTCCCCAGCGGACATACCAGCTTCAAACCTCGGATCAGCTTCTGCACGCCAAAGACTACATGCCGCTGGTGGTCGCCTGGCGCGGTAATGCGCCGGTGCGTGTCTCCGATCTGGGAGAGGTAACCGATTCGGTGGAGGATATCCGCAACGCCGGCATGGCCAACGGGCAGCCGGCCGTGCTGGTAATCATCTTCCGCCAGCCGGGCGCCAACATCATCGACGTGGTTGATCATGTGTACGAGCAACTGCCCGTGCTACGGGCCTCGATCCCGCCGGCGATGCAGTTGCTGGTGATGATGGATCGTACCACCACCATCCGTGCTTCGGTCCACGACGTGGAACTGACGCTGATGATCTCGATCGGCCTGGTCATCCTGGTGGTGTTCGCCTTTTTACGCAACGCGTGGGCGACGTTTATCCCGAGCGTAGCGGTGCCGTTATCGTTGCTGGGAACGTTCGCCGTGATGTACCTGGTTGGCTACACCCTGGACAATCTCTCACTGATGGCGCTGACCATCTCCACCGGCTTCGTGGTGGACGATGCGATCGTGGTGATCGAAAACATCGCCCGCCATCTGGAGAAGGGGATGGCGCCTTTTGAAGCCGCTCTAAAGGGCGCGGCGCAGGTGGGCTTCACGGTGGTGTCGATGAGCAGTTCGCTAATTGCCGTGTTCATTCCCATTCTGTTGATGGGCGGCATTGTCGGCCGCCTGTTCCGCGAATTCGCCGTAGTGCTCTCGATCGCCATCGTGATGTCGATGGTGATTTCGCTTACCACCACGCCGATGCTCAGCGCCCGCTTCCTCGGCCACGACACGGGCCGCCATGGATGGCTCTACCGGGCCAGCGAGAAGGTGTTTGACTGGTCTCTCGCCCGCTATGCATCCATGCTTCGCGTGGTTCTGAACCATCCGGTGTTCACGCTGCTGGTCATGGGCGGCACGCTGGCGCTGAACGTCTACCTCTACGCGGTGATACCGAAGGGCTTCTTCCCGGAGCAGGACACGGGCCGGATGATGGGCATGATCCAGGCGCGGCAGAGCATCTCTTTTCAGGCGATGAAGGAGAAGTTCGTCACTTTCGTTCACGCCGTGATGTCGGATCCGGATGTGGAAAACGTGGTCGGCTTCACCGGCGGTGGCGGTGGCACCAACACCGGGCGAATGTTCATCGCGCTGAAGGATCTGCGGGCGGGCCGCGACGGCGTGGACCAGATCATGGCCCGCCTGCGGCGCAAGACCGCGCGCGTGCCCGGCGCGACCCTGTTCCTCCAGCCGGTGCAGGATATCCGGGTAGGAGGCCGTCTCACCGGCGCCGAGTACCAGTTCACGCTTCAAAGCCAGGACCTTGCCCAGCTCAACTCCTGGGTGCCGAAGGTGTTGAAGCGGCTGCGCGTCGTGCCCGGGCTGGAGGATGTCAACAGCGATCAGCTCAACCGCGGACTGGAAGCGGCGGTTACCATCGACCGCGATACCGCATCCCGGCTCGGCGTCAGCATGCAGGACATCGACGCCACGCTCTATGACGCATTCGGCCAGCGGCCCGTCTCCACCATGTACACCGAACTGAACCAGTATCACGTGGTGATGGAGGTGGCGCCGCGCTATTGGCAATCGCCCGACACGCTGAGCGCAATCTACGTGCGCGCCTCCAGCGGCGTTTCGGCTCCGGCTACCGTCGGGTTCACCGGGCTGGGGGCCATCTCGGGAAACGGCACACCGGCAGGAACCGACACCGTGGCGACCATGGTTCCGCTGAGCGCCGTGGCGCGATTCGGCACCTCCACGTCGCCGCTCACGGTAACCCACGAAGGACAGTTTCCTTCCTCCACCATCTCCTTCAACCTGGGACCCAACATCGCGCTCGGGGAAGCGGTGGAGAAAATTAACCAGGCTACCGACGAGATCGGAATGCCGGCCAGCGTACTGACGCGATTCTCCGGCACCGCGCAGGCGTTTCAAGAATCTCTGGCCAACGAGCCGGTGCTGATTCTCACCGCGTTGATTGCCGTTTACATCGTGCTCGGGGTGCTTTACGAAAGCCTGATCCACCCCATCACGATTCTCTCCACGCTGCCCTCGGCCGGCGTCGGCGCACTGCTCGCCCTGCTGTTGTGCCGGACCGAACTCACCGTGATCGCGCTGATCGGCATCATCCTGCTGATCGGCATTGTCAAGAAGAACGCTATCATGATGATCGATTTCGCGCTGGAGGCCGAACGCAGCGAGGGTAAGAATTCCCGCGATGCCATCTATGAGGCATGCCTGCTCCGTTTCCGCCCCATTACCATGACCACGCTGGCCGCCATGTTCGGCGGGCTGCCGCTGGCACTGGGCGGAGGCACGGGAGCCGAACTGCGGCAGCCGCTAGGCATCGCCATTGTCGGTGGATTGCTGGTCAGCCAGTTGTTGACTCTGTTCACCACGCCGGTCATCTATCTCGAGATGGACCGCCTGCGCTGGTTCCTTTCCGGGCGGCGGGGGAATTCCAATGCGTAGCCGCGCGCTGCTGTTTACTCTGATCCTGCTGCTGGCGGCCTGCCGTCCGGGCCCCAAATACCACGTGCCACCGGTACCGCAGACCCCGGCGGCGTTCAAGGAGCTCAAGGAAACCGATCAGTGGAAGTTCGCCAGGCCCAGCGATGGCGAGTTGCGCGGCAACTGGTGGGAACTGTTCAACGATCCGCGGTTGAACGAACTGGAGGCCCATGTCAGCGTCTCCAATCAGACGCTGAAGCAGGCCGAGGCGCAGTTCCGGCAGGCTCGCGCGCTGTTGCAGGGAAACCGGGCCGGCTACTTCCCATCGGTCACCGCCTCGCCCGGTATCACCGCTTCCCATTCGGGTAACGGCCGGGGGGTGATCACCGGCGGCGGCGTGGCTACGTCGAGTTCGGCATCAAGAATCAGCACCTTCTACTCCTTCCCGCTGGGAGTGTCCTGGGAGCCTGACCTGTGGGGCCGCGTTCGTCTGACCGTGGAAAATGCCACGGCCGGCGCCCAGGCAACCGCCGCCGACCTGGAGAACACGCGCCTCAGTCTTCAGGCCGAACTGGCGGTGGATTACTTCCAACTGCGCGGAACCGATATGACCATCGCGTTGCTCACGCGCACGCTGGAAATTTACCGCCAGTCGCTCGAGTTGACTCGCAACCGCTTCAGCGCTGGTGTCGCCTCGCGCAGCGACGTCGTTCAGGCGCAGACGCAGGTGGACTCCACCCAGGCCGCGCTGACCGACACCCGTATCTCCCGCGCGCAATCCGAGCACGCAATCGCCACGCTCATCGGCCGCGCCCCGGCCGGACTCACCATCGCGCCCGCCGCGATTCACGGTACTCCGCCGCTGGTCCCGGTCGGCCTTCCGTCGCGGTTGCTCGAGCGCCGCCCCGATGTGGCTGCCAATGAACGCCAGGTGGCGGCGGCCAATGCCGGGATCGGCCTGGCCGAGGTAGCTTACTTTCCCTCACTCCAACTCTCGGCGGCCGGTGGATTCGATAGCAGCAGCATCACCAAGTGGTTTAGCCTGCCGGGCCGCTTCTGGTCGATGGGGCCATCGCTCAGCCAGACACTTGTCGACTTCGGCCGGCGCCATGCCGTGGTTCAGGAATCGGAGGCAGCCTACGATGCCACCGTCGCTGCTTACCGCCAATCCGCGCTGGGAGCGTTCCAGGAGGTGGAGGATTCACTTGCCGCGCTGCGGTATCTGGAGCAGGAAGCTGCCGAGCAGTCCGCCGCAACCCGCTCGGCCGAAGAATCTCTACGTCTTGAAACCGATCGCTACAAGGCCGGTACGGCATCTTTTCTCGACGTCATCCAGACGCAGGTGATTGCGCTCACCAGCCAGCGCGCCGATGTCGGCATTCTAGCCCGCCGCATGACATCCACCGTCAATCTCATCCGCGCCCTGGGCGGTGGATGGAACGCCCGCTCGCTGCCGTCGCCGGACACCCTGAGGCAGCCGCTTCCCAAAAACTGGAAGCCGGCACAGTAACCCGCATTGTCATCCAGGTCGCTTGGGATCGAGAGAACGGCCACGATGCGCGAAATACTCTTATCTGATAATAATTATCCAATCGTGCTACAATCGAAATCGTGTTGTTCGCCGGCGGAACCCGCCGGCGGCCCGCGCCATCTTTTGAGCGTCTTTGAATGCACGGCAATCATCTGAATTCAACAAGGAGAAACAAATGCTTGGAGTAGGAGATAAGTTCCCCTCGTATTCGCTGAAGGCGACCGTATCGACCGATAAGGACAAGGCCTTCACCACCATCACGGATGCCGACCACGGCGGCAAGTGGAAGGTGTATTTCTTCTGGCCCAAGGACTTCACGTTCGTGTGTCCCACCGAGATCGCGGCATTTGCGAAAAAGGACCAGGATTTCAAGGATCGCGACGCGCAGTTGCTGGGTGGCTCCACCGATTCGGAATTCGTTCACCTGGCGTGGCGCAACCACCATCCGGACCTGAAGGAGCTGCCATTTCCGATGCTGGCCGATGTGAAGCGCGAGCTTTGCGCGGCGCTTGGAGTGTTGGACCGCAGCGAAGGCGTGGCGCAGCGGGCTACCTTCATTGTGGACACCGACAATGTGATCCGGTTTGTGGCGGTGACGGATCTCTCGGTGGGCCGCAACGTCGACGACGTGCTGCGCGTTCTCGATGCGCTTCAGACCGACGAACTCTGCCCGTGCAACTGGCAGAAGGGCCAGCCCACCCTTCAGGTGTAAGTCATCATTTGGCGGGGGACTCCCGCGTCCCCCCATTCCACCAACATGTCGATTGAAGAACTTTCCTCGAAACTGCCCGAGTACGCCAAGGATCTGAAGCTGAATCTTTCCAGCGTGCTTCAGCAGACTGAACTTACGGCGCAGCAACTATGGGGTACGGCAGTGGCTACCGCCATCGCCGCCCGTAACGATACTCTGTTGCGAGCCGTGGTCACGGAAGCCGAAAAGCATCTGTCGCCCCAAGCGCTTCATGCCTCCAAGGCGGCCGCGGCCATTATGGGGATGAACAACATCTACTATCGCTTTCAGCACTTTATCGGAAAGCCGGAGTACAAAGCGATTCCCGCGCGGCTACGCATGCAGGCGATTCGCATGCACGGCTCCGACCCGGTAGATTTCGAATTGTGGTGCGCGGCGGTCTCGGCCGTGAACGGCTGCCAGGCGTGCGTCTCCGCTCACGAGCACGTCCTTCGCGAGAAGGGTATTACGGAAGAACAGGTGGTAGCCGCCATCAAGATCGCCGCCGTTATGAATGCCGTGGCCGGCGTGCTCGACACCGAAGCCGCCCTGGCTTGATTACTGCTCAATCGGGATGGGGCCGAACACCGGCAAAGCCATGCCGGCCTCGTCCTTCACGTTGCAGTAAGGATCCTTCCCATAGCCGTAATAGACGCTCATGCCGGGAACCGGCTTGCCGGATAAATAGAGCAGGATGATCGTGGCGTCATCCGGGTCTACTTGTGCCCGATAAATGCGGGGCTTCGGCGTTCCATCGGCATCGTGAATGGTGAAGCCGGAGACGCGCCCGGCGGCTTTTAGGCTCCCGTTTACTCCGGAGAACTTCACCTTCACGACGTTGTTCGCCAGCGCGGCCGACACCGGACGCGGCCCGCGTTGGACTGCGGCACAGCCTTTCATCTCCGGAAACAGGTCATGGCAGGCCAGCTTCGCCAGCCGCGCTCCGATATGTTTTTGCGATTCGGTGCCGGCGTGGATGGCGTCGTCCAGATCGCTGTCGATGGAAGCTACCATGCCGGTGTGGCGGATTTCAGTCTCAAGGATTCTCTCGTCTTCCTGAACCTTATGCCAGAAGTCGGCGTTATCGGGCACCGTGAAACGGCCGATTTGCACCCAGTAGACAGGAAGCTCCGGCTGGCCGAAATCCTGGCGGAAGGCGTTGATCAACGTCCGGAATTTTTCCTTGTAGGCCGCCGCGGCAGGTTGATTGAAGGCGTCCGACTCTCCCTGCCACCAGAGAATGCCCGCCACCTGGCCGCCGGCCAGTCTGAATCTCCGCAGCGTGCCACCGTAGAGCGAATCGCCGCCCTGGTCTTTCAACGCCGGCGACCATTCATCCATCGACGAACCGCCGTCGGCGCAAGGAATCAGTCCCACGGGAACCCCGGTCAACCGCACCATCTCCACCGCGAACGGAAGACCGGGTCCGGCTCCCTTCCGGCGTGCGGCGTTGTACTTGGCCAGCGCTTCTCCGGTAAGCCTTTCCGGCAGTTTGCGCCGCTTCTGGTGGATGCGGTCGATGGCGCCATACATGTTGTGCAGCGGATCCTCGGCCACCAGCCAGTGATCCATCATGTCGAGGCTGTGCACCAGCGCGTGCGGCGCGGTAACGTTCACCAGGTTCGCGGTGCCTTCCATGTTGGACTGTCCGGCGAGAATCCACAGATCACCCACCAGGATGTTCCCCACCCGTCCGTCAGCGTTGGTGCCGGTTACGCGCAATTCCACCCGGTAGGGGCCCCCGGCCGGAACACCCTTCACCGCCGCCTGCCAACGGCCTGAACTGACTGTCGCGGCCGGCTGCCAGTCGAGGCCCGGTAGCGCAAGGTTCTGGCGTGTCACGCGAACCTCCAGGCGGCCATCACGGCTGGCGCTGCCGGCTAGCGAGAGATCCGCCAGCCCCTGCGCGTTACGCTGGAAGACCTGGTTGTCCACGGCGCCCGAGGTCACCAGGATGCCATCGGCCAGCAGGCTAAACGGCGCGCAGACGGCGACCGCCATGGTCAGGATGATACGCGGCATGATTCTCCTCCAAAGCGCGCATTCTATCGCAGCCGTCGCCGATCAGGGGACAAACAGTTCCAGTTCGACGGCGTAGGTGACCGTAGCGCCGGGTTTCAGCATTGCCATGCCGGTGTTGTTGCTGTTCCATATGTGGCTGAACGGATCGGCGCGATTGAACTGCGGCTCCAGGGCGATAAAGGCCTTATCCACCGGGGCGTAAACCTGGTACGCGGTGATTTGGGGGGAGAGCGACGTAATGCGGAGGCCGTAGCGGGCCGCCGGGTCGATGATCTCGGCTACCGCCCTGCCGCGGGCATCTTTTTCGATGGTCAGGAAACAGTCATCGAGGAACAGCTTGCCGAGCGGGGCTCCGGCCAGGCCGGCAAAATCGTATTCGGTGCCGGCGACGGGCACGACCTGTCCGGTGGGGAAGACGTTGTCGTAGTTATCCGTCAAGGCGCGCTGCTCAGCGGGAATGCGCAGCCGCGCCTGGTCACGCTTGCCACTGGGAAGGACGAAGTAGGGATGCCAGCCGATGCCCACCGG
Organism: Bryobacterales bacterium; assembly: GCA_020854055.1. Classification (GTDB taxonomy): domain Bacteria; phylum Acidobacteriota; class Terriglobia; order Bryobacterales; family Bryobacteraceae; genus JADZGD01. Next base: position 37,082 of record JADZGD010000122.1, on the reverse strand, counting down.
CAGAATTTCGTCTCCAACGTTGTTTGCCGTCACCGTGAAGCCGAACGAGTTGTCGCGCAGCACTGCCTTTACCGTCAACCGGGTTTGGGAGGGCCAGTGGCCTCCAAAGTCTGCGGCATCGAGCGTTCCGGTGGCCGATGCCTCGGAATTGCCGGCGGCCAACCGGATCGCCGTGAACGGGCTCCGCAAAATCAGCCCGTGCATGGAATGAACTTCGGCCCCCGGGCTCTTGCCGTGGAAGTTCGCCGGCAGCGCGACCGGATGGCCGCCGATCATGGTCTCGATGCTCTTGCCGTCGCCCGACAGGCGGCCCCGGATACGGTTGGCAAAGGGCGCCAGAATCGCTCCTCCGTAGCCGAATGAGGCGTTGCCGAACGGGTCCGCGGCCAGGCTGTCGGGCATCACTTTCGGCGCCTGTTCGACGGGCGGCGAGAATAACAGGCCGATCTCGCCCTTGCCAGGCAGCCAGGCGCGGATCTGATAGATGTTCATTCCGCGTCCGGGTAGAACCACGGCCTCCAGAATCTGCGGCCGGGAGCTACTGCCGGATCGGGCGCGGCTGAGGGATACGGCAGGCTCCCCGTTCACCTTCGTGCCCAGGTTGCGAGCCTGGAACTCAGAGCCATGCTGGCAGCCGATGGCGGTCAGCACCAACGCCAATACCGGAAGATAGCGGATCATGCGTCGATTATTGCGCGGAATTGGCATGGCCGGAATAATCTTGTGACACGCGTCACAGCGCCTCGCGCGGCCGAACGGCTACTCTTGTGATATGGCCGTCTACCTGAAGTCATATCGCGATGTGGCGTCATTCACGCCAAACAAGTTCAATCCCGTGATGCTGGGCGGTAGCGAGCGCATGAAAGCGGTGCTCACCTGCCTGGAACCGGGACAGTTCATTCCCGTTCACCGCCCTGGCGTGGACATGCTGTTGGTGGTGCTCGAGGGCGAGGGGCGTATTGTTGCCGGAGAGCGGGAAGAAGATGTACAGGCGGGCACGACCGCGTTTGTTCCGGCGGGCGAAACACGCGGGCTGAGGGCGGACAGCCGGTTGGTGGCGTTGCACGTCGTAAGCCCTCCGCCAACCGAAGCCGATCACGTCGAGGTATTCGCCCGGCTGAAACAAGGCAGTTGGAAGTAGGGGCCGCTACAAGGCTTTGGCGGTGAGCGGCAACCCGGCCAGGACCGAAACCCGATGAAATTCGCCGCTATAATTCTCGCCCCGCTGCTCGCGCAGGCGGCTTCGTCGTGGAACCCGAAGGAACTCTCCAGCCCGCCCCGGGTGTGGCGGGCCGAAAGCGCCGAAGCCGGAGTGCGCGCGCTGTACTATCAATCGGTACCCTGGAAAGGGGAGCCTACCCGCGTATTTGCTTACTACGGCGCTCCAGCCGGCCGCAAGCTGCCGGCCATGGTGCTGATTCACGGTGGCGGGGGAACGGCCTTTGCCGAGTGGGTACGCATTTGGAACCGGCGTGGCTATGCTGCCATCGCGATGGATACGTGCGGCGCCGAGCCCCAGTCCGCTGGCGGGAAAAGACATCTCTGGAATCCACCCGGGCCGCACCAGGCCCACGGCGGCCCTCCCGGCTGGGGTGGATTCAACCAGACCGGCCAGCCGGTTGCCGACCAATGGCCCTACCACGCGGTGGCCGCCGCCGTGCTGGCTAACTCGCTCATTCGCTCTTTTCCCGAGGTGGATCCAAAACGCATCGGGGTGACCGGCATCTCCTGGGGAGGCTATCTCACCGCCATCGTCGCCGGCATCGACCGCCGCTTTCGCCTCGCGATACCGGTTTACGGATGTGGTTTCCTGGGCGAAGACTCGGCCTGGCTGAAGGGCTTCGCGGCCATGGGCGAGCAGAGAGCTTCCCGGTGGCTCTCGCTGTGGGACCCGTCCGTTTACCTGCCCGCCGCGAAAATGCCAATGCTATGGGTCAGCGGCACCAACGACTTTGCCTATCCCATGCCGTCGTTGCGCAGGTCCTACCGGTTGCCGAAAGGCCCTCGCACGCTGGCGATCCGCGTGCGCATGCAGCACAGCCACCCGGATGGGGCCAAACCGGAAGAGATTTACGCGTTTGCCGATTCCATACTGAGGGGACGGCCGCCGCTCATCCGGATCACTCACACTGCCACGAACCGTGTCACGTTCCGCTCGTCCGTGCCGGTTGTCAAAGCGGAGTTGAATTACACCGCCGACGAGGGCCCATGGCAGCAGCGGTGTTGGGAGACCATTGCCGCCGCGCTCGATGAAAAGCGCCACCAGGCGTCAGCGGAGATTCCGGCGGCGGCGAGGGCCTGGTACTTCAATCTCACGGACGCCGGGGGGCGCCTGGTCAGTTCCGAATATCAGGATGCGGCTAGCGCCACGGCATCGGCCGAAGGTCGTTGAGATCGATCAGCCCCACGGCCTGATACTGATCTGTCTGGTTAAACACCACATAGCGGCCGGCCCAGTCGAAGCTGGGATGCAGGTGCGGGGCTCCGTGCTTCCGCAGCCCGGTAGCGAGCACCCTGGTACTCCCGGTGGTGGTATCGGTGAGCCAGAGACGGCCGTCGAAGTCATCCATCACGGCATATTTTCCATCGGGCCGCGCCTGCGCGTGCCAGTAGCTGCCCTCGCGCACCAGCCGCGAGGTTCCGTTGGTGTTGACGATCATCAACCCGACGCGGTCGTTGATCATGGTCATCTCGCCGGTGCCCTGGATCCAGGCTTCGTGCGTCACCCACTCCTTTAACGGGGTGAACCAGTCTTCGCGCTTCGTTCGCTGGTAAAACGGGCGTATGTTGGTGCCATCCAGATTCACCAGCCAGCTTCGCTGCGGAGCATAACCGCCGGTCTCCCATACGAAGAACACCACCGGCTCGGTAGGGCTGATTTGCACATGGCCAATGTGAAATCCGGGCTGCGCCAGCGATTTGTACTCGCCGGTGGCGGTGTTCATCACGCCGACCTCCCAGGTCTTGGCGGCAATCTGGCGTCCAACGCTGATCCACTTGCCGTCGCCGGAGACCGTCGGCTGGTTATAACCACCCATGTGCGGCGGCGGGATGGTGCCCACTTTGCGCTCGGAGAAATCTTCCACGTCGAGCGCGATCACGTCGTCATTCCGCATGTAATAAATGCGGCGGGGATTCACCGGATCGGGCGCCAGTTGAATCGTGCCGATGCCCGGCACATCGGTCAACTGCACCACGTGTCCCGAGGCGGGATCCACCCGGTAGATCTGGTTCGATCCGCTGCGATCGGACGTGAACAACAGGTAACGGCTGTCGCGGGTGAAATTCGGAAAGTGAATGTAGAGTGTGTGGGCCACACCTTTGTTCGCCGTCATCGTCCAAACCCGGATTCCGGTAACCGGGTCGATGCGCGAAGTTCGTTCAATACCCCAATCTTTGCCCACATCAGAGGCGTAGACCGCCAACGGCAGGAGCAGGCACAAAAACCATCGATGAGCTGATTGCATTTGAGAACAGCATATCCCAGTTGGACGCCGGTTTCCGTTACGGCTTGGCTCGCGGCAGCGCGCCGGTTGAACCACTCGAGGCGCGAGCTTTGGTCTCGGCCCATGCCGTCTGAACCTCTCCGGGAAAGCCGCTCAGCAACTGCTCCAGCCGGGCGGTCATCTGCCGGACGATGTCCGGGTGCTCATTGGCCACATCGTAGCTTTCATCGGCGTCGTTTTCCAGGTTGTACAACTCGGGCCTGGCCAGCGGCAGATTGATTCGTCCGGCAGAGGGCGACGGGCCGTAGGCGAATGTGTTGTAGCGCGCCACGTGCAGCTTCCAGTTTTTCCACCGCGCGCACTGGGCGTTCCAGTGGTCGAAATAGATCATTAATTCCCGCTCCACGCTGCTCACTTTCCCGCTGATCACGGGCCACAGGTCGATCCCGTCCAGCGGCTTGGCGGGCAGTGGCGCGCCGCACAGTTTCGCCGCGGTGGGATGGATGTCCATCAGCGACCCCACTGTCTCGCTCACCCTGCCGGCGGGCACGCGTCCCGGCATCCAGGCAATAAAAGGCTCCCGCATGCCGCCCTCGTAGGTCCAACCCTTGCGTCCGCGAAGGCGTCCGGGACTGCCCTGGAACCAGGGGCCGTTATCGCTGGAAAACATTACCAGCGTGTTTTGTTCCAACTGGTTGTCCCTGAGCGTCTTTAGAACCTCTCCCACGCTCCAGTCAATCTCGGCCACCACGTCGCCATATAACCCGGCCTTGGACTTGCCGCGAAACCGCGGCGAGGCCGCCAGCGGAATGTGCGGGTAGGTATGCGGCATGTAGAGGAAAAACGGTTTGTTCCGGGAGCGCTCGATGAATCGCACCGCCTGTTCGGTGTAGCGCGGCGTCAGCGTCTCGAGTGTTGCCGGCTCCTCAATCGTGGTGGTGTTGTGCAGAAGCGGGCGCGGCGTCATGTCGTTGCTGTAGGGGATCCCGAAATACTCGTCGAAGCCGCGCGCGGTCGGCAGGTATTTCGCCGTGTGGCCCACGTGCCACTTACCCACGCACATGGTGGCGTAGTTGGCTTTCTTCAGCGTATCGGCGATCGTCACTTCGTCCAGCGACAGTCCCTCGGTGTCTTTGGGGAACAACACGCGGGGAACCCCCACTCGTGTCGAATAGCGGCCCGTAAGAAGCGCGGCCCGCGACGGGGAGCAGACCGGGCTGGCCGAATAGAACGAATTGAACCGCGTTCCCTCAGCCGCCATCCGGTCCAGGTTGGGAGTCTCCAGATTCGATCCGTAAACGTGCAGGTCTCCGTAGCCTAAGTCGTCACACAGAATCATGACGATGTTCGGCCGCCTGGCAGCTCCCTCAAGCGTGGCGGCGCCCATGGCGCCCACGGTTGCGCGTAGAAAAGACCGGCGGTTCAGCGAAGATCCCATCATGGCTGGCATTATAAGACAGTATGGACAGGCCAAAGAATCGGATCGCGCTTCACGGCGACTTTGCCGGCTACATCCGCTCGGTGTCATTGCGCGAGCCCGAGATCCTCGGCCGCTTGCGGCAGGAAACCGCCGCCATGCCCCAGGCGCACATGCAGATCAGCCCGGAATTTGGCCAGTTGATGCGCCTGCTGCTCAACGCCATTGCCGCCAGCCGGACGCTCGAGATCGGCGTCTTCACCGGCTACAGTTCCCTGTGTGCTGCCCTGGCGCTGCCGGCCGACGGACGCGTGGTGGCCTGCGATGTCAATCAGACCTGGACCGACATCGCGCGGCGCTACTGGCGCGAGGCGGGGGTGGAGTCGAAAATTGACCTGCGCCTGCGGCCGGCTCTCGAAACACTGGATGAACTGCTCGCCTCCGGCCGCCGGGAGAGCTTCGACTTCGCTTTCATCGATGCCGACAAGGAGAACTACGCCAACTACTACGAGCGGGTACTGCAGCTGATTCGCCCGGGAGGGCTGATCGCCATCGACAACGTGCTGTGGCACGGCCAGGTGCTCGACCCGGAGGACCAGGAGTCCGGTACGCTGGCCATTCGGGCCTTCAATGACGCGCTGCATCAGGACAGCCGTGTCGATCTCAGTCTGATCCCGGTGGGAGACGGAGTCTCGCTGGCGGTGAAGCGCCGCTGAGGGCCGCCTTACCCGGATCCCCGCAGCCACTCGGCCGACCGCCGCAACCCTTCTTCGAACTCGATGCGGGGGGTGAATCCGAAATCGGCCTTGGCCCGCGTAGTGGGATACTCCTGATCGCGGCAGAGTATGTACACGGCGTGACGTGTCAGTACCGGCCTGCCCCGCAGAGACAAACTACGGTAGACCGCCTCCATCCCGCGTGCCAGTTGCAGCGCCGCCGCCGAGGGGAGACTCAGCCGCACCCGCCGCGCGCCTAAGGCCGCTGCCAGCCGATCCACGTAACGGCGCCAGGTAACTCCGGTTCCGTCCGCAAGGTTGTAGGCGCGCCCGAGCGTCGCTGGCGAAACCGCCGCCGCCATCATCGCCTCCGCCACGTTGTCCACATAGGCTAGGCCGGCGCGGGAGTGCCCGTGATCGATCAGCGCCATGGCGCCGCGCCGGAGGTGACTGGCGATATCAGAGGTGAATGCCGTTCCGCGCGGCCCGTAAATGGATGCCGGACGTACCACGGTCACCGGCACCCCCCACTCCCGCGCTGCCCTCCAAACCAGCATCTCACCCGCGCGTTTCGACCGGTTGTAAGGTAGACCCGTATCCACGGTGGGAGCCGATTCATCGCACGCTTCCGCCGGATAGCCGTACACGTCGCTGGTGCTGACATGCAGGAAGCGCTCGAGCTTCGTAGCATTTCTGGCCGCCGCGAGCAGGGCCTCTACCGCCCGGATGTTCGCCTGTTCAAAGCGGCTCCAGGGAGCCCAGTCGGTGGAGCAGCCGGCGCAGTGGTAGATCCGTTCGACGCCCGCGGTGGCGCGGCACACCGCAGCCTGGTCCACAAAGCTGCCGCGCAGGATCTCAACCGGCAGGGTGGCCAGCCTGCCGAGGTCGGCCGTGGGGCGGGCAAACACCCGCACCGTTTCTCCGGCGGCCGCCAGCATCTCCACCAGTCTGCCGCCGAGAAACCCGCTGGCGCCGGTTACCAGGACCGCCATTGCCGGTCAGGGGCGAAGTTTTTTGAACACGTCGAGGGCGAAACCCAGGTCGTCTTCGGTGTGCGCCGCCGTTACACACAGCCTCAAACGGGCCGTGCCCTGCGGTATGGCGGGGAACAGGATGGGTGTCACCAGGATACCCTGCTCTTTGAGCCGCGCGGTGAAGAATGCTGCCGCCGGCTCGCCGCCAAAAATCACCGGAATGATCGCGGTTTCGGAGTTGCCCACATCGTAACCCAGCTCCCTCAGCCCATTGCGCAGCAGTTCCGAATTACGCCGGATACGCTCCACCCGTTCCGGCTCCTGGCCAAGAATCACCAGGGTCTGGCGCACGGCCGCCACCGCCGCCGGGCAGAGCGCCGCCGAGAAGATGAAGGGTGCCGCGGCATGCTCCAGATAGATGGCAATCTGCCGGCTGACGGCGACAAAGCCGCCGTTCGAGGGAATGGCCTTGGCCAAGGATCCGCTCCAGATATCTACCTCTTCGGCCGGAATTCCGAAGTGTTCGTCTGTGCCCCGCCCCCTGTTCCCCAGAACGCCGGTGGCGTGGGATTCATCCATCATCAGAAAGCAGCCGTGCTGCTTCTTGAGCGCGACCAGCTCGGGCAAAATACCGATATCGCCATCCATCGAAAAGACGCCATCGGAGACGATCAGCGTCCGCCGCGCCTTGTTGGGCGCTTTCAGCTCCTCTTCGAGTGAGTTCGCGTCATTGTGGCGAAAGCGCTGAATCTGCACTCCCGCCAACCGGCAGGCATCCACCAGGCTGCGGTGCGACAGCGCATCCATCACCACCCGGTCCTGCGGCGTCAACAGGGCGGCAATCACCGCCAGGTTAGCCAGGTAACCGGAGGTGAACGACACCGAATCCGGCATCCCTTTGAAGGCCGCTAGTTCCCGCTCCATCTCCCGGTGCAGGTCGATGGTTCCCGTCAGCAAGCGTACCCCACCGGTACCAGTACCGTACTTTTTCACCGCTTCGATGGCTGCTTCGTCAACGCGCGGGTCGCCGATCAATCCGAGATAGTCGTAGGAAGACAGCATCATCAGACGCCGGCCGCCCGTCTGTACCCAAGGTCCCGAGCGGCTCTCGAGCGGTACCTGAAAGGGATACACACCGGCGTCGTGAGCCGCGCCCATCAGTTCGTAAATGCCTCTTGCGCGGGCGTCTGTCAGGCTGTGTTTACCGCACTCCCAGTCTTTCCCTTTAGAAAAGAAACCATTAAACCGGTCGGAGTTCAGCGCCGGAGTCACCGAAGCGCCGTACGGCAGTGTGTCGTTGTCTTTCATGCAAACATCACAATCTTGTGAGCCATCAGTATAATGGAGCGCTGCCATTCAAGGAACGAGTTTTTCAAATTAAAAAGCGGCACTCACATCAGGGTGCGAGGAAGGCAGGTTCCAAGGGCGCGCTCTAAGATATATTACCCATTCAGCTACCCTGCCGGTTTCGCTATCTTAAGATCTGACATCGCGGCGAGAGTTACAAGCCATGCCTGAACCACAAACTGCGCTTACCAGCGGAGTCTCTATACTCCGTTCCACGGCCCGGATCGCGCCGGAAAAGGTGCTCACACCGCGCAATGCCGAGCTGTATGGCGGTATTCGCAGCACATCGCCGGTGCTGGTGGTGCTGGCCGCGGGCAAAGGTACCCGCTTCGGCCAGGATCCCAAGTGCATTCAGCGAGTTTCGGGCTCGCCACTGGCCCGTCATTCGGTGGATGCATTTCGCCGGTTCAGCCCCTCGCCGGCCATCTGTGTGGTCGGTTACCGGCAGGAGGATGTCACCGCGGCGCTTGGCGGCGATAACGTCTATGTCCTGTCGGACAACCCGGCGGGTGGCACTGGATTCGCGGCGTTTGAGGCCTTTAGCGTGGCCGATCTGCTGGAGCGCAATCCGCTGCTGGTCATCACCATGGGCGACCGCATCGTTCCTACGGTGGTGTTTCATCATCTGTGCGAAACTCATTGCTCGGGCGATGCAGAAGCGGAACTGACGTTCCTTAGCGCCGTTTACGAACCTCCCAAGCAGCGTGGCAAGGGCCGGGTGCTGCGCGATGAGGCGGGCAGCGTGCAGCGGGTGCTCGAAGAGCGCGACATTCTGCTCGAGTCCGATGAAACGCTCCGCGAACAACAACTGGCGCTCACCGAAGGGAACTGTCCTCTCTACGCCGTACGCGCCCAAACACTGCACCGCTACCTGCAGTCGCTCGACAACGCCAATGCCCAGGGCCAGTTCTATCTTACCGACATCATTGAAGCGATCGGCCGGGATGGCGGCGAGATCCGCACCATCACTACCCGTGTTTCCGATCCCGAGTACGACCTGCTCTGCTCCGACGTCACCCAGCCCATGGACCTGGCGTTGCTCGAGGGCATCCTCGCCACTTCTCGCGGTCTGCTGTTTCCCGAAGAGATCGAGATCGAACAGGCGGCCGCCAGGCTGTTTTGCGATCGTCCGCGGGCACAGGTGGCCTCGATCGCCCGGCAGTTGAACGAACTGATTGCCGCGGTTTACCGCGAGAAGCTCGATTTCACCAGCGATCGTCCGGTTGGCATCGGTATTTCCGGAGGCCGTTTACGCATCGCCTTTATGCACCCCGATATGATGCGTTTCTTCGGCCCCGCCTGGCAGATGCCCATTGGCGCCGGGAGCGCCGAAGGTAACGAGCAAATTGTGATTCTCGCCCAGCCGGCCGATGATTGCCGGATTCACCTGTTGCCCTTGAACCCGCAGTACCGGGAAACCATTAATTTCGTTCCCTCCGACAGCGACACCATGTATCCGGGCGACAACATCTCGGACATGCACACCTACGAGGCGTTTGGAACGCGCATGAGTGAGTCGTTGCTGCTGTCGCTCGGCTACTTCAGCGATGAAGAGGTGGAGCGGCGCCGCAAGGCCGGCGTTCCACTGCCGCCACAAGCGCTGTGGGCCGGTAGCAACATGCGGCGTCCGTTTGCCCTGGTGGGTAACGCCATCGCTTCGCTGCGCACCTTGCGCACCGGTAATCTCGGCGCGAAAGTGCAAGAGGTGCTGGGACGCCAGAATTTCCGCGGGCTGCGGCTGGTTTCCACCGGCTCCATTCCACAGGGCGGCTTCTCCAGTTCCTCGGCGGTTACCGTGGCGACGAAAAACGCCATCAACTCGGTCTTCGATCTGGGTATTCCGCCGGATCTGCTGGTGCATCTCGCCTGCCAGGCAGAATACGGAACCGGTGTTCGCGCCGGCTCGCTCGACCAGGCCACCGAGCAGAAGGGCCGCGCCGCACAGGGCACCTTGATCTCCTCCAATCCCCGCGACAACTATCGCATCCTTGGCACCTTTCCGGTGCCGGCCGATCGCATCGGGATCATTTTTCCCTATAGCGTGGAGCGCGATAGAAGCTCCTGGCGCTGGTCCTGGGGCTTGTTCGGCGAATCGTCCGCCGGGCCCGTTCTTACCACCGGGGAGACCCGCAAAATGACCGGCAAGGCCGCCGAGATCGCGGCCGTTCTCACCCGGCTGCCTTTCTACACCGATTTCTTTAAGGAAATTGAGGATGACCTGGTCACCGACGGTCTGTTGAACCTGGCCAGTCGCTCCTGGATCTGCACCGTCCTGCGCCAGTTACCGTTGCTTGCCGGCGTGGACCAGTTGCGTGCCGCGGTGGAGGCGAACCGCGACTGGTATGTGGTGCAACTCAAAGAGCAGCTCGCGCTGGACTCCTTTGGCGCCGGGCACAAGGCCGATTCCACTTTCGAATCCTTCTTCGCCGGCTGGCGTCAACCGCTGTTCCGCCGCACACTTCCGGACGGCGAGATCGTTGCAGAGTCCGGGGTGCCGCTGCGCGCCATGGTGGCGTATCTGTTTGCCGAAGTGGCGAAGAACTTCTACCTGGTGCATCATCCGGAGCGCTGGGTGGAGTACGTCACCCGAAGCCAGCGCGGCGATTGTTGCCTGGAGATTGACCCTGAGCGGTTGCCGGAACGCGCGGCCATGGAGCGGGAACTGGAGTGGGAGCGCAAGACCGCCGGCGCCGACCGCCTGAACTGCTGGCTCGAACACGTGGGCGCCACGCCGATTGACTTCAACCGGGGACTGGATGACGCCTCGCTGGCGCCGGAGAATCCACCCGAGTTCCACCTGCTCGAAGGCTCGAATTTTTTCCGCGGCCTGCCCTTGCTGGACCTTGCCGAAGCAATGCTCAAGCGCGCTTTCGGAGCCGATGCCGTGGCCCTGCGCGTCAACGCCGCCGGCCAGGGAGACTTCTTCCAGGTTCACGTTGACAAGCAGCAGGCCGATCCGGCGGCAGTCAAACGGTTTCTGCGGAATGCTTTCTACCGCCGCTTCCACCTTGCTCCGGAGCCGGAGTTTGTGGAACTGCACCCGGGCGGCGGAGCGTTGGGCATCCGCCTGGGGCGTTTCGGCGCGTTGCCGCAACTGGTCCGGCGCCTGGAGGCATGGCTCGAGGCGCAACCCCAATGAGCACGCTCCAAGTCTCTTGCGCGCAGATGCGCTGGGGCGCCCGCATCGAACGGAACGTCGAGCGAACGCTGGAGTTTGTCGAGGCCGCCGCGCGCGAGGGCAGTCGCGTTCTGCTGTTGCCGGAGGCCAATCTCACGGGCTACTACTTCCCCCACCTGATCGCCCTGGCGGCAGGCGAAGTGGACGCCGCGCTCGACCAGGTGAAGCAGGCTGCCCGCCGCCACTCCATGTGGGTGATTGCGGGCGCCATTCGCCGGGCGGGAGAGCACTTGCTGAACATCGCGCACGTCATCTCACCCGAAGGGCGCATCACCTACGAGTACGCCAAGGTGCACATGGCCGGACGCGACGAAAAGAAGTACTGCCGCGGCGGCAACAAGCTGGCTCTGTTTGAAATCGACGGCATTCTCTGCACGCTGGTGATCTGCCGCGACGGCCGCCATCCGGAGCTTTATCGCATTCCGGCTATGGCCGGGGCGCAAATCCTGTTTCACCCCTCCTGCAGCTCCGATGAGATCGAAGCCGTAGCCTGGAAGCGCAGTTCCGGCCGTGCGCAGCAGCCCGCCGGGCCGAACTCGAAGATATTTCACTGCGTCGCCAACACCGTCGGCCAATCGCCCGATGGAAAGCAGACGTCAAGCGGCTGGTCCTTCATTCGCGAGCCAGCCGGCATTGTGCTATCTGAAGCCGGTTACTACCAGGAGGAGCTGATCACCGCCGTACTCGATCTGGATCGCGCCGACCGCTCCTACATCCTGGATAGCATGAACGATCCGCCCTTTCTGCGCGAACATTGGCGGCGGATGGTGGAAGACGCCGTCGCGCGCAAGGACTTACCCGTCGAGTAGCGCCTCGATTTTCCGGCGCAATTCGGCTGCCCGCCGCGGGCTCCGGCCGCCGGTTGAGATGGCAATTGTTACTCCCTCCCGGCGGACTCGCGCCGGCACGAGAAAGCGGCATTCCTCCCTGCTGTCGGCTACGTTCACCGGAATGCCCAACCGCGCGGCTTCTTCCGCCACCCTGTGATTCACCCGGCGGTCATCGGTGGCGGCGAATGCCAGCGCCGCGCCGGCGAGGTCCCTTCTTTGAAACCGCCGCTGCTTCCAGCAGACCACCAGCCTGGCGAACTCTTCGATTCGCGCCGGCGCCACCACGGTCACCCGCGCGCCGCACTCGAGGAGGCCAAGCGTTTTGCGCAACGCCACCCGGCCCGCTCCAACCACCACCACGGGCTTCTCTCGAATGTCCAGAAATAACGGATAGTACGGCACTTGCGCGATGCTACCATGAAATGACAGATGGCTCATCCCGAGACGTTGCCGGTGGTTGTAATCATCGGCCGGCCAAACGTCGGAAAATCGACACTCTTTAATCAGATCACCGGACAGCGGCGCGCGATTGTCGGCGATGAGCCCGGTATTACGCGCGACCGCATCAGCGGCGAGGCCGAATACCTTGGCCGCAGATTCGAACTGATCGATACGGGCGGCATTATTCCGGACGACGATCAGATCATCCCCGCCGGAATCCTGCGGCAGGCTCGAGTGGCTCTGGACTCGGCGGCCCACATTATCTTCGTGATTGACGGGCGCACGGAGATCACCGCCGCCGACCGCGATCTGGCGCAACTTCTCCGCAAGCTGGGCAAACCCGTCTCCCTGGCCGTGAACAAGATCGACGCCGCGGTTCGCCAGCACCTGGTACACGAATTTCACTCGCTTGGCATTGGCGATCTGTTCGCCGTTTCGGCAGAGCATCGTCTCGGCATCGCCGAACTGCTCGATCACGTTACCTCCGGCTTTCGCCGTGAAACCGGTGAGGAGCAGGCCAAGCCGCAGCGGCCAACTATTAAGGTCGCCATCATCGGCCGGCCCAACGTCGGTAAGTCCACGCTGCTCAACGCCCTGGTGGGCTCCGAACGGACCCTGGTCTCCCCCATTGCCGGCACCACCCGCGACGCCGTCGACCAAAAGGTGGAGCGTCCGGAAGCCGATTACATCTTTGTGGACACGGCCGGTATCCGCCGCAAGGGCAAGACCCACCTGATGGCCGAAAAGTTGAGCGTGGTCATGGCCCGCCGCCACATCCGCCTGGCGAACGTTGTGCTGGTGGTCCTGGATGCCTCCGAGGGCCTGGTCGGATTGGATGCCACCATCGCCGGCTACGCCGAACAGGAGGGCCGCGCCATCATCCTCTGCGTCAACAAGTGGGATGCAACCAGGGAAAAGGACCGCAAGGCTTTCACCAGTCAGATCCGCGATCAATTGAAGTTTCTCGACTGGGCGCCGGTGGCGATGATTTCGGCCTTGACCGGCGCCGGAGTGCCGAAGCTGTTCCCCATTCTCTTCAGCGCCTACGAAGCGGCCTCCCGGCGAGTCACCACCGGTGAGCTGAACCGCTTCGTCGAAACCTTGCATTTTGAGACCGACCTCAAGATCCGTTACATCACCCAACCCGGCATCCGGCCACCGACGTTTGTCCTGTTCACCGGTAAAGGCGAACGGCCGCTGCACTTCTCCGCCGGGCGCTTTTTGGTGAACCAGTTGCGCAAGAAGTTCGGCTTTCACGCCACGCCCATCGTTATTAAGACCAAAAGGTAATCAGGCGGACGCGTTCCCGATTTCCGGCCGGCTTTCCCAATCTCCCCGGTAAAATGAGACTTGAGACTCATGGAACCGATTCAGATCATCGGCGGTGGACTCGCCGGCAGCGAGGCGGCCTGGCAGGTAGCCCAGGCGGGCTTGCCGGTGGTGCTCCATGAGATGCGCCCTTCCACACCGACTTCGGCCCACAAGACGGACCGGCTGGCCGAACTGGTGTGCAGCAACTCGCTCAAGAGCGAATCGGAAAACACTGCTCCGTGGCTGCTGAAACAGGAACTGCGAAGGCTGAACTCGCTGCTGCTGGTTGCCGCCGACCGCGCCCGGGTGCCCGGCGGCCAGGCGCTTACCGTGGACCGGGACCTGTTCGCCGCCGAAGTGGAGCGCTCGATCGAGGAATCACCGCGGATCGAACTGCGCCGCCAGGAGGTTCCGGATGTCCCCGCCCGCGGTGTCGTCATCATCGCTTCCGGACCGCTGACCAGCGGCGCTCTGGCCGGCGGCATCTCCCGGCTGACGGGTTCGGACCGGCTCTACTTCTACGACGCGATCAGCCCCATCGTCGATGCGGGCACGATTGACTACTCCATCGCTTATCGCGCGTCCCGCTATGACAAGTCGATCGACGGTAGCGGCGACTACCTCAACTGCCCCATGGATCGCGAGCAGTACGAACGCTTTCTCGATGCGCTGCTCGAAGCCCGTGGCTATGATCCTCACATCCCCGAAGACGATTGCCGCTACTTCGAGGCCTGTCTGCCGGTCGAAGAACTGGCCCGCCGCGGCCGCGACACACTGCGTTTCGGGCCCATGAAGCCGGTGGGCCTCGCCGATCCGCGCACCGGCCGGCGCGCGTATGCCGTGGTGCAGTTGCGCCAGGAGAATCTGCGGGCCGATAGCTACAACCTGGTCGGCTTCCAAAACTCGCTCAAATTCGGAGAGCAGGCGCGCGTGCTGCGCCTTATTCCTGGCCTGGAGAACGCCGAGTTCTTCCGTTACGGCCAGATTCACCGCAATACCTACATCAACGCCCCGGCGCTTGTGGCGCCCACGCTTCAACTGCGCCAGTATCCGCGCATCTTCTTCGCCGGCCAGATTTCGGGCGTAGAAGGCTATGTGGAGGCGATCGCCACCGGCCTGGTGGCAGGACGCAATGCGGCTGCCCTTGCCACCGGCCAGCCACTTCGCGCTCTCCCGCCCGGGACTGCTCTCGGCTCGCTGTGCCGCTACGTCTCGAGCGCCGGAGCCGAAAATTATCAACCGGCCAACATCACCTTCGATCTGCTTCCGAAGCTCGACGAGGAGGCCCGTCACCGTTTGCGCCACGATAAGAAGGCGCGTCACCGCGAAGTCTGCCGCCGCGCCATCGAACAGCTAGATGAGTTTCTTTCCGTTTATGCCTGACAGCGAATTTGCACATCATATCGCCGGATTCATCGCCGAACTGCGGCGTGAAAATTCGTCGGTCCACACGGTACGCAACTATCAGGCCGACCTGGACGGTTTCCTCGCCTACTTCAGCCCCGGCGGCGCGCCGCCACCCCATCCCGCGGGCATTGAACCGCTCGCCATCCGCGAGTGGCTTGGCTCGCTGTTCGACGCCCGCCTTGCGGCCACCACCGTCCGCCGGAAGTTGGCTGCCGTGCGGTCGTTCTACAAATACCTGGTGCGCATGGCGGTCATGGAGAACAGCCCGGCCCGCCTGATGCGGACGCCCAAGACGCCAAAATCTTTGCCCCGCGTGCCGAGCGAGGGCAAGACGAACGAGTTGCTCGACGCCATCGCACGGGGCCAACTGGAGCGGCCGTCGGTGCATCGCGACCTGGCGATCTTCGAAATGCTCTACGGCTGCGGATTGCGAGTGAGTGAACTCTCCGGACTGAACCTGGACGATTTCGACTGGTCCGGACGCTGGGTCCGGGTGCGTGGGAAAGGCCGCAAGGAACGTCAGGTACCCTTTGGAGCCAAAGCCGCCGGCGCGCTGGAGCGGTACCTGCCGCTGCGCGCGCCCGTGCCAGGCGAGACGGCGCTATTCTTGAACCGGCGTCATCGGCGCCTTACCCCGCGCGGCGTCCACGGCATCGTCAGGCTCTACGCCGGACTGCTTGGCGGCGATAGCTCCATTCACCCCCATACGTTGCGCCACGCCTTTGCTACCCACCTGCTTGCCAATGGCGCCGACCTCCGGTCCATCCAGGAGCTGCTCGGCCACGCCCGCCTCTCAACCACCCAGCGCTATACCCAGGTTTCGCTTCAGGATCTGCTGGCGGTCTACGACAAAGCCCACCCCAAAGCCTGAACATTACGGTTTGTTGCGTTCGAACAGAAGCAGTTCCGATTGATTTGCCGCACCGGCCGGCATCGGACATTGCGGCAGTCAGTTCTGCGTCGGGGGTCTGGCTCATGACAGCACCTCCAGTTCTTCATCGAACAGTTCGCTTTCGAAGGTTGCGAGGATGTCTGCGACCTCTTGTTCCGCGCGGTCGTTAAAATCTTCGGTATCCATTGTTTCGCTCCTGTTTTGCGTTCAACATGGTCACCGTTGAACCTGGCCCGTTAGCGCCGGGTTGTCATCCAAGGTTCTCTGCCGTTTCGCGGAGGGTCCACGCAGTGGAAACCCGAAACGCAAGAACCTCTGGGGCATTGACAAGCCAAGCGGACAGGTTAGGTGCCGAGTAAAGTTGGACGCTTTTCTGAGGAGCGTTGATGGGATACGGGGGGTACGTCTTCCCGGGCGGAAGGCAGGGCCGCGCAGAATTGGCTGGCAATCGAGCGTGCGGTTTGATGCGGTGTTCAACGCGTAGAATGGGTTTCTATGCCCGCTGACGACGTCGAGAAACTACTTGCCGAACAGAAAGCCATCGAGGATCGCCGTAAGCAACTGATCGAGGAGTTGATGAAGCAACGCTCGGCTGCTATCAAGGAATTCGACGACAAGCTGGCGAAGCTGGGCTACAACGGCGACGGGGCGGGGAAGCCCAAGCGGTCGCATCACAAGAAGCCTGTGCCTGCGGAGAAGGCGAAGGCCTAGCGTGGCGGGTTCTTACTGTCCATTTTGCGGTCGTTAGTTTTCATTGGTTGGCTGGCCGCATAAGCACGTATGCTGCGTTGCCATCCTTTGCGCCTTTGAACGTGGGCTTGTCGGTGTGGCTGTTGGCGAATGACCAGCTCAGCCAGATCTGCAGGCCTGCGCCCTGGACGGTGTAGCCCGGCACATCGTCGGTGGAGGATGCCCCGCCGTAGATGCCGAGTTCGTATTTCAGGGCATCGGCCAGCTCGTCGTCTGTCATTCCTTTTTCGCAGCGCTCCTCCCAGCGGTCGAGGCTGCTGGCGAAGCTCTGCGTGGCGCGGAGGAAGCCACGGCGTTTATCCTCGGGCGTAAGCTCGCGAATTGTAACGTCAGCTTCGGGGCGATGGGGGTGCTCCATCACGCACCCCCTTTGCGGTGCAGCGCGACGGCGGCGCGGTAGAGCGCGAGCGCGTCTTCGAGCTTGCGGTCGAGGTCGAGGATGCCGCCGATGGCTTGGTTTTGCTCGTTCTTCGACATGGCTTCCTGCGCCTCGCAGGCGGAGACCATGGCGTCTTCGAGCAACTCGGCGAGCGCCTCGATGTTGGCGGCGATGGCCTTGGTGATGGTTTCGCTTTTTTCGTGGTTTTTCATGATGTCCTCCTGTGGAAAGGAAGGAGAGCGCTTACGCGCCCTCCCCATCGGCCTTCGGTGCGCGCAGGACGATCTTGCCGTCCAGCGGAACCAGTTCGAGCTGCAGATTGAAGCCTTCGCCGTCGTCGTGCGCCCAGGCGGCGCCGATGCGGGTCCAGAAACCCTTGCCGCCGTCTTTGCCCTCGCGGACGTTGAAGGCGACGAAGTCGGGGCCTTTCTTCTCCTGCTTCTGTTTCGATCTGTCCGTCATGGTCTATCTCCGTTTGTGAATTACCCTCTCGGGCTTGGCCCTCGAAGGCCATGAAGCGGGTGCAGCGTCACACAGGAAAATTGGGGGAGACCTCCAGGGGGAACCGATTTTCCTGTTGACGCGGGAAGCGCCCGCGCATGGCAGGGGCAAGACGATGCTCGTGAGGGTATTCGCAGGAGGATCGTGACGAACTGAAAAACAGGGCCGGTTGGACCTGACCCGAGCTTCCAGTTTTAAGGCGAGACAGGCGGATCTTGAATTATGGCACTGGGTGCTATAGAATGGATTGAGGCGCAACCGTGCGAATCTTCACATCCAGGTGGTTCCAACGCTTTGCCAGGAAGGAAGGGATTGCAGTTGCGGCCTTGCGCGAGGCGGTGGCTCGGGCCGAAAAGGGCCAGGTGAAAGCCGACCTTGGCGGCGAGGTCATCAAACAGCGGATTGCCAGACCGGGGCAGGGAAGATCGAAAGGCTACCGGACCATCATCCTGTTCCGGCGCGGTGAGAGGGCGTTTTTCGTGTACGGATTCTCCAAGAGCCAGCGTGCGAACATCGACGCCGATGAGGAGCGCCAGTTCAAGGAAGCCGCGAAGCACGTCCTGGCGTTGACGGAGAAGCAACTCGCCGAACTGTTGAAGAAGGGTGATTTTGTGGAGGTGAAAGCCCCGAAGGAGGAAAGCGAATGAGCAAAAAGTATCGTAGTGACGCAATGGCGGCCATCCATGAAACCATGGCCGCGCTGCACGATGCCGGGGCCATCGACAAACAGACGATGCGGCGTTTCGATGAGGCTTGCCTTACGCCGATCCGTCCCTTGAAGCCGAAAGAGATCAAGGCGATCCGGGAGCGGGAACAGGTCAGCCAATCCGTTTTCGCCACGTATCTGAACGTGACACCGAGCCTGGTCAGCAAGTGGGAACGTGGGGAAAAGAAGCCTTCCGGGGCCTCGCTGAAGCTGTTGTCGCTGGTCGAAAAGAACGGCCTGGCTGCTGTTGCGTAGTCGGTGGCATCAACCCAACCAACGCCTCACTTGGTACCGATAAGCTTCAGCGCTTCCGGGAAGGCAGCATCGAACCTTGACTGCTGAGAACTGTCATTAACGAAGAGACCATCAACCGCAAGGAGGGTCCAAGCTCCGTAGACATCACCATTTCTGCTTTTTGCCGCTTCCCCCCAACGTGAGACCGCGTCGACTGAAAGAGTTCCAAGGCGAGCGAAAGCCCGGTCAGGATTCCCTTTCTTCCAGTCGCCGCCGTCCCAAAGAAAGTCACACCGGCCCTCACGGTCCGCCGTCACTCCGCCTGGCCGCCGTCAGCCATCTGCGCCTGGTCTGTTATCGATCCCGAACGATACACTGCTGAATCACGCCCGAATGGGACGTGTCAACGGATTGAAAATTTGGCATAATCAGATTGACCCGCCACGGTTAGTCATGTGCGCCAGCCGCGTCGCCAGTTCGGGGCCTGGGATCTCAAAATGGGTAATGCCAGCGTCGTGGACAGGCGGCTCGGTGTTCGTTGTACAAGTTCGACATGCCTTTTCAAATCAGTCGTTTCCGGGAGTTTTTGGTCAAGCCTGCAGTACCACCGGCGCTGAGCCGGATGACTGAACTCGCCTACAACGTGTTCTGGAGTTGGGATCACAGCATCCGGTCGCTGTTCCGCCGGCTGGATCCCGCGCTGTGGCGAAGTTGTGGGCACAATCCCGTTCTGATGCTGGGCCGGCTTCCGCAGGCAACCCTGGAGCATGCCGCCAAGGACCCTCGCTTCCTGGCTGTCTACCGCCGGGCGTGTGAACGCTATGACCTCTACCGGCAGGGCGAACCCGCCCACGCCGGCACGCTGGTTGCCTACTTCTCGATGGAGTACGGCCTGGTGGACTGTATGCCGATCTACTCGGGCGGCCTCGGCGTGTTGTCCGGCGACCATCTGAAGGCTTCGAGCGATTCCGGAATTCCCCTGGTGGGGATCGGCCTGCTCTATCAGATGGGCTATCATCAGCAGTTTCTCAATCCGGACGGGTGGCAGCAGGAACGCTATCCGGTCAACGATTTCTATACGCTACCGCTGTCGCCGGTAAAGGACCAGCAGGATCGCGACTTGCTGGTCAGTGTGAAACTGCCTACGGGAACCGTTTTCATTAAAGTGTGGAAGCTGCTGGTCGGCCGCCTCACGCTTTATCTGCTCGATACCAATATTCCGGAAAACAGCCTCCCCGACCATCGCGAGATTACCGATTCGCTTTATGGCGGGGATATCCATACCCGTATCCGCCAGGAGATTGTTCTCGGCATCGGCGGTATGCGCGCCCTGAAGGCGCTGGGCCTGGATCCGACCGTCTATCACATGAACGAAGGGCACTCCGCGTTCCTGGGGATTGAACGGATCCGGCTGCTGATGCAAGAGCAATCGCTCAGCTTTGAAGAGGCTCTCGAAACGGCGCGCCTGAGCAACGTCTTCACCACCCACACATCGGTTCCCGCCGGAATTGATATTTTCGATCCGGGGATGATGTATGAGTACTTCCAGGAGTTTTGCCGCGAGAGTTCCATCGCCTTCGATCAGTTCCTCTCGCTCGGCAAGAAGAACGCCTGGGACGGCCAGGAGCGATTCTCCATGGCGGTGGCCGCCTTCCGCACCTGCGCCTATCGAAACGCGGTCAGCAGCCTGCATCGCACCGTCTCCCAGGAGATGTGGCAGGATCTCTGGCCGGACCTCCCGGTTTGGGAAGTGCCCATTACCTCGATCACCAATGGCGTACACCTGCCCACCTGGTTGAACGGCGACTTTGGAACTCTTTACGATCAGTACCTTCAACCGGACTGGCGCGACCGCTACCAGGAGCCCCAGACCTGGGAGTTGGTGCGTGACATTCCCGATCAGGAGTTGTGGGACGCCCACCGCCGGCGTAAGCGTCAACTGATCGCCTTCGTCCGCGAGCGCGTGGCGGCATCGGCGCTGGCGCGAAAAGCCCCGGCTGCCGAATTGCGCCGCTTATCCGACGTGCTCGATCCGGATGCGTTCACCATCGGCTTTGCCCGGCGGTTTGCCACCTACAAACGCGCTACGCTGCTGTTCCGCGATCACAAGCGCCTCAAGCGAATTCTCACGAACCCGGCCATGCCGGTTCAGGTCGTCATCGCCGGCAAGGCGCATCCCAAGGATCACCCGGGCAAGGCGCTGATTCGCGAGATCGTGCTGTTATCCCGCGATCCGGAACTCTCCAAACACCTGGTATTTGTCGAGGATTACAGCATTGAGGTGGCTCGTGAACTGGTTCAAGGCGTCGATCTCTGGTTAAACAATCCCCGCCGCGGCGAAGAAGCCTGCGGCACCAGCGGTATGAAGGCGGGGCTGAACGGCATCATCAACCTGAGCATCCTCGACGGATGGTTCGATGAAGCCTATGAGCAATCCGGCGGTTGGGCCATCGGCGGCCGCGAGCCCTACTCGGAAGACCAGGACGAATACCACGCCAGCGCCATCTACTCCCTACTGGAAAACGAAATTGTGCCGATGTATTTCGCCAGGAGGGAAAAAGGCGTTCCCGAGGAGTGGGTGCGGCGCATGAAGCAGTCGCTGATCGGCCTCAGCCCCCGTTACAACAGCCAGCGCATGGTGGAAGAGTACATGAAGCAACTGTACGAACCGGCGCATGCGGCTCATGTGGAAATGCGGGATGGCGGGTTTGAGAGAGCCCGCGAGAAAATGCGCTGGTCCACTGCGATCAGCCAGGCCTGGGATCGTGTCCATTTCATTGACTCCGGCCCGGATACCGACGGCACGATTCTGAGCGGCCAGGCGATTCCGCTGCGTGCCACGGTGGACCTGGCGGGTTTGGCGCCATCCGATGTTCGCGTGGAGGCGGTGATCGGCAGGGTCGGTGTGAACGGAGAACTGGAAGATACTGAGGTGATGACTCTTCCGCCAGTGGAGCAGGCGGGTCCGGCCTGCCGGTTTGCCAAGGAGTTTGTCCCGCGTTTGACCGGGAGATTGGGCTATTCGCTGAGGATCAGTCCAAATCACTATGACGATCCTCTGACCCGGCCCTGCAATTCGCTGCTAAAATGGGGTTAGCGCCAGCTCGATCTGCTTTTTCAGTAGCATAGAAATCTATTCCGTGGTACATAGTTATTTAAGCTTGTCGAGAAGGTGATTCCGCGGATTTTGAACCCTGCCGAATCGAGAGATCTTTGATCCACGGAAATCAGCCGCTGGCGAAATGTTTCCGCCATATTGCGCGAGCAGTCGGCACGATCCAATAAGTAATTTACAATCAGCAGTTTAGCTCGCCGAAAGTTTTAGTAACACACCCCGAAGGAGTCATCGTCCAGCCATGGAAGACGACCGCAAATACCGGCAACGAGGCTACCAGGACCAGTCTTATGGCAGCGAGGGCGGCCAGCGGCGCGAAGAACGCCCGCGCCAACAGGGACCGCGGCTGCCGTTGGATGTCACTGGCCCCCGCCTCCCTCGTCTGGTGCAGACGCTTGTGGCCTCCCGCTGCCACAACTGCTCCACGACGCTACCACAGGGCGTAGATTTTAAGGGAAATTGCCCCAAATGTAACGCCGCGCTGCATTGCTGCAAGCAGTGTGCTAATTTCGAGCCGTCCACCCGTTTTCAATGCCTGAAGCCGATTCCGGTTCGCATTGCCGTCAAGGACCGGGCCAACGAGTGCGAGTTCTTCAAGCCCCGGGTGACCGTGGCCCGCGACGCCGCGCCCGCCTCGGCTCCGGTGGCAGCGCCGGTCAGTACGCCGCCGTCGAAAGGCCCCAGCGACGCCCGGGCGGCCTTTGACAGCCTCTTCAAGAAATAACTGATACTGGACCCATTTTGCAGTGCGTGTCGCTGAACTGATTCAACCGCGCCAGTTCCGCCTCTCCGATTGGGCGCCTCCCGAGCCAGGTCCCGGGCAGATCCTGGCCCGCGTTCATGCCGTCGGTATCTGCGGTTCGGACCTCCACAACTTCTCCGAAGGGTCCGTCGGCGACATGGCCAGTTCGTTTCCCATGGTTCTCGGCCACGAACCGGCCGGAACCATCGTCTCCACCGGCGCGGGAGTGGGCGGCTGGCAGCCGGGAGACCGCGTGGTGCTGGAACCGGCCGTCTACTGCTACCATTGCGAGTTCTGCCGGCGCGGCCTTTACAACGTTTGTGCCAATATTCGTTTTCTCAGCCAGCCCCAGGATCCTGGTTTTTTTCGTGATCTGGTAGTGGTGCCGGCCGGAAATATCCTGCCCCTGCCAACTGGTTTGAGCTTTGCCGAAGGAACGTTGTTTGAGCCGCTGGCCGTCGCCCTGCACTCGATGAAGTTCGTTGCCCTGGGCCCGGGCGAGACGGCCGCCGTCTATGGAGCCGGCCCGATTGGCCTGCTCACCATTGCGTCGTTGCGTCTGGCGGGAGCTTCACGAATCTGGGTGGTTGACCCGGTCGCCGCCCGCAGGCAACTGGCCCTTCGCGTTGGCGCGGCCGAAGTCTTCGACCCGGCCGGAGCCGTTCAGGCGATCACCCGGGAGAGCGGGGGGCGTGGCGTGGATGTAGCCGTCGATTGCGCGGCCGCTGGCGAATCGATGAACGACTGCCTGCGGGTAACGCGCAATGCCGGCCGCGTTGTCATCACCGGAATCCCGGCCGAGGTGCGCGTTCCGCTCGAGTTCCATATTATGCGCAGGAAGGAACTGGCGGTTTATAACGTTCGCCGCTCCAACCACGAATCGGAACTGGCTCTCGATCTACTGCGGCAACGCCCGGAACTGTTCCGGCCCATGCTCACCCACACCTTCCCGATCGAACGTGTGCAGGCGGCCTTCGAGTTGCTCGAAGCCTACGCCGATGGCTGCGGAAAACTGATCATCAGCCTCTGAGACGGGAATCCAATCCAGCGCTATTTCGCTTCCATGAAGTAATACCCGATCATGTGGCAGATGATCATGTGGGCATCTTCAATCCGTCCCATGTGCGGCACCGGCACCTGGATGTTGAGTTGTGCCAGCGGACCGAGCTTGCCACCATCGCGCCCGCTCAACCCGATGGTCTTACACCCTGTTTCGTTGGCATATTCGATGGCTCGCAGCACGTTTGGCGAGTTGCCCGAACCGCTGATGGCGACCACCACGTCGCCGGGCTGCGCGAAGTTTTTCAACTGCTCAACGAACACCACTTCGTAGGACACATCATTGGAGTATGCCGTCAACGTGGCCAGGTTGTCGGTCAATGCAATCATTTTGAACCGCAGGTCGCGGTTGTAACTGGCTCCCTTGTTGATGTCACATACGATGTGGGAAGCCGAAGCCGCGCTGCCGCCGTTGCCGCAAATGAAGATGGTTTTTCCGGCGGCGCGCGCTTCACGGAACCACTCAATCGCCTGATCCACCTTGCTCAGGTCGATCTGGTCAATTGCCTTCATCAACTCGCTCTTGTAATGTTCGGTAAAAGTCATAAAACCCTCTCTTCCGCCAGGGCCAGCGCGCCCCACAGCACGCTGTCATCGCCCAGTTGGGCCGGAACCACGTCGATGCGCGCACGCGACCAACTGGTGATCTGCCGCCGTAACTCGTTGCGCAACGGCCCGAACAGGCGATCCCCCGCCTTGCTCATTCCGCCGCCAATCACGATTCTCGCAGGGTTCAGCAGCATGATGCAGGCTTTCAATCCGAGCGCCAGGTCCGGAACGTAGGAACGCACAAATGCCGGGTCTTGCAGCAGCTCTGCCGCCGGGCGGCCATGATCTTTCTCCAGCCACAATCCGCAGCAGACGCGCTCAAAGCAGCCTCGAGCGCCGCAGAGGCACTCCGGTCCATCCGGATGGATCGTCAGATGGCCGATCTCGCCGGCATAAGAATCAGCGCCGCGGTAGATCGTAGCGCGCCCGCCGGCGTTCATGATAACGCCCCCGCCGATCCCGGTTGACAGCGTCATGTAGAACAGGGGAAGAGTGCTCCGGCCGGCGCCGTGGATGGCCTCGCCAAGGCCGCCCACGTTGGCGTCGTTGTCCATCACCGCCGGTACGCCCAGCCGTTCGGCAAGCTGTAATGTCAGGGGGAAATTGCTCCAGCCGCCGACGTGTGTCGAAAGAGCTACGGTCTGGGAAGGGAAGTCCACCGGACCGCCGAAGCCGATTCCGCACGCGTCCAGCCGGATCTCACGCCGCCACTCGCCGGCTACCGCCAGAATCCGGTCCAGCATCCACCGCGGGCCGCCCGCGCGATCGGTGGCCTGCGACTGGCGGCGCACCATTTCGCCGTCCGCAAACACCGCCACCGAGAACTTGCTGCCCCCGATGTCGATTGCCAGCACATTCATTTGGTGGCGAACGCTTCCTCCGCCATCCGCACCTCCTCGGGAGAGGCGGTTCCGGTGCCTTTCTTCATGATTGTGATCGAGGCCACCAGGTTGCCGAAGCGCGCCGCCGCCACCGGATTTCCGGTCACGCGCATCGCCAGAGCCGATCCGGCAGAAAAGCTGTCGCCGGCGCCGCAAATATCCACCGGCCTCTCCACTGGCCGCGTTGGCACCCAGTGTTGCTGGGCTTCGTCCAGCAACAGCACGCCTTTCGGGCCATGAGTCACCAGCAGCAGCGGTGCGTCGATATGCCGCCGCAGCCGTTTGTAATCCCGCTCAAACCCCAGCCGCGCGCAGGCTGCGTCGGCTTCATCCTGATTGGGCTTTACGATCACGCCGCGAAATAGCTCCGGCCGCATGCGCGAATCCACCCAGACCACCTTGCGAGGCCATTTTGTGGCAATTGCCGAAAGCGCATCCCGCACCGCCGCGGTGACGACGCCGCCGGTGGTGGTTTCGGCCTGGTCCGATACCAGGATCACATCGAAGTCCGGTGCTGCCTGCCACAACCGCCGAACCACTTCCCGCTCGATCTCGGCCGCCAGCGGCCGGGTGTTGATGAAGTCGATCCGCGGCAGATCTTCTTCTCCGGTCATGCTGTTGAGTAGCTTGGTGTAGGTGAAGGTCTGCACATCGGGCGCGTTGACGAGCAGGTCCGGACTGATCGACCGCGCCTCCAGCGCCTGCCGCAGATCGTAGCCGCAACCGTCGTCGCCGATGACACCCAATACGGCTACCTGCCCAGTCCCAAGCGCCGCCAGATTATTGGCCACGGTGCCACCCGCGCCCGGCGTTACCGCCGTGGAGACGACACCGATGCGGGGGATTCCCGTCTCTCGCGAAGGCTCGCCAGCCGCCGCGTCGTAATGGCACCACCGGTCCAGGCAAATGTCTCCGGCCACCAGCGCCGAAAGCTTCGGGATGGCAGCAAGGATGTCCAATGTCGTCATGCGATCTCCAGATAGATGCGGTGTCCGGCCGGGCTGGCACAGCGCGCAACGCCGGGCGGCGCTGGCTCACCATTCTGCCCGCGGCCGGATGCGGTTCGCGTCAATTTCGAAGCCAGCGGGCAGCAAAACATCAGAGCTCCTAATTCGGGAAAAGCATCTTCAGCAATCGTTCCGTTTCCAGGTAATTCGGTACGATGATGTCGGCGCCGACCCCCGCCAGCCGGTTGCGTTTCCAGATGTCTACTTTCAGGCAATCCGGCTCGTCCGTGGCCGCGCCCACCGCGACACCGCCAACCTGCTTTACGTTCTCAATCTCCACATACCCATCGCCGAAGCCTAGAAACTCGTCTCCGGAGCATTCGGCATTCCGGATAATCCGCTGGATCAGGATTGCTTTGGAAAACGACTTATAATCATCCAGCGCTCCGAACACGCCCCCGTCGAAATACTTGGTAACGTCCAGCAGCCGGGCCTCTTCTTTCATGTAAGACTCATCGGTCCCGCTGGCCAGATACATCCGCAAGCCCCGGTCCTTCAGCCCTTCAAGCAACTGGCGCGACCCGGGAACCATGTACCGGTCGGGCGGCGCGCCGTCTTTCAAATCCTTCACCCGGCCACGAACCTCAGTCCACAACCGGTCCAGGTACATCCGCTTGTACTCGAGCGGCTCCTTCGGAGTTCCTCCCCGCTTGCGAATCTGCTCGGCAAGCTCGATCGTTTGATAGATCGTCTGTTTGCCCGTCAACCGCCAGACAAACTCCTCTACCACTTCCCGGATCTGGGCCTCGCTTTCGTCCTTGGCCACTTCGGAAAGCAATTCCACCATCAGCGGAATCATCACGTTCATCCATCCGGACCGGATGAGCGAGAGTGTTCCGTCAAAATCGAATAAGACTACCCGGGCGTGGCTGGCATTCACGTCCGGGTGCAGGTGTTCCAGCATCGGCTCCCTTACTTTGTCATCCCGTTGGTTTGCCACGCAATTAGTCGCGGCAAAAGACTTAAGCAATTTATTATACTTGGGCGGGTTTACAGAATCAAATTAAGGCCAGTACTCCCAACGGTTTGCCATCACCACCCAGAGGCACAGCACGGCGTTGGTGACGGCGTGGGCGAGAATGCAATCGGCAATGCTCCTGGTGCGGATCGCCCACCAATTGTAGGAGATACCCGCCATCAACCCCACGTCCCACAGCGCTCCGTGCTCGGAGGCGAACAGCAGTGCCGAGATCCAGAAGGACGGTGCCGAGTAGGTTCCGAACTCCACCGTCTCAAAGTCTTTGTGGATCAGCCACCTCATCAGAAAGCCGCGCCAGAACAATTCCTCGGCGATTGGAACCAGCACAATCGCCTGTAGACTGCGCAGCGCGATCAACAGCGGATCGGTGTGAGAAACCGAGGGGAGCGAATAGCTCAGGCTGCCGGTGATTGGATTTTCGAAGGGCCACCAGTGGTGCCAGGGAGCGTACAGCGTGTCGGGCGCCACCCACAACAGGAACACCAGAATTCCCAGTCCGGTACTCGCGGCCGGCTTGGCGAACCGCCAGCGGACAAGCGGCCGCGAAACCGTCAGAATGACGCCGCCCACCACCACCGCGCGCAGTGCGAACTCCAGGCGCACGGGCAGGTTCGTCAGCGGGCGCAGCGTGAGAAAGATGATCAGCAGGACGAATGGCAGAACATACCCCACCATCCGCGATTGCGGCGATCCGGGCCGGTTCACGGCCGCACCAGCGGTACTCTCTCCCATCCAGCCCTATCCGATGCGGGACATCAATTGTTCGATTTTGGACTGAATGTCGGGTTTGGCCGTCTTCAGCGCCGTCTCGCACTCTTTCCGGGCAGCGATTTTGTCGCCTTTCTGGTAAAGGGCCATTGCCAGGTGGTAGCGCCAGATGGCATTGTCGGGCCGCCGGCTGAGCAGGTCGCGGAAGATCTGGATCGCGTTATCGTGCAGGTTCTTTTTGATGTAGATCCAGCCGAGCGTGTCGGACACTTCATCGCTGATCGGAGAGCTGGGAGGAACCTGTTTCCGCGCCCGTTGCGCGTAGGTCAGCGCCAGGTCCAGATCGGTGCCGTTCTCCGCCATCCGGTAGGCCAGGTTGTTCAGCGCCGGAGCGTTGTCCGGATACATCTTCAGAACCTTTTCGTAGAGCGGCTTGGCCTCATCGGGCCGGCCATTCTCTTCGGAAATGAGCGCCAGTTCCAGCAGCGGTCCGGCTTCATCGGGATTCATCGCGCGCACCTGCTCGAAGATCTTTCCGGCTTCATCATATTTCTGCATTCGCCGGTAAGTCTGTCCCAGGCGCATGTACAGGTCGACGCGCTTCGGTTGGGCCGCGACCAATTTCTTATACTCGGCTACGGCCAGGTCGTATTTGCCGGCCCGCACCGCGGTATTGGCCAAGGCCAGCCGTAGTTCGTTGCTATTGGGATTCTTCTGGATCTCATCCTGCAAGACCCGCAACGCTGCCGGCGTATCGCCCCGGCTGATTTCGGTCTGCGCCAACCCCAACACGCCGCGCAGGTCGGGTGGACTCATCCGGCTCAGGCGCGTGAATCCGGCCTCGGCCTGTTTGGTGTTCTTCTCGCGCAGATCGAGCATCGCCAGTTGAAAGATCGCGTCCCGTGAATCGCCGTTCGTCTTGACGACCTTTTCCAGCTCCGCCCGTGCCGATTTCGTCTCGCCGCTGCCAATGAGCGAACTGGTTCTCACCAGCTTCGCTGTCATATTGTTGGCGTCAAACTGCAGGATCTCATCGGCCGTCCTGAGGGCGGCCGCATACTCGCCTTTGAATAGATAGAGCTGCGCCAGAGCGATGCGGGCGGGCAGGTATGCCGGATAGATCTTGATCGCCTCCATGAATTGCAGCCGAGCCTGTTCCAGTTCCTGCTTGGCCAGCAGCGCCCGCCCCAGGTTGTAGCGGATAACGGCGTTGTTGGGCTTTTTCGAGACGATCGACTGGAGTTCGTTGATGGCAGACTGCAGTTCCTCGCGTTTGCCGCCCTGGAGAATCAGCGCCGCTTTCATTGCCCGCAGATCCAGGTCGGATGGAGTTCCCTTCAACAGCGTGTCCACCAGTTGGGCCGCCTCGACGCGCTTGCCCTGGAACATCAATGCCTCGATCATCCGCTTCTGGTAGTTGGTCTTTCCCTTGGGGTCCAGCCGTATGCCCTCGTCATAGAGCCGTGATGCCTGGTCGAAATCGCGGATCCGGAAGTAGAAATCTCCCACCACCATATTGGCTTGCGGGAACTTGCCGCGGTCTGAAAGAATGCGGTTCAATACTTCCAGCATTTCCGGGCGCTTGGCGGTTGCATAGTAGTGTCCCGCCAGCGCGATGTAAGGGTCCGCCTGCTGGGGGTTGTTCGCCAGCCGTTGTTTCAGCACGCCTTCGGCCTTGTCCACCTCCTTGCGTCGCATGTACTCCAGATACAGCGAGGCGTACATTGGCGCAAAATCTTTGTGTGCTTGAATGATCTGCTGGGCCAGGGCGGCGGCGTTGTCAAACTGATTGAGCTTCACCAGCGTCTGGAACGTGATCATTCCCAGAGCGGCATCGGAGGGGCGGAGTTTGGCGGCGGCGCGGAAGTGTTCGAGCGCCGCGGGATAGTCCTCGTCAATCACCTTGCGGTAACCGGAAAGCCGCTCGAACTGGTACGCATCCAGCTTGGGCAGACGCTGAATCAGCGGATCGGCTTCATCCAGATACTCCTTGGGGTGGTTGGGGCTTGCGGCGTAGGCGGCAACGAAGATATCCGCCAGCTTCACAATGGCGTCAGCGTTGTCCGGCTGCAGGCTGACGGCGCGTTGCAGCGCCTTCACCGCTTCATTCGGCTGGCGGAGTTTGAGATCCGCCAGGCCCAGGCGATAGTACGCTTCGCCATTTCTGAGGTGCTTCTGCAACGCCCGTTTGTACATCAGGACGGCTTCTTTGTACTTGCCCTGATCGAAAAAGCGATTTCCCACGTTCACATACTTCTTCGAAGCTTCCTTGGGATCCCTGTTACAGCCGATCAGTCCAGCCAAAGCGCACAGCACAACAATTACGGAAACCGGGCGAATCATCACTTTCCTCCAGCGTCCTACTCAGTTCAGCATACTCGCCAGCCCCAGGCAATGGCCTCGACCGCAGCGGGCTGATAGCCGGCGGGCGTTCAGGGCAGGCTCGCCATCAGATTTCCCGTCTGCCGCAAAACGCCCAGCCGGGCCTTCTCCAGATTCGCCCGGCTTTCGTAATATGCAATCCATTTTTCGCTTTCGGTAAACCGCGACTCTTCCACTTGCCGCAGGCTCGCGCGGCCCTCTTCAAGCTGCGCCAAAAACAACGCTGTCTGGTCCCGTGCGACGTCCAGATCCAGACGCGCTACTTCGGTTGCCGTCTGCGCCGTCCGCATGTCTTCGAAACTCCGCGCCACCTCCTGCGAAATTCGAGCGCGGGTCTGCTGAATCTGAATTCTCAACCGCGCCGAGTCGGTTTCGGCTTGTGCCATCTGCGCCGAGGGCGCCGAGCCTACCAGCAGCGGTACTTCGACCGAAACGCCCAGTTGCCCGTTGTTCCGCTGAAAACTACGGTAATAGTCTTCGTAATGATTGAACTGCGCTAACATTGCGTACTGCGCCACCAGATCCACCTTCGGCCAGCGCGCGGCCTTCTGGGAGCGGATCTCCAGGCTCTTGGCCAGCAACTCCGACTCCATCCGCCGGATCTCTTTACTCGACTCCAGGGCTTCCTTTAATGCCACGCTTTCTGTTCGCGGCAGTTGCCTGATCGCCACATCCTGCTCCGCCGGCCGGACCCGCACGCCGGCCCCCAGCCCCAACGCGACCGCCAGCGACACCTCCTGTTGCGACTGCTGCGCCTCCCACCACTCGGCGCGCTGCTTTGCCTTGGCAACGTTCAAATCAGCGCGCTTCGCTTCGATCGGCAAATCACGGCCCTCGTTGACTTTCGACTTTGTAATTCCGGATACCTTCTCGAGCAACTCGAGCTGTTTACGCGCCGCCGCCGCCGTAAGTCCCGCCCTCTGCGCATCCAGAAATAACGAAGCCGTGCGAAACGCCACGTCGTCCCTTCGCGTGCCCGTAGCGATGCCGGCCGTGCGTGCGTTTTGACGTGCGGCGGCAACCTGGTAGGTCTGCGGCTTGTTGAAGATTGAAGAGATTGCCCGCGCTTGGAACACCGACGGGGCCGAGCCGTCGATGCTCATCGGAAATCCGTTGGAATAAGCTAATCCGCTTCCCACGATCACTTTGGGCACGAACGGATCCCGGGCAATGTCCACGTCCAACTGGGCTCTTCTCTCGTCCAGTCGCGCCAGCAGGATATCCGGGCTTTGTTCGAGCGCGATCGAGAGCGTTTCCCGCAGTGTCATCGTTCGAACCTCGGCGGCCGGCAACCAAACCGCTCCCCACAGTATCAGCGTTAAAGCCCGCAATGCGCATGTGCAATTCATAGGCCCAGTGTATCTTGTGGCCTGCCGGCCTCACTTACAAATGCCTGATTTCGAAAGTGGTTTCATGATTGCTATGGTTTTCAGGTTTATCCTATCGACAACAACGAAGCGATTTGTTATATTGGACTTAGAGGCGATTTCTTAAATCATGGCAGCAAAACCTGCTTATGCTAACGGTGCTCAGGTTGAGCATCAAAAGTTCGGGTTCGGTACAGTCCTGTCTTGCAACGAAGAGCATATTGTGATCAAGTTCGACGATCATGGCGAGAAGAAATTCGTAGCTCCCATCGCGCTGCCGAGCCTTAAGAAGAGCGATCGTCAACCGCCGGCTGAAAAGCGCGCATCCCGGGCTCGGAAGAAGACTGTTTCGGCAGCCGGGTGAGCATCGTTCGCGATATCCGTTCCAGCGTCTCCTCCTCCTTCCTCTCCAAAGTCTTCCCCTCGGGGAAGACTTTGTCCCGGCATTGACTTACGGATTCAACTACAATGGAGTTTCCATATGAAGTTTGGCGTCGTCGTCTTCCCCGGTAGTAACTGCGACCACGATGCGTGGTATGCCGTCTCGCACGATTTAGGCTGCCGGGCCGAGTTGCTTTGGCACGACGATTCGCGTCTCGGCGATGTCGACGCGGTGATCCTGCCCGGCGGCTTCTCCTATGGCGATTATCTGCGCTGCGGCGCCATCGCCAAGTTTTCACCGGTCATGTCGGCCGTGAAGAAGTTCGCCGCCGGCGGCGGCCTGGTGCTCGGCATCTGCAACGGCTTTCAGATCCTGGCCGAATGCGGCCTGCTCCCAGGCGCCCTGATGCGTAATGCCGGCTTGAAGTTCATTTGCCGGCCTGTCCAACTGCGCGTCGAAACGGCCGATTCGCCGTTCACCTCGAAAATGACCAGGGGGCAGGTGATTGTCGCTCCAATCGCCCACGGCGAGGGCTGTTATCAAGCCGGCCAGCGTACCGTTGACGAGCTTGAAGCCGAAGACCGCGTCGCGTTCCGCTATGTGAACAACCCAAACGGCTCCGTTCGTGACATTGCCGGTATCCTCAACCGGGAGCGCAATGTTCTCGGCATGATGCCTCATCCGGAACGCGCCACCAGCGATTTCATGGGTTCCACCGACGGCCGGTTCCTGTTCCAGTCCATGCTGGCGGCGCTCGGAACCCGTCTCCAGTCTGTCCGCTAACCGAATCATGAGCGCAATCACGCCCGGTGTCATCGCGGCGCACCAGTTGACCGAACCGGAGTACCGAAAGATCGTCGATATCCTGGGCCGCGAGCCGAATATTACCGAATTGGGAATCTTCAGCGTTATGTGGAGCGAGCATTGCTCCTACAAGAGTTCCCGCGTGCACCTGAAGAAACTGCCCACCCGTAGCAAACTGGTGCTGCAAGGACCGGGCGAAAACGCCGGCATCATCGACATCGGCGGCGGCTTCGCCATCGCCTTCAAGATCGAATCCCACAATCACCCTAGTTTCATCGAGCCTTTTCAGGGGGCGGCCACCGGCGTGGGCGGCATTCTTCGAGATATATTCACCATGGGCGCCCGGCCCATCGCCGTGATGGATTCACTTCGCTTCGGCATGCTGGACGACCCGGAGACCGGCGCGCGCAACCGCCGCATCCTGGAGGGCGTGGTCAGCGGCATCGCCCACTATGGCAACTGCTTCGGAGTTCCCACCATCGGCGGCGAGACGATTTTTGAAAAGTCCTACGACGGCAACCCCCTGGTGAATGTTTTTGCGCTGGGGGTCTTCAAGACCGGCGAGATCTTCTACGGCAAGGCTGAGGGCATCGGCAACCCCGTGATCTATGTCGGCGCCAAGACGGGCCGCGACGGTATCCACGGCGCTTCCATGGCTTCGGCGGAGTTTACCGAAGAGTCCCACGAGAAGCGCCCCAACGTTCAGGTGGGCGATCCTTTCATGGAGAAGTTGCTGCTCGAGGCCTGCCTTGAGGCTATGCGCACCGGCGCCATCGTCGGGATCCAGGACATGGGCGCCGCCGGGCTCACCTGCTCCACCTGTGAAATGGGTAGCCGCGCCGGCACCGGCATCGAAATCGATCTGGCGCTGGTCCCCCAGCGCGCCGCCGGGATGACGCCCTACGAGATCATGCTCTCCGAGTCGCAGGAACGCATGCTGCTGGTAGCCGAGAAGGGCCGGGAAGAAGAGGTCTTCGCCGTCTTCCGCAAGTGGGGCCTGGACGCGGTCGCCATCGGCCAGGTGACTGGCGACGGCATTCTTCGCGTACGCGACCATGGCGTGGTGGTTGCCGAGATTCCCAATCGCGAACTGGCCGACGAAGCCCCCGTCTACCACCGTCCGCACACCACGCCGCTCCGCGACGTTCCCATGGAGGCGCCGGCGTTCACCAGCGCTTCGCTCACAGGCGATCTGGAAAGGCTTGTTGCCTCTGCCGACGTCTGCTCCAAGCGCTGGATCTGGGAGCAGTACGATTTCATGGTGCGGACCAATACCATTCAGGGTCCCGGCGGTGATGCCGCCATTGTCCGCATCAAGGAAAGCGGTACCTCGATCGCCATGGCGCTTGATGGCAATGGCCGTTACACCTACCTGTCGCCGCGTGAGGGCGCCAGGCTGGCCGTGGCCGAATGTTGCCGCAACCTCTCCGTGGTGGGCGCCGTTCCCGTGGCCGCCACCAACTGCCTGAACTTCGGCAACCCGGAGCGGCCCGAAATCATGTCGCAACTGGTGGAAGCAATCGAGGGTATCGCTGAAGCCTGCCAGCACTTTGAGACACCCATCACCGGCGGTAACGTCAGCCTTTACAACGAAACCCTGGGCGTGCCCATCTATCCGACGCCGGTTCTGGGCATCGTAGGTCTGATGAAGACCACCCACCCGGTGACGATCGACTTCAAGAACCCCGGACGCACGGTGATGCTGGTGGGCGGTCTCGGCGCCACCGACGAGACCCGTTTCGGAGGTACCCAGTACGCCAAGGTGATCCTCGATCGTCTTTGGGGCCTGCCTCCGGCGCTGGATATGGAGTACGAGAAGAAGGTCCAGGCGGCCGTTCGCGAGATCGTGCTGGCCGGGCTGGCCGAATCGGCCCACGACCTGAGTGACGGCGGTCTGGCGGTGGCGCTGGCCAAGGCCAGTTTTGGCACCACCCGAATGGGAGCTGATATTTCAATTCCCGCCGGGCTCCGTCCCGAGTTGGCGCTGTTTCATGAGGCGCCGTCGCGCGTGCTGCTCTCCACCGCCAAGCCGGAGGAGGTGGAGCGTATCGCCCTGGACCACGGAGTGGAGGCGGTAAGAATCGGCGTTACGATGAAAGAAGTGCTGCGGATCGCCGGCAATTGCAACACCTGGATCGATGTGCCCGTGGACCGGCTCCGGGAAACCTGGGAAGGGGGCCTGAAGGCTTTACTCCATGTCTGAGGTATTTGACAAGCTTCACGAAGAGTGTGGCGTTGTGGCTATATACGGCCACAAAGAGGCAGCCAACCTCGCTTACTTAAGCCTGCACGCGCTGCAGCACCGGGGTCAGGAAAGCGCCGGTATCGTCTCGGCCGACGGCAAGCAAACCCATGTCCAAAAAGGCATGGGTCATGTAGCCGATGTCTTTACCCCCGCCGTGCTCGGTGAGTTGCACGGCAATCTCGCCATCGGACACACCCGCTATTCAACCGCTGGCGATAGCGGCCCGCTCAATGCGCAGCCCTTCGCAGTCACATGTAACAAGGGCCAGATTGCCGTGGCCCACAACGGCAACATCACCAACGCGGCCGAACTGCGGGCCGATCTGGAAGCCGCCGGATCCATCTTTCAGGCCTCGAGTGACACCGAAGTGATCCTCCACCTGATCGCTCTTTCCCGTGAGCGAACCCTCAGCGGCGCGCTGCGGGAAGCGCTGCTGCAGCTGGAAGGGGCCTTCTCGCTGGTCTTCCTCGCCGAAGATCGAATTATCGTCGCCCGTGATCCGCACGGTTTCCGGCCGCTGTCTTTGGGTCAGATGGAACTTTCCGGCGGGCACGTGTGCTCTGTTTTCGCTTCGGAAACCTGCGCTTTTGATCTGATTGGCGCAACGTATCTGAACGAAGTCGAACCGGGCGAAATGATCATCGTCGGCCCCGAGGGCATGACCCGGGAACGTTACACCCCGGCGCGCAACCGGGCCCAGTGCGTGTTTGAACACGTATACTTTTCGCGCCCGGACTCCATCGTTTTTGGCCGCTCGGTGCAGGAGTCGCGGGAGAAGATGGGCCGCCTGCTGGCGCGTGAACATCCGGTGGAGGCCGACATCGTCGTCCCCGTGCCCGACTCCGGCGTCGCCGCGGCCCTCGGCTATGCCGATGAGGCCGGCATCCCTTTCCGCCAGGCGCTCATCCGCAACCACTACGTCGGCCGGACATTCATCGAACCTTCCCAGACCATCCGCGACTTCGGCGTCAAGCTGAAATTGAACCCCGTGCGCAACCTGCTGGAGGGTAAGCGCGTTGTCCTGGTGGACGATTCCATTGTGCGCGGCACCACCAGCCGCAAGATCATCCGCATGGTGCGTGCCGCCGGGGCGCGTGAAGTACACATGCGCATCTCCTGTCCGCCGGTCATCGCCCCCTGTTTTTACGGCGTGGACACCCCCGACAAGAGTGAACTGATCGGCGCCAATCACGACGTCGAGGAGATCCGGCGCTTCGTTGAGGCCGACACGCTCGCTTATCTGTCGATTGAAAACCTGCGCGAGGCCGTTCAGGACAACGGCAACCGCCGCTATTGTTACGCCTGCTACACCGGAGAGTATCCTACGGATGTGACTCCGATGGAGGCGCTGATCGCTGCACGGCGCCGCGGCTAGCGCCGCTATGTCCGCCGGGATCGGCAGTTCCGCCCGCCGTATCGAATACTCGCGTATCCGCGAGATCGCCAACCTTGCCATGGCCATGGAGCAGCATGGCAAACGGGTTCTGCACCTCTACTTCGGCGAGTCCAACGCCCCCACCCCCGCTTTCATCAAAGAAGCCGCCGTCCGCGCCGTGTCCGATGGCTTTACCTACTACACCCCCAACGCCGGCCTGCCGTCGCTGCGGGAGGCTCTGGCGGAATACTATCAACGGGTACATGGCGTACGGCGCGATCCATCGAACGAGATTGTCGTCACCTCCTCCGGCGTTCAGGCGATTCACACCGCCATTCGCGCCACGCTCGATCCCGGCGATGAAGCGCTGATTCTTACTCCGGTCTGGCCCAATCCCATTACCAGCGTGGAGATGGCCTGCGCCCGCCCGGTGCTGGTGCCCCAGCCACTGGACGGAACCCGCTACACGATCGACTTCGATGGCCTGGAAGCCGCTGTAACGCCGCGCACACGTCTGTTGATCGCCACCTCGCCCTCGAATCCTCTGGGTTGGACGGCAACCGGTGAAGAGCAGCGCCGGCTGCTCGAGTTCTGCCGCCGCCATGGACTTTGGCTGATGGCCGATGAAGTCTATGAGCGGCTCTACTACCACGGCTCCGGTGTAGCGCCCAGCCTGCTCCGCCTTGCTGAAAAAGATGACGCCGTGATGGTGGTGCAGTCATTTTCCAAAACCTGGTGCATGACCGGTTGGCGCCTGGGTTGGTTCATCGCGCGCAAGGACCTCGCCGCTAAGGTGGCAGAGTTCAACGAGCCGACCATTTCCTGCGCGGCCGCCTTTGTGCAGAAGGCCGGTGAGGCGGCACTGCGCGATGGCGAACCGCACATCGCTGCCATGCTGGTGGGACTCGCCGAGCGCCGCCGCATCTGTCATCGGGCTTTAAGCCAATTGCCCGGCGTC
>JADZGD010000121.1 GCA_020854055.1 Bryobacterales bacterium | reverse complement strand
GTCTTTTCGAGATACGGGGCCGTGGTACTGAACTACAACGGCGATGCGTGGAGCGGGCAAACCCGCTCCGCCTTCGACGAGTACGTACGCGATGGTGGCGGCGTCGTCATTTATCACGCCGCCGACAACGCCTTTCCGGAGTGGAAGCAATTCCAGCAGATGATTGCCGTGGGCGGCTGGGGGAATCGAACAACCGATACCTTCGGCCCCATGATTCGCTTTCGCGGTGGCAAGGCGGTACTCGATTCCACCTCGAGGCGCTGCGGCAATCACGGCCGGCGATTACCGTTCCAGGTGACCCTGCGCGACCGGAAACATCCGATCGCCCATGGGCTTCCGCCGGTGTGGATGCACGCCGGCGATGAGTTGTACGACAGCCTTTGCGGGCCGGCGCGCGACTTCACCCTGCTTGGCACGGCTCACTCGCTCCCCACCAATCACGGCACCAATGAGCAGGAACCGATGCTGCTCACGATCCGCTACGGCAAGGGGCGGGTTTTCCACACGACGCTGGGCCACGACGTGCCGGCCATGGAATGCGTGGGCTTCATCTCCACTTTCGAGCGCGGCACCGAGTGGGCTGCTACCGGCAAGGTTACGCTGAAGGTGCCGGCGGACTTTCCCGGCCCCAACGAGCCCAGTCTGCGAAAGTACCAGTAGCAGCGGGGTTGGCCTAACGTCACATTGAACGAGACAGGTACAATCTGGATATGAGCCTGGTTGGTGTCCTCGCGCTCGCTCTCGCCCTGGATGCGGCGTCGCTCGAGGAGGCGCGCGATCACCAGGACCGGGCAGCCCTGACCCGCATGGTGCAGCAGTTGTCGGCGGCCGCGCAGAGGAACGCCAATGACGCCACGGCGCACTTTCAAGCCGCGCTGGCGGGCTCCTACCTGGCCGAAGTGGCCATTGAACAGAAAGACAAGCTCGCGTCGCGCAACGCGGCAGAGGCTGCCATTCCCGAAGCCCAGCGGGCGGTGGATTTGAAGCCGGGCGTATCGGAATACTACCGCGTGCTGGGAATGTTGTGCGGGCAGGCGGTGCCGGGCAGTAATATTCTGATGGCGATGAAGTGGGGCAAGTGCGCCCAGGAGGCCATCGATAAAGCGATTGAGCTCGATCCGAAATCGGCCATGGCTTACCTGGGCCGTGGCGTTGGAAGCTACTACCTGCCTTCCTCCTTCGGCGGAGGACCCGAGGCTGCCATCAGGGATTTTGAGAAAGCCATCCAACTGAACGCCCGCCTGCCTGAGGCCTATGTCTGGCTGGGCATCGCGCTCAGAAAAGAACACCGGAACGCCGAAGCGCGTAAGGCGCTGGAGAAAGCCATACAGTTGAATCCCCGACGAGTCTGGGCTAAAGAGCAACTGAGCAAAACGCCCGCCTCATGACGCCGACACGGATTCTCGTTCTTTTCAGCATTGCCGTCTTTACGCTGATCGGTTACTTCTACTTCCCTGGACACACTTACCTGCAGCAGGATTCACTGATTTATGTGCCGATGTTCGAGCACCTGAGCGATCCAACGGTGCTCAAGAACGACATCGTCTCCACGCGCCCCCATCTGGCTTTCACCATCTACGACGAGGTGACAATCGGCGCGTCCCGGCTGACCGGGCTTTCATTCGAGACGGTACTTGCCGGACAGCAGATTCTATTTCGCTTTCTCGGCCTGCTGGGCGTCTACCTGGCAGCCGCTTCACTAGGGCTGGCGCGGCGGCCGGCTTTGCTGGTGACGGGTATCTTCGCGCTGGGGGCGACCATCGGAGGCCCGTCTGTCCTCACATTCGAATACGAACCCATTCCGCGCGGCTTCGCTTTAATGCTGGTGTGGCTGGCCATCGGCTGTGCCGCGTCGGGCCGCGATACGGCAGCCGGTATCTTCGCCTCGGTGGGCTTTCTATACCATCCACCCACCGTCTTCCCATTCTGGGGAATTTACTTCCTGCTCACGCTGTGGCCGTCAAAACCAGAGGTTATGCTGCGGCGCATTCGCGGCCTGGCTCCACTCGCCGTGGCCGTGGTTGCACTGTTGCTCCTCTCGCGTCTGCAGGCGGGCGTCTCCGAGCGCCAATCTTTCTTTGGCATCATCAGTCCGTGGCTCGAACAGTTGCAGCGGATGCGCGGGCCCTATAACTGGGTCGGCATCTGGTTCGGCCAATATGCTCTTCATTACATTGTTCTGGGCGCCGTTGCGTTCGGCGCCGTCTGGCGAATCCGCCATTTCGCCAACCAGGACCTCCGCTTCTTCCTGTTCGGCCTGCCGGCCGTAGGATTGTTGAGCCTGCCGGTTTCTTACCTGCTATTGGACATTTTGAAGTGGAACCTGATGTCGCAGTTCCAACCGGCGCGAGCGGTGCTGTTCGTCACGGCGACGGCGGTCTTCGCCTCGGCAGCGGCGGCCATGGTGGCAGCGTCCGAGGGCAGGCCGCGGGAGTGCTACCTGTGGGCGCTCGCCTCCTTCGTCCCGCCCATCAGCAGCCAACTGACCGAGTTCGTTCGGCTGGGTCCGGCCGACCCGGCGCTCCGCGCACGGTTACTGCTCTTGCTGACGCTGGCAGCGCTGGCTACCCTGGCCGGTTGGGCGGAGAGCCGATTCCGGCGGTTGGCGACGGCCCCCTGGCTGGCGGCTTCATTGGCCGGATTTCTGCTGATCCCGACCTGGGGGCAGGTGCGCAACTACCCGAATTACCACTCGCCCGAGCTCAATCAATTGGCCCGGTGGGGTGCCACACACACTCCCAAGGATGCCATTTTCCTGTTCCCCGACGCCGGCCGGTATCCCAGTCCGGGTATCTTTCGCGTGTTGGCCAGGCGCGCCATCTTCGTCGACTGGAAGGGCGGCGGGCAGGTGAACTTCCTGCACAGTTTCGGCGAGGTCTGGTGGGACCGCTGGAAGAAAACCACCGGGCGCAAGCTGGATCGAAAGACCCTGGCCGATTTTCGCGCCATGGGTATCGACTACGTGGTGGTAAAACCGGAACATCGCATTGGCGGCATCGAGCCGGTTTATCAGAACAGCCAGTATATCGTATACCAGCTCAGTGCGATTCCAGAAAACCCAACACTTCCTCACGGCTAGGAATCGAGGCCTGGGCGCCCGGGCGCGTCACCGAGATGGCCGCGGCCGCATTGGCGAAACGAAGCGCTTCGGCCACTGGCCTCTGTTCGGCCAGAGCCACCGCCAGCGCCGCATTGAAGGTGTCTCCGGCCGCCGTAGTATCCCGCGCGGTGACAGCAAAGCCCGGCGCATGGAGCGCCGTGTCGCCGTCAAAATAATAGGCGCCCTGCTCCCCAAGTTTCAGGATCACGATCTGTGGCCCCAGCGCCCTTAGCGCCGCCGAGACCGCGAGTCCGTCATCCGGCGTCAGCCGCCGCGGAGCGTCGCCCAACAGCACACAGGCCTCGCTCTCGTTCGGTGTCAGGATATCGGTGGCGCCTAAAATATCCTTCGGGAGCCGTTGTGCCGGGGCCGGATCGAGTATTGTCCGTACGCCCTCTTCCCGTGCCATCTTCAACGCTGCCGCCACGGTAGTGAGGGGCGTCTCCAGTTGAAACAAGGCTAGCCGGGCTCCACGCAGCGGCGTGCGCATCGCTTCCACGTCAGCAGCATGCAGTTCAGCATTGGCGCCCGCAGCCACCACAATCGAGTTTTGTCCGGAGCGCTCCACGCAGATGAGCGCGACGCCGGTCGGTTGATTCTTGCTCGAGTGGACGAAGGACACATCCACGCCGGAGGCAGCGAGGCTGGCCTTCAGGTGGTCGGCAAACAGGTCGTACCCCACCCTGCCAATCATCCTGGCCTCTACGCTCCCGGCGCCTACGCGGCCCGCCGCGCAGGCCTGGTTAGCGCCTTTCCCTCCGGGGATCATCTGGAAGTTGTGGCCGAGAACGGTCTCGCCGGGTACCGGAAGCCTCTCGGTGGAAACAACGAAGTCCATGTTGAGGCTTCCAACTACCACGATCGAAGGAGTCATCGCGCTCCGAGGTCGATGCCTAACTTCTTTAACTCCTCAGAGTAGTAGCGGCGGTGCAGAAGATCCCATTCCTCGCTGCCTTCGGGGATCTCCCGCTTCTGCGTGCGGATTTTCTTGCGGGCGGCGCGATCCACCTTCTCTTCGGTAGTAAGAACATCCGAGATCATACGCACCAGTTGCAGTCGTATCTCGTTCTGATCGCGCTTGATACGGAAATCCTTCGATTTCCGGAATGCCGCCACCAGTTTGTGCGAAAGGTCGTTAATCTTGTCGCGGGAGAGCTTCATCTCGTCTCCGGAATCGCGTCCGGAGGCCCGGATTACCTTCCTCTGTGTAACCAGCGTGTTCTTAATGCGCCGGAACATCTCCTGATAGGAAACGCCTTCGCGCCGCATGTACTCGCTGTACTGGCTGAGAATGTCCCGAACCTCATCGTTCAGCCGGTCTTCCACTTCGAGGTCTTCAATGATGACATCCGCGATCAACTCGGCCGCCGCGCCCGGGTCGGTGATCTCAACCACCTGCGGCGACAGATTTCTCGCAAGATCTCGCGCCAGATACCCGATGAATTCTTTCGGAAGTAGCATCCTTTAGCGTTTTTGCTCCTGCCTTCTCAACCATAGGTAGTGTATCAAACGAGATGCCGGGCTCGCCGTTACCGCAAGCCCGCAAGCGGATTCAGGGGGGATTTTCGTTCCAGCGAGGCCGGTTGATTACTTGCCGCAGCCGGTGCAAACCGTGGTGGATACAAGCTGAAATTGACCCAGTTGCGGAGTGTCATCGAGTGACGGCCGCCGGACGCTGAACGTCTCTACGGTTCCACCCGGCACCTTGTTGCGCTCTACCAGCGTCTGTTCGCGCAATTGGGGACGATCGCTGGTGGCTTTTCCGGGCGCGTTCATACCGTAGATACTGGTTTCGCGAACCAATTTGCCATCCTGCTCAGTAACCGTGGTTACAGTGCGACCATTCAGTTGTCCCGCAAGATACTGATCTGTCGTCTCCGAAGTCACGCCATTCGTTTTGGTTACCAGAGAAATTTCGCGAACTGCTTCATCAAAATTGCCGTTGGTATCTTGGCGGTAAGTCACCACAGTGGTTTCCCGGCCATTATCCACTTGGCGGGTTGTGCCGGACTTCTTTTCAACGACCACCAGCGAACCGTCTATCGTGGGCCGCTCGATTACTGTTTCCGACATCCCGTCGCGCGACTGCTCAACACTACGCTCGGCCATTACGAGCGAGCCGTTGCCATCATCCTGGTATCTCGTGGTGGAGGTGGTCACACCGCCGTCGGGGCGTTTCTTTTCTTCGGTTCGTACCTTCGCCCTCTCGCCCGAGCCATAAGTAGTAATCCGCTCCACGATGCGGGAGGTGGAACTGCTCTCAATTACCCGCTCATCCACCTTCTCGTCGAGGGCCGTTTCTCCGTTCATGGACGGAATGCGCTCCACCATCGTCTTATCGTTCCGCGTCCGGGAACGAAGCGTTTCGGTGTAGAGTGACGGGTCTCCGTTCACGTCGTAGACGTAGGTCTTCGATTCCTGACCACTGGCTGCCAGCACCGCCAGCAGAAAGACACAGTACCGCATGCTTTGAGCCTAAGACGAGGCGCGGGGGATTTCAATCAGGTGATTCCCCTAGGCCGGAGGCTTTACCTCCGGTGGCGTACCCGGAACGGGAAGCGCCGGCGGCGGCGTCGGCTTGGTCCACTGGTTGAGCCACTCGATCACGGTTTTATACCAAAGGGCGGAGTTCCGCGGCTTGTTGATCCAGTGCCCTTCGTCGGGAAAGATCAGCAGCCGGGATGGAACCTTCTTCAACTGGAGAGAGGTAAACAACTGCAATCCCTGGGTATACGGAACGCGGAAGTCCAGTTCTCCGTGGCTCACCAAGGTGGGGGTCTGAAAATCCTTGACGAAATAGCTGGGGGACCAGCGTGCATACATGTCCGGGTTATCCCAGGGTGTGCCTTGGAACTCCCAGAGCGGGAACCACAGTTCGTCCGTGGCGCCGAACATACTCCGCAGGTCAAAGACACCGGCGTGAGACACCAGGCATCGAAAGCGGTTGGAATGCCCCAAGATCCAATCCACCATATATCCGCCATAGGAGGCGCCGGCGGCGGCCATACGGTCGCGGTCCACATAGGAGAGACCGGCGATCTGATCCACGACGGCCATAATGTCGGCGTACGGCTTTCCACCCCAGTCGCCATTAATCTCATCAATGAATTTCTGCCCGTACCCAATAGATCCACGAGGGTTTGGCATCACCACAACATATCCGGAGGCGGCGAAAACCTCAGCATTCCAGCGGTAGCTCCAGCTTTCGCCCCAGGCTCCTTGCGGTCCACCGTGGATCAGAACCAGAACCGGATACTTGCGGTCAGCCGTGAAGCCCGGAGGCTTCAGCAGAAAGTAGTGGACTGGAGTGCGATCGGCACTTTCGACCCACGCCACCTCGGCGGGCGGCAGGTCATAACCGGCCAGCAGAACATCATTCAGGCGAGTCAGTGCAGCCGGCTGGCCTCCGCTTGACTGCACCGCGAAGATCTCGGTCGGGTGTGTCAGCCGGTTCTCCGTATAGATCAGGGTCTTTCCATCGGCGGTGAATTGCACATCGCCTAACTGCCCGCCACCGGTGATGACGATGCGGGCGGCGCCGCCGAGCGGGGAGATGCGTTGAAGCGTAGTGCGTCCACGGTCCTCGGTAACGAAGAAGATCTGACTGGAGTCCGGAGTCCAGGCATAATTCTCAACCCAGCGGTCGGTCCCCTCGGTGATCGCGGTGACCCTGCCGGTGGCGCGCTCCAGCAGCATCAGGCGCCAGCGATCGCTCTCATAACCGGCACGCTGCTGGCTGCGGTAGGCCAGGTACTTGCCATCCGGCGAATAGATGGGTCCCTCGTCGGCGCCGGGATTGATGGTGATTCGCTTCGGGTCGCCTCCGGCGATCGGAACCGTAAACAGGTCGGTATTGGTACTGGTTGCCAGTACGGCGTCACCGTTGGACACATAACAAACCTCGGCTCCATCGGGAGAGACGGTGTAGTTCTCACCGCCACCTAGCGAGAAGGGGGGCACGTCGCGCTCGCCCGGCGTCAAGTCGATTGGCGTTCCGCCTGCAACGGGAACCACCATCAGATGGCGGCGCCGGGCGGTATTCCAATGGTCCCAGTGGCGGTAGAGCAGCGTGTCATAGATGCGCGCCTTCAGCTTGCTTGCCTGATCGGCGTCGAGATGCGCCCGATTGCAGGCGTCATCGTTACACTCCGGATATACCTCGCTGGTAAAGATCAGGTTCTTGCCGTCCGGCGACCAGGTCACACCCTCAGCGCCGGTGGGCAAGCTAGTCAACTGCCGCGCGTTAGCACCCGTGG
Organism: Bryobacterales bacterium; assembly: GCA_020854055.1. GTDB lineage: Bacteria > Acidobacteriota > Terriglobia > Bryobacterales > Bryobacteraceae > JADZGD01. The sequence goes on along the minus strand of JADZGD010000121.1, from coordinate 42,415 downwards.
AATCCATCAGCCAGATCTGTGAGGCGCCTGACCGGGTGGAGAGGAAGGCGATGGTCGTCGAATCAGGCGACCAGCGGGGCCGCTCATTGTCGCCTTCCGCGGTAATTGCCCGAGGGTTTGCCCCATGCAGGGAAGTCAGGAAAATCTGCTGATGTTTGACGTTGTTCGCCAGATCGACCGTCTGAACGGTGAACGCCACGCCCCGGCCATCGGGCGCGGCCTGCGAATCGGAAATCCGGTTCAACCGCAGCATCGCCTCCACATCAAACGGAGCCTTCTGGGCGGCCAGCGAAGAGCCTGCCAGCACAACGGCGGCGAAAATATGGGACATCACCTATTGATTGTATCGCCCGGCCGCGCCGGAACAGACCGGCGCCAGGCCGGGAGACGATTGCTGTAACAGCACTTTGGGTCAGTATGACGCGCAACTCAAGGAAGACCCGGCCATACGTCTCGTCGTTGGCAGCCTGGAGGGCCAACTGCCTGAACTCTTGCGTAGGATTTCTGAGGGACAAGAGTTCGTAGCTCACAGCGAGTGTGGCCCGGCAAAAGGTACGTCTAGACACGGACGCTTCAACGTCAGCGAACGGAAACAGCCGGATGGTTCCCTAATTCTTCAGACCGAGGGAGCGCGGGTGGCGCTCAAGAAGATGCTTCAGCGGGAGGGACTCTGTTCGAGCCAGATCTGGGAGGCACTTCGGAGGTTCGACCAGGCCCCGGAAAACATCCGAGTGACAGTTGCTCCGGGATTCGACATCGTCAAATGGACTGTCACTAGCGTCGAACCGGCACTTGACGAAAGGCGACTTCTCGTCCGCTTCGATGGTGGAGAAGACAGCCTGCAAGGGGCAGGTATAACGGTGCTGAAGATCGCCTATGAGTATCTCGCGCTGCACCTGGGAGTAAACATCTTCGGCAACGGGCTCAGCCCGATCAGGGAAGCGCTTGTGCGCAACAACGTGTCGCTCTGCCCGTATCGCGTGGAGTGGAAAAGAGGTCCCAAACCGGCACCATACCATGGCTTGACAGTTGAGAAAAGGCCTCCCTACCTTGTTATTCAAGTAAGGTCATTCGGGGATCTCGTCTATCGTGTCCACTTTCCTCATTTAATACCGGCTGAGGGCTTTACGCGCTGCAAGTGCACTCATGACCTAACGAGCCGGGAAGAGCTCTTGGAGGCGGCCTGTATCGACGGGCGACCGTTATGACCCCGCCGGAGCATTCGTCGAACCTCACGGACCAAGTCGCGTTCTGCGCATCCTCGATTCACTGCAGCTCGCCGATGCATCGGGGCTGCACCGGGCTATCGCAATCAAAACCTTGTCGCCGCCGACCAGGCCCTCCGGAAGGTTTACCCCAGTGCAAGCGATGCCGACCACCCATGTGGCGGCGCCATCGCGGACTGGAGAAAGTGGCGTGGATGTTCACGTTCGCGGCGGCCGCGTACGACCTGGTGCGGATGCGGAACCTGCGTATTCAGGCCCTGGCCGCATAGGCCGAGGTGTCTGGAAAGCGCCGAAAACCGGCGTTTTTCAGCACGGGCCAGACGGCTTATAGCATCAGAAAGCCCCCAAATCGCCACTAAAGTCGAAGCAGAGACAACTTACTCACTGCTTCGCGACGAATTTTCAGCAGCCTGTTAGATGTACACTGGCTGTTGGCCGGGAGCGGGAGTTGCAAATCTTAGATCAATTCATGAATCGACGCGACTTTCTGAAAACCGCGGCATCGGCGGTTGCCACCCCGGCCGGTGAGCGGCAGAGTTGTGACGTATTCGTCTATGGTTCAACGCCTGGCGGCGTGGCGGCCGCCGTCGAGGCCGCGCGGCGCGGTTGCCATGTGGTGCTGGCGTGCCCGAAGAGCCGTCCCGGGGGCATGGCCGCCAGCGGATTGTCGACCACCGATGCCGTGCGTACGCACCTGTTCGGCGGCCTGGTGGCGGAGTTTGTCACCAAGGTCTTCGCCGAGTACCGCAGTTTGCTAGGGCACGACGAGACGCAACTCAAACTCGTGCACAACGGTTGGTTCTATGAGCCATCGGTGGCCGAGGAGATCTTCCGCCGCCTGATCCAAGGCGAGCACGCACACTTGCGCTGGATTCCCGAACACTGGCTGGAGCGCGCGGTGATCCAGGATCACCGTATTCGCGAGGTCCAACTCACGGACCGCAAGGGTATGGCAATCACCATCGCCGCTCGCACTTTCATTGACGGCACCTACGAAGGCGATCTGGCCGCGGCGGCGAACGTTCCCTATCGAGTGGGACGCGAGGGCCGTGAGGAGTACGGCGAACCGTTTGCCGGGATCCACTACATGAACTGGCGCACCGGACAACAGATCATGACGCCCGACACCGGGGAGCCCTCGCTGGCTATTCAGGCGTTTTGCGCACGCTCGATCTTCACCGACGATCCCGTCGAACGCGTGCCGATCGAGAAACCCGACACTTACGAAGAGCACCTACCGGACTTCTTGCCCCTACGTGGTGATTTTTTGAGCGGGCGCGTGAAGGGTTGGGGATGGGGCACTCCGCTGCCTCGCCGCAAGTATCAGGCAAACGGCGAAATCGAAGCTCATACCAGCCTCAATCTTCCCGGCGCGAGCTGGTCTTGGCCCGAAGCCGGTCGCCATCATCGCGAACGGCTCGAGAAGTTCCATGTCGACCACGCCGCTGGCCTGATGTTCTTCCTGCAGAACGACCCGGGCGTTCCAGACCATGTCCGTAAGAAGATGGCCGTGATCGGGCTGCATCGGCGCGAATTCGCAGACACCGGCCATTGGCCCTGGCAGATCTACGTGCGTCAAGGCCGGCGTATCGAAGGCCGCGCCATCGTCACGCAGCATAACTTCATGGTGGACCCCAAGACAGGACGCACGCCGCACGTGCCTTCACCCATCGCGATCGGAGAACACTCCTTCGATGTGCACCCGTGCCACGACCGGCGCTACGCGGTGGACGGCTTCATGGAAGGTGTGCTGTGGTATCCGAATAAAGCCTTCGGTCCCGCGCAGCCCGGTCAGCTTCCGTACGGCTGTATGCTCCCGAAAAACGTGGATAATCTGCTCGTACCCGTGGCGATGTCTTCCACGCACGTCGCCATGTCGGTGCTGCGCATGGAGCCGGTGTGGATGACCACAGGGCAAATCGCGGGTCTGGCGGCCGCGCGCGCCCACGAGCGAAGCATGGACGTAGCTTCCATCGACCCCGACCCGCTACCCGCTGCGCTGAAGATTCAGATCGATCCTTACGCCTGAGAGGGGGTCTTACATCTCGGGTACCTTCGCCGGCACTGTGATCGAAAGTGTTTCTCAGCCCTCATCGACCACGGCAATGGGACGCGCAGGTGCGCCGATCAGTGTCCGACACATTCCCCTTTTCTTTCTTTTCTCCGCGCGAAGGACCGCGCCGGTGTCCGCTCCCGCTGAGCGGCGGGCGCTCATACGCCGTCTTCGACGGCCAGCGCGAGCGCCTTTTCGGCATGCAGAATCGCGGTGTTGAACAGTGGCAGCGCACTGTCGGCGGGACTGATCAGCAGGGGAAGCTCGGTGCAACCGAGGATAATCCCCCGCGCGCCCCGGTCCTCCAGTTGCGCAATCGCTTCCAGGTAGAGACGGCGCGATTCGGGCCGCGTCTCACCCCGGCACAACTGCTCGAAAATGATCCGGTTCATGCGAAGCTGCACATCCGGCTCCGGCACCAGCCCTTCAATTCCCGCGCGTTCGAGGCCATCCAGGAAAAACCGTTCGCGCATGGTGAATATAGTGCCCAAAAGGCCAACGCGTTGGAGACCGGCTTTAGCGATCGCCTCAATCGTGGCGTCGACAATACTAACGAGCGGCATTCCCACCGCCTGCCGCACTTCCTCAAACACATGGTGCATCGTGTTGGCCGCGATCAGCCCGAAGCTGGCGCCAGCGCGGCGCAGGCTTTCAAGCGAGGCCACCATGCCACGGGCAGCCTCGTGCCAGGCGCCGCTCCGCTGCCAGTCGACGTAGCGCTGGAAGTTGACGCTGTAAATCAGGATCTCCGGGTAACCGAAGTCGCCATGGCGCGCCGTGTAGGTCCGGGTGATGTGCTCGTAGTAAAGCGCGGTGGCCTCAGGGCTCATTCCGCCAAGAATGCCGATTCTTTTCATTGCCTCTCCAAATCAATCCCACTGGCCCTCTAACAAAGACCAGCGTACCGCCGCCCGCCGAAAGCGCCGCATGAACCGAGTCCGGATACCGGTTCGATCTAGAAAATGGTCGTGGCTGCAAGGGCGATCGCCGCTGCGCCCGCCAGCAGACCGATGACGAAATTGACCGCCTTCACCACGATGAATGCCCTGGGGGAGTGTGCCAGCATGGGGAGCATTCCATGGCCGTCCTGTACAATCGAACTCGCCAGCAGAACGCCGAATGGCGCTACACCTTGAGCGTACAGCATCACAAAAATGAGGTGCGGCCCGGACTCGGGAATCAGCCCAACAACGCAGGCCAGCAGCAACAACAACCACGGATTACCGGCCGCTCCGCCTTGAACCTGGAGCAGGCGCGCGACCGGTCCGCTCGCTGCCAGCGCGCCGAAAGTCCATAAGAAAATCCGCGGCGCATGCTTTCGGGCTACATGGCGCCAGAGGTGCTCTTCGAGAAAATGATCCGGTACCGTGGCCACGACAAAAAGAGAGGCAGCAGACACGGCGAGCAGGCTCACTCTGACCCAACTCCATCGGGTGGGCCCGATCCGGCCGGCGGCAATGGCAATGGCAAATAGCACCAGCCCGACGGCCAGAATTCCGCGAGCAGCCGAGCAGTCCCTCCACTGGGCCAGTAGGCGAGCGCCGGGCAGCGGCAGCAGTTGCTCCTCCTGGTGCACCAATAGTGAGGGACACGGCGGCGAGAGGTGCCGGCGGCGGGAGGCAACCAGGTCCACTACCAGGCCGGTCAAGACAGCCAGAGCAAACAGTACAGCCGTGAGCAATAGCGCAGTACGGGGAATCAGCGCAAGCATGACAAACGCTTCGTCTCCACTGGTGGCTACCATGGTGGCCACCACCGCGCCGAGTGAAACCACGCCATGCGAGTAGAGACTGACCACGGTGAATGCGCCCAGGCATCCAGGGATGGCGCCCAGTAGCGAAGCCAGAATGTGCTGCATCACCCGCCCGCTCGATAACCAGCCGCCCCACTTCCCCTGGCTGACTACATTCAGGTACTCGATCAACAACATCATCGCCGCCACAAAGCCGGTGATCATCGCGCTTTCAAGCAGCAGCCGGGTCATTCCACCTCTCCGCTTTCCCGTCTTAAATCAAATCGGCCGCCCGGCGGCGGACCATTTGTTCCGCGCTGACAGCCGGCACTTGACAATTCTATGCAGCAAGTATACCTTAGATGTTAATTGCATCTAATGATCAATGAAAAGGAACTACCAACGAAGATCGTCAGCAGCGCGAATGGGGAACCCGGGCAGGGCGAGGCTGGTCCACGGTGGAGCAATCTGACGATCTCAACAGCAAAGAAAGGAAACATTGCAATGCCATTCATGGATAGAACCGGACCGCTCGGCCAAGGATCTGGGAGCGGGAGACGACGCGGAATGTGCGGCAGAACCGGCCGGGGATTCGGCCGTGGCGCCGGCTTCGGCCGCGGCGACCAACGTGGGCTTGACCCAGGACGCGCGGAGACTCGGGGTGAGAAATCCGCGCTCGAACGGCTAGCCACCATGCTGGACCGCCGACTACGGCAATTCGACCAGCCGGCAGCCGAACCGGGAGGCGGCGGTCCATCATCCAAGTAGCACGCCGCTTGCCGGCCATTTTCCGATTCCTTCCGGCGTTATTATCGACCAGACGAATCGCAACCCGGCGATGGACGCCAGGATCGAAGAGTACACACCGGCGTCCGAACGGAGCTGGAGCACGTTTGCCGCGCGATGGAAAGCGCGGCGCGGCAGCAACGCACCCGATGCGTGCCGTTGCAACCAGTACCAAGGCCGCGTTCACTCGCTATTGGTGGTTGACGGCACGGCCGGGGTCGGCGCCGCTCTCGATGGCCTGGATTATTCTTGTTTGCAAGCCCAGCAGTGGTTCGCGGGCACTCTCCGGAATGGAGCCCGACAGCAATTGGGAGCTGTGAACATGTACCTCAGAGTGGCCGCCGTTTCCGGTGACAACCAGGGGTTGCGGAATCAGAAGAGCAGCCGCGCGATTAAATACCACTGCCTCCAGCAGGAGAATCGGATCATCGACATAGATCACCCTGCAGGGAGCGACTGCCGCGCCGAGTTCGTTTCGAAGTCTGCCGGTGATATCCACTTCGGCCGCAATGCGCAGACCCTGCCGCGCCAGCGCGTTGCGAACCAACCGTAACGCGGCCGCATAAGGTTCTGCGATTGTAAAGGTCAGGAGTCTGGTGTGTCGGGCAGTGTGAATGACAGGCACAGCCGCCATTGTGCAATCGCCCTGCCAACTTCTGGCAGGCGGATTTTATCCTCAAAACGAACCGCGCATGCCCTCGGAAAGTGGACATTTGCGGCCAGTAGTGTGCGTTTTCAGGCACCCGGTTGTGCTCGCGCACGGGATATTACACAATTTTGAGTGGAAAACGATGGCACGCGGCTTGCAGTTGGAAAAGTCCCAAGCACGTCTCGGTGCGCAGACATTAGGAGGTCAAACAGATGCGGGACCGCATATACATTACCGAGGAAGACTCCGACCGGCTCCGGCGGTTGGTCACAGGACGGCGGGCGGCAAGCTCGAACGAGCAGGAAATCCTGGACTTGCTCGAGCAGGAGTTGGACCGGGCGGAAGTGGTGAAACCGGAGGCGCTCCCGCACGATGTCATCAGCATGAACTCCGATTTCCGCCTGAAAGACCTCGATTCGGGTCGGGAGCAGCGCTACAAGCTGGTATTCCCGAATCAGTCTCGCGGTGACAACGCCGTCTCGGTACTTGCTCCCATCGGCATGGCGGTGCTGGGATACCGGGTAGGCGATGTGATCGAGTGGCCGGTTCCAAAAGGAGTGCGGCGCTTGGAGGTGCTTGAAGTGATCTACCAGCCTGAGGCCCGGGAGACGCACACGGTGTGATCGGATTTCCCCGTACGCGCATCGGACTCGATCCAGGCACCGCCAACACGCTGCTCTATGTCAAGGGACGGGGCGTCGCCGTCAACGAACCTTCGCTGGTAACGATTCACGCTGATTCGGGCCATATTGAAGCGGTAGGAGAGCAGGCCGAGGCCAACCGCGGCCGGACGCCCCTGAAGTACGAGACGGCCCGGCCCATACAGGGAGGCACGGTCAGCAATCTCGATCTGTTCGACGGCATGCTGGACCGGTTTCTGCAAAAGGCCGAGCTGCGTGGGCCGCTGCAACGGCTGGAAGTAGTGGTCGCGGCGCCCAGCGGCATGACCGAAGTGGAGCGGTTGGCCGTAGTCGAGTCCCTGCGCAAGGCCGGCGCCGCGGACGTAATGCTGGTGGACCAGGTGCTGGCCGCAGCGCGCGGAGCCGGACTGGCGGTGGAGGAGTCGCGCGGACGGATGGTGGTGAACATTGGCGCAGGTGTCACCGATGTGGCCATCCTGTCGCTCGGAAACACGGTTTACTCGCGGGCGACACGGGTGGCCGGCGACGACATGGACGCCGCCATTGTCGGGCATATTCGCGCCACCCATCAGCTCATCATCGGCGAACGCACCGCGGAACGGCTCAAAATGAAGATCGGCTCGGCGATTCCGGACACGCGGGAACTCAGCCTCCCGGTGACCGGACGGTGCATCAGCAAAGGACTTCCGCGCGAAGTCGCAATACGGAGCAGCGAAATACGGGAAGCAATTGCGGCGTCACTCGAAAGGATCCGGAACGCGATTCGGGAAGCACTCGAGCAGACGCCTCCGGAATTGAGCGCCGACCTCGTGGAGACGGGGATCGTGCTGACCGGGGGTGTAGCGCTGCTGCGTAATCTGGATCGCTTTATCAGCAGCGATTGCGGCCTTCCGGTGAGAGTCGCCGAAACGCCGCTAGCAAGCGTGATACACGGTCTGGCGTATCAGCTAGACCGGCTCCGCGCAAGCGACTGGCGCCGGTTCGGTAACGGAGGTTGAACGGTCAGGTTCGGTGAGAACGCGGATTCCCATCGCCAGACTCAACATCAGTACGGCCGACAGGATCAGGTAAAGTACCCGGCCGAGGATCCGCTCGCGGCGGCGTGGCTTCCTGCGCGTGAATGGACTCATCGCAACCTCCGGATGTAAGGCTTACGATGCGAAGTGCGGCGTCCGCCACCAGTTTCAACGCGGCTCATCCAACCGTGCCAGGCGCTGGCAATCGTCCACAGTACGTCGGATTCCTTCAGCGGCCGGACCAGCACGCCGAAACTGCCCGCGGCGAGCGCTTCCGCTTCCAGCGAGTCATTATCGCCAGTTACCACCAGCGCCGGCGCTTCCGGAATCCGGGCCAGCGCGGTGGCAAGATTACGCCAGCTCCCATCGGGCAACTCCTGTTCGCAAACGGCCACCGCAACACGGTTGTCGCGCAAAAATGCAAGGCTCTCGCCGCAGGTCGGCTTGCAGGCGATCTTCCATCCCGATTCGCGGAACAGACTGGAAAGATATACCGCCAGGGTTGGATTGCCGCTAACAGCAAGGACGTCCACTCCTCGCCAGGCTGGCCGGTGATCCGGCTGGCCGGAGAGCGAAACGGTCTCCCGCTCGCGAAGCGCGTAAGGATCCTGTGTCATGAAAATCGAACTGAAAGCGTTGTTAGATCGCATTGAATCCCTCCCGGTGTTGACTGGAACAGACAGCAATCGGTGGGCCAAACACGACGGGCTGTTAAGACGCCGTGCAGGATGCGCATCCGCCGCCACATCACGGCCCTGGATCGCGGCGATTTTCCGAACGGCCGCCCTGGCGATCGTCTCCCCGCTCCTTGTGGCTGCCCCGGATTCCTACGCCAGCCTGCGCGAAAGCATGGTGCGGGAACAGATCGAATCCCGCGGCGTCCGTGACCGGGCCGTGATGGAAGTGATGAAACGGGTGCCGCGCCACCAATTCGTGCCCGCGGCCATTCGTTCGTGGGCTTATGCGGACCGCCCGCTGCCGATTGGACACGGCGCCACCATTTCGCAGCCCTACATTGTGGCGCTGATGACGGAGCTGCTGGAGGTAAGATCCTCGCACCGCGTGCTGGAGATCGGCACCGGGTCGGGCTACCAGGCGGCCATTCTGGCCAGGCTGTCGAAACATGTGTACACGATTGAGTTGGAGAAGGAACTGGCCCGGGAAGCAACCCAAAGACTTACCCGGCTGGGATACGCCAACGTCACAGTCCGGCATGGGGACGGCTATCGGGGCTGGCCGGAGGAGGCGCCTTTCGATCGCATCATCGTCACCGCCGCGCCGCCCGAACTACCCGCCGCGTTGATCGATCAACTCGCGCCGGGCGGGAAGCTGGTGGCTCCGGTGGGCAGCGGCTGGGACCAGGAACTGATTCTGGTTTCCAAGGCGAAGGACGGCACCGTGCGCAGAGAGTCCAAAGGCGGCGTGCGCTTCGTTCCGATGAGACCGCAGGCGCGGGTAGGGCGCCGGTAGCGGATGTGAGAAGCCGCCTTTCCGGGGACAGGTTCGATCTACCGGGTATGCTAAACTCGGATGGTTAGTTTGCGTGCGCCCGTAGCTCAGTCTGGATAGAGCGCTTGCCTCCGGAGCAAGAGGTCAGAGGTTCGAATCCTCTCGGGCGTACCATGCTCATTCCCCGCTTTCATCCCACTGTTCCAACATCGCGGTACGCCGGACGACCCTATAATCCAAGTAACCGGAAGGGGTATGATTACCGGAATGCAAAGGCCAGCAACTAGACGAACGTTACGAATTACGGCGTTGGCGCTTGCCATGCTCGTGGCATCCGTCCCGCACGCACGGGCCGGCGATTCGCTGCCTTCTACCTGGGGGTTGCCGGTGCTTCGCTCGATTCTGCACCAGCCTGGCACGGTGGTGATACCCCTCAGCGAGTGGCACCTGGGCGGTTTCGCTGAGGAGCCGGGCACGGTTCGCGTTCCTTATGTGAAGCGGACTGCCGATCATGGTTCCATCGCGGTGCTGGCAGCGGTGGAGGGAGACTATTACCCCGGCTTCATCATCTACGACAGCGCCGGCAAAGAGGAGATTCGCATCCGTGTGCGGGGCGTCGAGCGCGGGCGGGCGGTGGCCGATGCCGATGACAACCGGGAACACCTGTACTTTCTCCCCGAGCCGGTGCGGGTTGGGCGGGGTGACAGGATCGAGCTTTCGACTGCCACCAGCGAAGGCGCCTACCGCATCGAATCGATTGCGCTGCTGGCGCGCAAGCCCGCTGAACGTCCACTCCCCTACGTGTTCACCCGCCTTGCCGTCACGCCTGATTTCCAGGGCGAACGCGGCGCGGAGGAACTCACCTGGATTTCGAGTTGGCCGGTCCGCTGTGGCGTCGAGATTCGGCGGGACGGTGAAGCCGTGCGCACATTCGGAGAAACTACAGCCGAGCGGAACCACCGGCTGGTAGTGCGAAATCTCGAGGCGGGGCGTGAGTACCGTTTCCGCCTTACGGCTCAGAGCCGTGACGGACGCCCGGTCGCCAGTGCGTGGCAGCCCTTCCGGACGCAACTGCCACCGGCGGCGCCCGGCACGGCGCAGCGGGAGCGCGTCCGGGTGACCATCCACAACCAGGCCGATGCCGTCGTCGAAGGCAGGTTCCCGGTCACCTCGGGCCTGCCCTTCCCGAAAGGCATGCTCGGTGCCGAGGATCACCTTCGCGCGCTTACCGCCGATGGCCGTGAGATTCCTCTCCAAACACGGGTTCTTGCATGGTGGCCCGATCGCAGCATCAAGTGGGTGCTGTTGGATTTTCAGGCGGATTCAGCGGACGCCGCGCCGTATGTGATCGAGTACGGAACAGAGGTAACGCGGAAGACGTTTCCCTCGCAACTTCACGTCACCCAGACCGCCGAAGCCATCAGCGTCTCTACCGGACGCGTCGGCTTCCGCATCCCGAAGCACGGCAGCGGACTGTTGTCATCGCTCGCCTTGAACCACGGTGCCGAACTGCTGGGGGCGGCGGGCATGGGATTGACCCTCACCGGCATGGACGGCACGATCTACACGGCCGGCCTCGCTCCGGAACGAGTGAAAATCGAGGAAGCCGGTCCGCTGCGCGTCACCATTCGCCTGAAGGGGCGCTATCGCGCGGCCAGTGGCCGGCAACTGTTCGCTTTCGACGCGCGCCTTTCGGCCTATGCCGGACAGCCTTATCTTCGATTGATGAATTCGGTGGCGAATGACAACGGCGACCCCGATTTCACCTCCATCCGTTCACTGAAGCTGACACTGCCGCTGCCCGCGGCGAAGCGGCTCAAATGGCGGCTGGGGCCGGATACAGGCGAAAGCGGCGCTCTGGGGCCGGGAGATTCCGTCCGGCTCCGGCAACATGTGGAGAACCAATACTCCATTACCCGAAACCAGAAAGATCCAATCGTCACCGGCAAGCATGCTGCCGGCTGGGCCGAATGGAGCGATGGCGCGCACACCATCACGCTGGCGGTCCGCGATTTCTGGCAAACTTACCCGAAAGACATCGCGCTCACCGGCGCCGGGATGGAGTTGGACATCTGTCCACCGCTGGAAAAAGACGAATACCAGGCGTCCAAGGGAACCGTGGATGAGCACCGCAATTACTACTACCTGCTGGATGGCGCCTACAAACTGCGCCAGGGGATGACTCAGACGCAGGATATCTGGATCGAGGCTACGGCGGCGTCTCGCCCGGGTTCAACCCGCGTCCAGCGCAGACCGCTATTGGCGCTGGCGCCACCGGAATGGTATGCGACGTCGAAGGCATTCGGCGAAATAGCGCCGGCAGCGTCGAGCGGCATGCTTGCCGACTACGACCAGTCCTTCGCCAAGGGCTTCGATCAGTACTGGCTTGACCGGAGCCGGAATCGCGAATACGGCATGCTCAATTTCGGCGACTGGTGGGGCGAACGAGGCGTGGATTGGGGCAACAGCGAGTACGACAACCAGAACGCTTTTCTGCTCCAGTTCCTGCGCACGGGCAGGGATCGATACTTCGAGGCGGCGGAACAGATGGAGTGGCACAACCGCGACGTTGATACGATCCACTACCACGTGGACCGGTCGCGCATCGGCGGCGTGTATCACCATGCGATCGGGCATACCGGAGGCTATTACGCCGTTGGACAGATCCCCGGCAACGGGATCGCGGTGGGGATACTCACGGTGGACCATGTCTTCAACCAGGGCCACCTGGCCTACTATTTCCTGACCGGCGATTCGCGATCGCTGGAAACCGCCAGGGCGATCGCAGACCGCTACGGTACCGTGGATACGCGCGCCTTCGACTTCAACAGTTGCCGCAATGCCGGGTGGCACCTGATTCTGACCATGGCTGCCTACAACGCCACCGGCGATCCGTTCTACCTGAATGCCGCGCGCATCATCCTGGAACGGGTAATCGACCGGCAGACCCCGAACGGCGGGTGGGATTACTATCGTGTCTGCGTGCATAAGGATGAGCCGCAGCATTACGGGAACTTCGGCTTTACGGTGGGGATTCTGCTGACCGGCTTGCATATGTACTACGACCAGACCGGCGACGAACGGGCCGCCGGCCAGATCATCGAAGGAGCCCGGTGGATGGAAGCCAACCTCTACGACGCCAAGACCGGCGACACGCGTTTCAGTTCCTGCCCTCGCTCCCCCTTGTCAACGATGCTGACGTTCCTGATGCTGGATGGCGCCGCGTTTGCCCATCGGCGTACCGGAGATCCCCGCTTACGGCAAATGTTGATCGATTCCAGCAGGCGCACGCTGCAGCGCATGAACGGACTGGACCCCTACAGCACCCACTGGAACGAGACGCGGAGGGGTCAGGAGCTGGGTATCTTCGCCTGTAACACAGCGCATTTTCTCGGCTACGTCGCAAGCCTTCAGGCGGCCGATAGTAAGCCCGCGGGGCGGTAGAACGGCGGCCACTTCTACGCACGCTTCAACACGTCGCCCGGATGCCGCGGAAATCCCCGCACGCCGCGTGAATGATCAAACTGGTAGATACGGTGCAACGGGCGCGCTTCAAACGCAAACCGGCGCATTCCATTGTTGTCGAGCGCCGCTCTCAGGCCGGGTACCTGGCAGGCCTTTTCGGCTTCGCCGCGGAGCCGCAAAACGATATCGCTCTGCCTGGCTGACAACTCCTCCAACTCCTGGGGGTCGCGGCTGACATGGAAGAGTTGTTCGCGTCCGCCATTCGCGAAATAGATGTACTTCCAATCGCCACTGCGGGCCATCACCTTAAAACGGCGTGTACCGGGAGCTCCGTAATAGCCAAATAGAGTCTGACGCGGCGGCGCTTTGCCTTCAATGCCGCCCAGCAGATCCACCCCCTGGCGAAGTTGCTGCGCTCCGGCGGCGGTCGTGGCGATTCCAAACAGGTCCGTCAAGCCGGCCAACTCGCCGCGCCGGGTGGATGCGGCAAGGCGCTCGGGCCAACTTACCAAAAACGGCACATGGCAGGCCGCCTCGAAATAGCTCTCTTTTTGCCAGCCGTGATGATCGCCCAGTAAATCGCCATGATCGGAGTAGAAACAGATCAGCGTGTTTGCGGCGTCGGGGCGCTTGTCGAGCGCATCGAGAATCTGCCCGATGCAATCGTCGATGTAAGTGATCTCGCCGTAATAACGCGCCTTGAGCACGCGGGCGTGCGGGTTGTTAACGTCCTCGGCCCAGATGGCGTAATTCATCCAGGGAATCTGCTCGTCCGTGTGGTCGGTTTCGAGTGAACCGCCGATGGGATTCGGCATGCGGTCCGGGTCATAAATGCGATTGAAGGGAAGCGGCGGCGCAAATGGAGGGTGTGGTCCGATGAAGGATATGAAGCCGAAAAACGGGCGGGAATCAGTAACGTTAAGCTGTTCCACGGCTCGCGCCGCGGCCCAGCCTTCGACGGTTGCCGCAGCCGGCATGGGACTCATCTGAGGCATGTAGTACATCTCGGTGCGTTCGCCCATCAGTGCCTCGACGAAGTCGTAAGCCGGACGCTTGGAGGCGATCCAGGCGGCGAAGGAATCGCGGCGGCGCTGGTCTGGCGTCTCGTAGAGTTCTTCGCTGTGCAGGTGCAGGTCGTAGCCGAGGGGCTCATCCCACGGCGCGGTGTGGAACTTGCCGATGCCGAAGGTGCGATAGCCGAGGCTGGACATGGCTTGGGCAAGATACGGACCGCAACGGCCGGTCACTGTATCGGCCTGGCCCGGCACGGGCGGCGTCATGCCGTTCTGAAAGCACCGCGTGAGGGCCGGTTCGCACCCCGTACGAATCGAGTAACGCGCGGCCATGCAGACCGGACAGCCCGAATAGGCATTGGTGAACGTAACGCCGCGTCCGGCAAGCCGGTCCAGGTTCGGCGTGTAGATGTGCGGATTGCCGTGCGCGGCAACAGCGTCAAAGCGCTGCTGATCCGTCATCACGAAGAGTATGTTCGGCTTCCGGGCACCGGCTCTCACCAAGGGAGCAGCACCGGCCGAAAGCGCGCCCAACAGTGTACGGCGGTTTAGATCGGTCATAGGCGTTGCTTCCTTAGCATATAGAATCGCAAGCTCGAAATCGGCGCCGTCTCAGGAGGGCGGACGCTGCAAGGCCACCACCTCCACTTCGCGGGGCGCGATCGTCAACGCGCGGCCCGCGAAACGCAAGCTTACGGTACGATAGGCGGCATTGAACAGCGTATACACCGTCTCCCCGCCGCCATCGAAGCGATTAATGAAAACCGAGGGGTGCGGTGAGGGCACCATCGGCTCGGCCGCTCCTGAAAACGCCTCGCTGTGGCGCCTGAGGACCTTATGAGCGCGCGCCAGGAACGAGAGAATCTCCTGGCCATACCAGGACCCGATGTGCCCCTTCAGCCAGATGCCATCTCCGTGCCACAGCGAGAGGCGAAAATCTTCGCTCGAGAGTTGGCGGGGATGGACACCCACCGAGAGCATGTCCCAAAGGCGGGTCCTGGGAAAAACGAATCGCCACAGGTTGAGCTTGGGTGAGGGCTGAGGCGAACGCGCATACGGCAACGCATAACAGAAGGCCGCATCATAGAATGGCGCCGCCGCGTCGGGCGGTGTTTCTTCGATGTAAATCGCCGTGTCCGCGCGTCCGGCCGCGGCCAGGTTCTTTCGAACCGCGCGCACCATGGCGAGTTCCCCCTCCAGTGTGTCCACCCCCGCCGGATGGCCGTGCGCGCTGGAGTAACAGCGCTTGTTTCCGAAGCCATACTCATCCAGGTATACCGCTGCCGCGCCAACGCCGCGCGCCACGTCGGCCACGCGGCCTGAAAGGTACTGCTGCCATCCGGAAACGTACGGGCAAACAAACAGTTCAGCGCCTCCCTGCCACCACCTGGGCGTGCCGTCGGCGTTGATGATCTGCCATTGCGCTCCGTGCCGCCGCCCGACGTTCGAATTACGATCAACCAGATAGCCTTCGAAATAGAGCCCGGTGGGCACGCCGCGGCCCCGAGCCTCGTCAATGTTCCGGCGCAGGTTGGCGATGCCGCCCAGGTCGATGGAGTAATCGCCCACCCGGCCTGCGGTGTTTGAGAGCGCCCAACCGGAGATGTCGATGAAATCAGCGCCGCCGAGCGCGCGGGCGTCGTCGATCAGGCCGTCGAAGGTATAACGGTTGGTCTTTGTGTCATAGAGGTGGCCGCTGCCGCCGATGGGATAGTCGCGCCGCGCCCAGAAAGCAGAATCCAGCCAGGCGGGACGGAGAGGATTGGGGCGGTACCAGGAGGCAACCCAATTGCGGTACGCGGCCAGTCCCTGTCGCCAATCGCCGCCGTGTTCAGCTAACAGCACATCAGGCGCACGAAATGTTTCACCGGGTCCCAGCTTCACCGCATACTCGACGGCAGCCGAAACGGTGGCGCCGGTTTTTTGGATGCTGAACGTTTTGGAGCGCCCTTGCTGATCGCGCACGATCATGCACACTCCGCTGTTGGCGGCCGGTGAGAAGACATCGAGAAACTGTAGTGGAAAGGCGCCGGAGTAGGCCGCTTCGTGCGGTTGCTCGTCCTGGCCGATAAGAGCCCGTTGAGCCGGAAAAAGATAGTACACGTCACGTGCGGCGGCCGCCGGACGGATCTTCAACACCGGAAACCGCAACCGCAATTGCTGCTGCTCGCGTCCGCGATTGGTGAGGGAGAGCGCAGCCGTCTGGCCCTCCGCCTCACGGTTGCGTGTCAGGGTAGCGTGCAGATTGGCCTTCGGGTCGGCGTCCAGTTGATACCAGACTGAACCATCCAGCCGGGAGGCTCGAACCGGCCCGTTAGCCGGCGCGGGAACCGCGAGCGTGGCGTCATTGGCTTCCGGCACGGGCTTTGCCGAAAGGCCCGCGCCGAACAGAACCAGTTGCACGTGAGGCGAGCGATCCGACAGCTCGACCGATGCCAGCGGACGCGCGGCATCGACGGCCACCACATACAGGGCCGTCGTCCGATTCAACAGCGCGTGCCGCCGTTCGCGGGCCAGTTCGGGAAACTGGTCTTCGGCCGAACCATCGGCGTATTCAATGTGGATCAGCAGGTTTCCCGTTTCAGAAGTCTCCTTCCAGCGCCAGCGCTCGAAGGGCGCTTCTGCCGAATAACTCGACACACCCGCCAGATTCGCCCAGAGGCTGAGATAGACGGCGGCGCCGCGGCGTCCGCCGCCATCAATCCGAATCGACTCACGGCCGCGCAGCGTAGTTGCCGGCAAACCGGCGTAGGTTTGCGCCGCGGTGGCAGCGAGATTGCGAACACCAGCCGGCAGCGGCGCTCCGCTGGTGGCTGGCGGAAGAACGTCGCGTCCGCCGGCAAACTCCATCCGTTCCACGGTGAGCCGGGCGCCTGCAGGCAGCGAGAAGATCACCTGGTCCACCTGCGCCGTCTTCGTCTTGCCGCGAAGTTCGATGTCGATGGTGTGGGATGCTCCGTCGGCCCTCAGTTCCGCGGCCGTCAGCACCGTGAGCGGCTTGCCGGCGGCAAAAGGATTCTCCGGATTGAGAGCCCCGGGAGTCACCGGGCCGACTGCGCCCGGCCGCAGGATCAGGACCGGCTCGGAGGATCTGGTGAAGCCTTCGGCCCGATAGGTGAGTTGAAGCGTGTGGTAATCGAAAACCCAGATCGGGTCCGTGGTGTGCTGCCAGCGGCCGGGCCCAGTGTAGTGCAGCCCCACCAGGCTGTATCCGCAGGTGAGATCATCAGCGGCGGCAGACCACCCGAGCAGCAGCGCCAACACGAGGACCCGGAGCATGAAGCTACCAGCGTATCTCCGAATTCGATAACAGTGGAAGGGTGGTGGAGGCGGCGGGAGTTGAACCCGCGTCCGAGAAAGCCCGCCACCGAAAGCCTACGTGCGTATCCGGTTCATTGTTTTCGGATGCTACACTCGCCCCGGCAAGATCAGCAGCACCCTAGCCCGATTGGTTTCAGCCCTCATCTCCGGACCGAAGACTACGGCCAATTCCGCCATAAGGCGCCCTGACACCTGCATGCGGACCTGCAGGCGGGGGCGGCTACCTAGTGATTAGGCAGCGTATGCAAACTGCGTATTGGCAGTTATGGTTTTCCGATCGTTTTACGGGAGCTCGGAACCCGGCACGCCTTCCGGCAACGATTCGATCCCGTCGAATCCAGTACGCCCCCTTTCGGTTTAATTTTACCATTCACCGCAGATTCGGCAACATCGCGAAACCATTTAGAGACTCCATGTAGCTGCACGCGAATAACGGGGGCACCTCCGGATTCAAAACACATCGTTTAGCCACACAGCATCTGCAGGCGTTGACGGTAGTTTTCGAAATTGCGAAAGCCGTAGGCCTGCCTGCGGACGGTCTCCATTTTGTTGTGAAAGCCTTCGGTGACGCCGTCGATGCAGGATGGACTTGAGCGGACGCCGAATCCGGTGGTGGTGTTCACCTGGTAACAGCGAGCCCGCGGGCGTCACGGGATCGGAACGCCCGCGCGGATTACTGGCCGGCTTTGGATTTCTTCCCGCCGGCGGGGCGCGGCACGACGGCGTCGTTGTCGCTCTTGCGGAACTCCGCCAGGAGTTGCTCGAGGCGTGTTACCCGGGCCGGTTCCGACGGGGCGCGGTCGCGCTGCTCATACGGATCGTCGCCGACCTGGAAGAGTTCCGTGCGCCGCGATTCCCCCTCGCCTTCCACGACCAGTTTCCACTCACCGGAGCGGACGGCGTAGGCGCGACCGCCCGGACCTTTCCAGTACAGGTCCCGGGGCGCCGCGGTTCCCTGCCCCGTGACGACGCGCCAGACGTCGCGGCCGTCCCACTTCAGGCCGCCGGCCGGACGATAGCCGGCAAGCGCGGTAAGGGTGGGCAGCCAGTCGATGGCGTGGATTGGCGCATCGACGCGGCGCGCCGGGACGCGTCCGGGCAAGTTCACGAAGGCCGGCACGCGGATGCCTCCTTCGTAGACTTGCCCCTTCTTGCCGCGCAGCGGAGCGTTTTCGCCGAGAAGCCCGTCTTCGTATTCACCAGGGTAGGACTTCAGATCGTTGCCGGCGCGGCCCTGGCCGCCGTTGTCGGAGGTGAAGACGACGACGGTATTCCGGCGCAGGCCGTTCTTTTCGAGCGCGGCGATCACTTTGCCGACGGCGTCGTCCATGTGCTGCACGCAGGCGGCGTACTGGCGGCGGTCGGGATCGATATCAGCGTTGGCGTCGACCCAGACCTTCGGCTCGTTGAGCGGGTGGTGCACGGCGGTGAAGGGCAGATAAAGAAAGAACGGCTTCGCGTGCGGTGCATCGAGAAACGCGAGCGCTTCTCGAAGGATCAGGTCCGTGACGTGCCCCTGCTCTTCGATGTACTGGTCGTTGCGGTGCCAGTTCCGCGTATACGGGCCCCGCTTGTAGCGGTGGTCCCAGGGTCCGGTGCCGCCGGCGAGGGCGCCGTAGGAGCGGTCGAAGCCGAACTTCAGCGGGCCCCATTCCGGCAGCGACCCAAGGTGCCACTTGCCGCTGATGCAGGTTTCGTAACCGCGCGACTTCAGGGCCGAGGCGAGCGTGACGGTGCCGAACGGCATGGCTTGTTCGTTCTGCGGTCCGGTGACGCCGAAGCGGCTCCAATAGCGGCCCGAGAGCAGGGCGCAGCGCGTGGGCGTGCAGACGGGGGCGACATAGTGATGGTTGAGTTCGGCGCCGGTCCTGGCGAGGCGGTCGATGTTAGGGGTGCGGTACCGGGCTCCGTGGTATCCGACATCGGCCCAGCCAAGATCGTCGGCGACGATCAGGAGGATGTTGGGCGGTCCCGATGCGGCGTGGAGGCGGGCGGCGGACAGCAGGCCCGCGGCGGAAGCGAGAAAACTGCGTCGATCCAGCATTTCGATTCCAATGTCTCGCACCAGGACCTCGCGCCGCAACATCCAGAAACTCCATGTAGCGGCGCCGAATTCGAGTGGGTTAGAATGAAGTGTCCCGCCGCAGGGCGCGTAGCTCAGTTGGTTAGAGCGCCTGCTTCACACGCAGGAGGTCACAGGTTCGAGTCCTGTCGCGCCCACCACCGATCCCAACAGCTCTACGCCAAAACAAGGACCATCGATTATGTAGCCGCGCTTACACGGCAAATCGTTCTTGATTTTATATTCCGCATAAGATATCTTATTAAGACAAGTAGTTAGATTTCTGTTTTATCGCTGGTTCAAGGAAGGAAGACAACTTGAGAGTGAAAGTACTATTGCTCGCCGTTCTCCTGACGATCGGTATCGCAACTTCCGCCAATGCCGCCATCATCTTCTCGGATGGCTTCAACGGCATTGGCGATCAGGTCAGCTTCACCACCGTTAACAACGGCGGCAGCATCGGACCGTGGACCGTTGGCGGCAGCGGAGTCGACTGGATCGGCATATACTGGCAGCCCCAGGAAGGCGACGGTAGCGTTGACCTCTCGGCTCTTGGGGCCGGATCGGTTTCAACCGTATTGCCGACCATCGCCGGACAGTCTTACGACTTATCGTTCTATCTCTCCGGCAATCCCGTGACCGGCAACGTCATCAAACAGATGCAGGTAAGCGCCGGGGACCTGAACACGATCTACAACTTCAATACTAGTGGTATTTCAACCTCTGCCATGGGTTGGACTCTGATCTCGGCTACGTTTCTGGCTGCCGGCAACGACACGTTGACTTTCACGTCGCTTGAGAATAATGCCGCCGGACCAGCCCTGGACAACGTCACCGTCTCGGACCACGTCAACGAATCCTCAGCCGTACCCGAGCCGGCAACCTTCCTGCTTGGCTTCGCAGGACTTGCCACGCTGGCATTGTTCCGCCGGAAGAAGTAAGATCCACCTACTTTCGTTCAATCCATGGGCCATCCTCCGGGATGGCTCTTTTATTTGGGTGGAACGATACGCGCCGTCATATTGCCAGGAAGCTCAACGTCAATCTTGCTGCCTTCAACGCGAATGGAAACCGGGCCACGAATGGTGGGGATAGTGCCTTCCGCCCACTGAAGCGATCCCAACTGCGGCCGGATCTCTACCTTGCCAAAGCCAGGCTCCAGCGGTTTCAGACCCAGAACATAACGTGCGATCAGATTGCCGGCAGCGGCGCCCCAGGCGTGGTTCCAATCGATATTCGGCTTGTCGGCTAGCGACCAGGCTTCGGTAGTAATGGTGGATCCGTCGAATATCATATTCCACCAACTGCGTTCACCGGCCGACGTAAGTAGTGCTACGGCGGCATCCGCCGCGCCGGCCTCGAACAGTCCTTCCAGCAGATACTGGGCGCCGTACACGCTGGGAGCCATGCCACGGCTGACGACATACTCCGTTACCGCCCGGCGCCGCTCATCCGGCACCAGACCAAAAGCCAGTGGAAAAAAGTTGGCGTGCGCCGAGACGTGGGTAGTGCTCTCTCCATCCACATAACGGCCGGCGCCGGCATCCCAGAACACGCGGTTGAAGGCCACCAGCGCGCGGGCATAACGCAAGCGGAACCGGGTTGCATCGGCTGGCTGCCGAACAACATCGGCAATCCTGGCCATCAATTCCAGGCTGCGGAGATAGAAGGCATTCACAACGGTGTTGTATTCGCGAAAAACATAACCGTCGCGTTCCGGAGGCGGCCAATCCACGATGTCGGAGCTAAGGCCGCCACGTGGAGGATAGGCGGCAAAACCGCGTAGCAGACCATCCGAGGGCCGCTCTCGCTCCAGGAAGAGCCTCGCCTTCAGCTTGCCGTAATTTACCTCAAGCGAGCGGGCGTCGCCGGTATGGAGATAGTCGGCCCAGGCAAGGAAGATCGAATGAAACTTCCATTCGGTGGGCCAGGTAGGATGATCGAGCAGATACTCGTGAGAATGCCGCGCGATGGTGAACTCACGATCCACGGCGTAGTGGCTGAGCTGATTGATATAGGCATCGGCCTCATAAGGCAGACGTTCCCGATCACCATCCACGTAGACGCCGGCAAACGAAGTGGCCTGCATCGAATAATGGCAGAGTTCCCAGACACGGTTGAGGATCCCGCTCGACGAGCGGAATGTAGCGGCGTCCGGATTGAAAGGATAATGCAGGCGGCGCTGACGGACGGATCGCGCCGTCAGCGGTACCGGCGAATCGAGTATTTCGACGAAGCGGAACGGGAGCACTGTGCCGACGTCTTGAGGCAGGCTGACACCCTTTCCACTAATGTCCGGTGGATGGATGCGATATGTGATGTCTCCATCGGCCAGTGGAAATTTCGTCATCGCGTAGCGGATTCGGCCACCAGGGCTGGTACTCACGGCATCGCCGTTGTCGCGTTCGCCAAACCTGACCTCGATGGTGCGGCCGCCAAAACTCCCGTTCAGGTGCAGCGTGATATAGCCGAACGCATCCTGCCGGAAATCGAAGAAGTAGCGGCCCGGTTCCAGGCTGGCCACACGGCCCGGCGAGACATCGGTCCACAACAGCGGATAGCGGGCGGTGGAAGTGTACTCGGGGGAGAGTTCGGCGGCGGTCCGAACCTGCTGGATTTCAGACCACGGGGATGGTTGGTCGCTCGCTCCCCATACGCGAACGCGCCAGTAGTAAGAATGCGAGGGGGCAAGCGCCTTGCCCGCGTAGACGATATTAATCGACTGCGCGGAACCAACCCGGCCCGTGTCCCATAGGTCACCGCGAAACGCCTCGGCAAGGGCTTTCGTTGACGCTACCAGCACCTGATAGCCCGCCTGCGGAGCGCCGGCGGTGGGTGAATGGAAGATCCACCCCAGGGTCGGCCGGGCAACTGAGATGGTGGTTCGCTCCGGCATCTCCATCAGTTCGGTGAGCAGTCCGGTGGGCGCCGGCGGGGCGGCTGTAGCCATCGATATCTCTCTTGATCTACTGTACCTTTTCAAGCATCTGGCGATAGATGCCGCGCGCGATCCTGATCCGTTCCAGCAATGCCGGAATCTGCGTCTTGAAGCTCTCCGGGTTGTTCCAATTGCCCTCGCCTCCCGAGCCGATCTGTTGGTGCGTCAGTGCCTCCATATCGTCGAGTTGGCGCATTCGAGTCTCTATCAACTCAGGAACCGATTCGCGCTTCCAGGTCGGCTCATCACCCACATGAACGTAGATGGGACTGGTGTGCGCGCCGGCGCAACGCGCGGCAATCCAGGTGCTGTGAGTAACATGGAACGTGGTGGCTACTTCCAGGCTCTTGCCGGTTCTGGGAGCGGCCTTGATCACTTCGCCGTGCTCGACCACCTCAAGGTACTTCGGCGCCACTCGCAGTCCCTGTGCCGAGGCCGTAATACGGAGCGTCTCGCCGGCGCCAACATGCAGATCGGCGCCCGGGCGCTCGCCATTCACCCTGAGATCGAGCATCGGGCCAGTGGTGACGAAGGTCCGGCCGGCCTTGACGGCGGCGAACCAATCGTCGGGATCGAAGGCCCGCCCGGTGTAGGCATAGACGCGGGACGTCCCGATGCTGTGGCCCCACGGGACATCGCTGCCGGCAGACGCGGTGAGTTTGAAGCCGAGGTTCAAGAATTCGTAGTAGACATTGGTGTCGATATCTCCGAACTCGGAGATTTCGGCGAAATCGACGTTGTGCCGCGGAAGGTTCAGTGTCATGTTCTGCCGCACATAGAAACTGAAACGCAGGGGTTGATAGGCGTGAGCGTAGCCGGCGAGTCCGCCCTGGCGATGAGTCTCGTCGAACACCTTGTCATAGAGGTAGTACTCGTTCGGAAAGCGGATCGGCGCTTGAAGATTCATTTGTAGCGTGTGGCCGATGTAGTCGGTACGCGGATCCTCCTGGCCCGGCACCAGCGAGTAGCCCTGCTGGACAAAACGCCCCGGCCGGCCGAATTGATACTGCTCAAAGTAGGTCTTGAGAGCATCCCCCATGCGGGCCACGTTCACCATGTGAACGTCTTCGGCACGGGCCCAGGTGAGCAAGGGCTGGTTCGAATCGGCCGAAAGCCGCTCATAGTGCACATGACCGTCGCCCGAGTACCAGCCTCGCTGGGGCATGTTCACCCAGCGCTTCAGATCCACTTTCGCCTCGGTCTCGGATCCGGCGCTGATCTCTAGAATCCTGGTTACTGGCGCATACTCGAATCCTTTTCCAACGATCAGCTTGTAGTGGCCGGCGGGCAGGCTCAGCGCAAAACTGCCGGGGACAAAAAACACCTGCTTTTCGTCCGTGGTGCCGGGCCAGTAGTGCATCGTGAAGTACGGACGCGCCTGTCCCGCCCGGTACGCAAAGCCCGCCTTGTCGAAACGCACCGCATCGGGCGGGATCACCAGTTGATGATCGGCAGCATAGATGCCGACCACCGCCGGAGTTGTTCCGCCCGAGGCTGGATCGGTAATGGTCACCCGCAAGCGGCCTGGTTCGGGCACATCAACGCTCAGTTGCAGCCGTGCCACTTCCCTTCCCCCAGCCATCACCGGGACTGGCCGGCTGTTGCGGCCGGGCGTTGCGTCCATCACCCGAATCACCATGTAACTGGTTCGCGCGCGATCGAGCTTGATCGCGTCGTTCGCCTTCAGGCTCACTTCACGGAAGGCGAACTGCGGGGCGTTGTCGCCGTCCAAATCCGGTAGACCCAGGCGCAGCAGAATGAGACCCTCCGCCGAAGGCCAGGATCGCCGTAGCGGAACCGCCACCGGACTGCTGCCCGCTGCCCAGACGCGCTCGACGTGGGAATTCTGTTCGAACAGGTAAACCGCGCGGCTGATGGGCGAGTGGCAATTGATCAGGATGCCGCGCGTTCCGCCCTGGCGGTCGAACGCCTGGTTCAGGTGCGCCAAGGTGTCACGTAAACCGCTCTTTTCGGATTGATTCAGCAGGTCACCGGCGTGGTTAAGTAACTGGCGGAACGTTCCGCGGGCAACGTCGTAACGCCCCAGTTCCACCTCATCAGATGATACCGTTTCGGTGCGCGCGCGCCAGGCAGCGAAGGCCAGGGCCACGAGAAACACCACTACAATTCGAGTGCGGGAGAATCGCCAGATTGACATATTTCATCTCTCGGCCCAAGGCCGGACCTCAGGTTGATATCATATGCCGAATCGAAGCTCGCGCACAGGGATGCGCACCCGGTAGCGGACCGAGTCGGCCGGCCCCAGCAAGTCGTATCGCCCCCCAAGACTCGGGGGGCCCGACTGGCCACCGAGGAAGGTGGTGGAAAGTTCGCGAACAGAACCTGCTTCCCCAAAGCCGCGCCAGGCTCCGGATTCGAGACGAGTGGGCACGCCGATACGGAATTGTAATTCGAGGGTGATGTCCTCACCGGCGCCGGCAAACCGGGCGCGAACCCTCAGGCGGTCACCGTCACGGATGCCTCGCAACATCGCCAATGTCATCCCGGAGGCCTCCCGCGAGCCGCCGACCCGTTCCACCGGTGCGTGTCCCCGGTCCGAACAGCCTGTGAGAACGAGCAAACCCGCCACCAGCGCGGCCAGGCGGCATGGCATTTTTCCGATGGTTTCCACAACTTCAGGCGCCGGCAGTGATCTCTTCCTCCGCCGCATCCGCCGGGGTGGCGTCGTCATTGAAGCTGTAGCCGAAACCGCGGACCGACCGAATTCGCCCGGTCCCGGCGCCACCCCCTTCAATCTTCTGTCGCAACCGCAGGATGTAGACATCCACCGTGCGGTCGGTAACCGCGCGGTCGTGCCCCCACACGGCATCCAGCAGGTGCTGGCGGCTGAACACAATGCCGGGACGGTTCATCAGGTGCTCCAGCAGGCGGAACTCGGTGGCCGTAAGTTGCAGTTCCACGCCGGCGAGCCAGGCGCGGCAGCGATCGCGATCCAACTCCAGGTCCCCGGACTTCAACAGGCGGTGACCGGATGGCGCCGAATTGCGAAACTGCACCTTGATGCGGGCGATCAACTCACGGACGAAGAACGGCTTGACAATGTAGTCGCTGGCTCCGAGTTCGAGGCCCGTCAACCGGTCCGCCTCCGACGCCCTCGCGGTAAGAAAGATCACCGGAATCAGGGCAAGCGCGGGTTGACTGCGGATTCCCTTGCAAATATCCAGTCCGTCGGAATCGGGAAGCATAATATCGAGCAGAATCAGATCGGGCATTTCGCGGCAGCACAATTCCACCGCACCCTGACCCGTTTGTGCGCCGATGAGATGGAACCCCTCTTTCTCCAGGTTGTACTTCAAAAGCGCGAACAGATCGAAGTCGTCTTCAATCAGCAGAATTTTCTTCATCCGAGGTATTCACTTTCAGCCATCACGGGGTCACAATTTCCTCTTTACGGCGAGACGGTCAACTCCGTTCGGAGCCCACCCAACTCGGTTAAACCGAGGTCATGCACGGGCAGGCTGAAATAGAACGTCGAACCTTTGCCGAGCTCGCTCTCCACCCGCACATCGCCTCCCTGCGCAATGGCCAGATGTTTTACGATCGCCAGGCCCAGGCCGGTGCCGCCCAGTTGCCGGGAGCGCGCTTTATCCACGCGGTAGAAGCGTTCGAAAAGCCTGCTCAGGTCGGCCTCCGGAATACCGAAACCGGCGTCACGGACATAAAACTCCACCATCTCCCGGCCCGCCGAAACAGCCGGCCGGGCGCCACTGGTGATCGACCGGCCTTCAGACGTGTACTTCAGTGCGTTATCAAGCAGATTGGAGAGCATCTGGTAGACGGCTTCGGCATCGCAGAACACTTCAAGATCGGGCGCAACCGGCTCCACCGTCAGCGTGATGCGTTTCTTTGCCGCCAGCGGCCGCAGCGAATCGGCGGCATCGGCCAACAAGCGGCGGACGTAGCAGGGGGCGAACTGGAAGCGCAAACGGCGCATCTCGATCCGCGAGAGGGTCAGCAGATCCTCGGTCAGCCGGGTAAGCCGTTCGACGTTCTGGCGGATGATGGAGAGGAAGCGAACGTTGTGTTCGGGATCGTCGAGGGCGCCGTCGAGCAGCGTTTCCGTATAGCCCTGAATTGAAGCCAGCGGCGTACGAAGCTCATGGGACACGTTGATCACAAAATCCTTGCGTACCCGCTCCAGTTTCTCCAGTTCAGCCCGCTCGTGCTGGAGTTCCTCGAACATCTTCCGCAACTTTTCTCCGGTCTCGTCGAGTTTTCGCCCCAGAATGTTCAGTTCATCGTGTCCGGACCAGCTTGGCCGGGCCTCAAAATTCCCCTTGGCTAACTCGGAAGCATAACGAATGATATGACTCAGTCGGGACGAGATCTGGCGCGCCAGAAACCCTGCCAGTACCAGGGCTGGTAGAAAGGCAATGGCAGTACCCACCAGGATCTGCCGGCGGATGACGCTGGCGTGCCGGGCCGCCGGCACCCCATCGTCCAACTGTCGGCCGCTGGCGTCCTGATAGGCGTTTACGGCGATCCGCGAGGCAAGGATATTCACCCCGATGAAGGCCACCACAAGGACCACCACCACCACGAGAATCAGTTTGGCGAAGATTCGAGTCGTCAAGCGGCTTGCTCTTATTTTAGCGGGTTGGCCCGGTACCCTGCCGGCAGGTATGGTACTACCGGAGGAAATCGCCGCCGCACGAGATGCTACGCTGTGTAAGTTGAACCCAATTCGAAGATCGTCCACGACAGCCGGGCCGGTACGGTGAAGGACTTCAGCCAAGCTCTGTTCCGATTGTTGCTAGCGCTCGAATTCCTGCTGGCACTGGTGGCGGTTTTCACACTGTGGAGCCAGGTTGGGGGGCAATACCACCTCGATCTGATGGCCTGGTACTGGAAGCTGATCTTCGGCCCGGCCCTGGCGTTTATCGTGGTACGGGCGACGATGGCCGCTATGTCCGGCCAGCGCGCCTGGAACCTGAAAACCCTCGCCTGGTTGATTTTGGCCTTGGCATTGATCGCAATGATGGCGGCAGTCACTTACTATTACCATCTTTATGAACCCGCCGATGAGGATGATATGGAAACGCAAACCTCGCTTTCGAGGATATTGCCGGCTGGCGCGAATCGGCTGACGGGAGACGGAGCTCGCCGGGTATGAAGGACACCTGGGTTGAACCTGAGTCGGGTATTTGGGTGGTGGAAGGCCGCTCGCCCAGAATCGAGTATTCGCAGAAGGCAATCGAAGAGGTCTGCAACCTCGCCTTGAGCGGGCTGCAGAAACTATCACGGGGCGGCATCGAAGTAGGCGGTGTGCTTTACGGCCGGCATGAAGACGGCGTGGTGCATATCCGGACGTGGCGCCAGATCGCCTGCGAGCACAGCCGGGGACCGGCATTTCTGCTCTCTCCCTCTGACACCAGCCGGTTGGAAGCCCTTCTGCGGGAAAGCGGACCGACGCTCGAAGGCTTGCGTCCGGTCGGCTGGTTCGTGTCGCACACCCGGTCCGAAATCAACCTTCGCGACGAAGACCAGGCGATTTTCGACCGGTATTTTCCCGAGCCCTGGCAGGTAACCCTGGTGCTGCGTCCGGCGCGGCATCGCGGCACCGACGCCGGCTTCTTTTTCCGTGAACCGGATGGCGCCCTGCAAACGGAGTCGAGCTATAAGCCCTTCAGTGTCGCTGCGTTCGCCAGATTCTCCTCGCGGCACGAAGCGAGGCCGGATGTTCGGCCGAGACGGCTGCCATTGGCGGTGAAACGGCCGTTTCCGTTGGAACAGTCTATGCCGGAATCCGCTGCCGAGGCGCCGCAACCGGTCCCGGCCCGATCGTCCTCCCGGTTGGCGCTGTTGCTGTGGGCGATTCTTGCGATCGGCTTGATCGGCACGGGCGCCTACTACTTCCTGCGCGCCGGACAGCCTGCCGACCTGGTATTCCGGGCAGCCGATTCCGATGGACAGATGCGCCTGGAGTGGGACCACTCTTCGCCATGGCTTCGCAACGCCGACTATGGAGAACTCGAGATTAACGACGGCGGGGATAAAACCACTCACCGGCTCACCCCGGAGTTTCTGCGCCAGGGTAACTTCGTTTACGTCCGTAAGTCGGACGATGTCGACTCCAGGCTTACGGTCTACAAGAATGGCCGGGCTTCGACGAGTGGGTCGGCGCGATTTCTAGGCGAGCCGGACAATCGAACCTTCACCACCGAAATCAACTATTTGCGGTCTGAACAGAAGCGTCTCGAAGCCGCGAACGCAGCCGAAACGGCAAGGAAGATCGCCGTGAGAAAAAAGTACGAAGAGGAGCGATCGCGCAACCGCCGGTTACAGCAACAGCTACGAATCCTTGAGCAACAGGTAAGGTCACTGCGCAGCCAGCCCGGGAGCCGGTGAGGCGAACTTCTGCTGCCTGACAACCTTCCGCGCCAGGCGCCGCGCATTGGACAACACTTCGGCCTCCGGCAGGGTTAGCGATCTTCCCTGGCGAAGAACAAAACGGCCATTGACCATGACGTCGCGGACATCGCTCGCCTTCAACGCGTAGACCAACTGGCGATACACGTCATACAGCGGAACCGCATGCGGGCGAGTCAGCCGGATGGTGATCAAATCGGCCTTCTTCCCGCTTTCAAGCGATCCGATCTCGTTTTCCATCCCGATGGCTCTGGCTCCCAGCACCGTGGCCATGGCGATGGCATCAACCGCCTTCAGCGCGGCCGGGTCTCCAACTGTCACCTTCTGAAGTTTCGCGGCCAGGTCCATCTCCTCCATCATGTTGAAGTCGTTGTTGCTTCCCGCCGGTCCGTCGGTTCCCAATCCAACGCTGATTCCGTGCCTCAGCATGGCGGTAACCGGGGCGATTCCGCTGGCCAGCATCAGATTGCTCGAGGGGCAGTGCGCCACACCGGCGTTTGCCTGCCGCACCAACTCCATGTCGGCATCGGTCAACCAGACACCGTGAGCAAGCAGGGTACGGCCGGCGAGAACGCCAAGCGAATGCAGGTAGGCAGTGGGTGTCAAGCCGTGCCCGGCCAGCGAGTCCTTGTTCTCGCGCTCGGTCTCGGAAACATGAATCAAAAGCGGCGCGCCATAGCGCGCGGCGAGTGCTCGCGCGGCCCGCAGCGTGGCGCTGGTATTGGTATAGATGGCGTGGGGCGCCACGGCGGGCACAATCAGCGGATCGCCACGGAAGCGCTCGATGAAACGGGCGGTGTACTCCAGCGCCGCCTGCGGCGTCTTGAAATCGGGCGCTGGAAATTTCAGTATCGTTTCTCCCAGCACTCCCCGCAATCCGGCTTCCCGCGTCGCCTCGGCGACGTCGCTTTCGAAGTAGTACATATCGGCGAACGTGGTCGTTCCGCCGTGCATCATCTCCAGAGCAGCCAGCTTGGTGCCCCAGCGGACAAACTCCGGCGTGACGTTTTTCGCCTCGGCGGGAAAGATGTAGTTCTCCAGCCACTCGCGCAACGGTACGTCGCCGGCGATACCACGAAACAGCGACATTGCGGCATGGGTATGGGCGTTGATGAGGCCCGGAGCAATGATTGCATCGCCGGCGTCGAGCCTGTGGCGGGAGCTGAACCGCTTTTCTATTTCCGCACGGGAACCGGCAGCCAGAATCCGGCTGCCGCCCACCGCCACCGCGCCATCCTCAATGACCCGGCGCGAAGCGTCCATCGGCACCAGGTAGCGCGCGGTGATGAGCCAATCCGCCGGCTCGCCGAACAGCGCCAGCGGGAGAAGAATCAGGCTAATCGAGAAACGCATCGTCGAAGGGCCTCGGGAACAGATCTCCCAGCGCCAGGACCTCCTGCTTGCCCTGCAAATTAACCAGGACCACCTCCAGATCGCCGCAGAATTCCCAAAGGATCTGCCGGCAGGCGCCACAGGGCGGCGTCAACTCCATGGAATCGGCGGCGATCACGATCCGGGTGAAGCGGCGCGCTCCTTCGGAAACCGCCTTGAATACGGCAACCCGTTCCGCGCAAAGCGTGAGTCCGTAGGTGGCGTTTTCCACATTGCAGCCGGTGTGGATCCGGCCCTGATGATCTTCGAGCGCGGCGCCTACCTGGAAGCGCGAGTAGGGGGCGTGTGCATTCCGGCGCACGCCGCAGGCGGCCTCGATTAGTTCACGCAGATCGGCTCCCATCAGGACACCTCCATCACCAGGCGCGGCAGAACGGCCTTCAAAAGACTCACCAGGCGCCCGCGTACCAGGCGGCCGGTTTCGAGCACCTCCTGGTGTTCAATTTTCCGCTGTGCAATCCCCGCCGCCATGTTGGTGACACAGGAGATGGCCAGGCAGCCAAGGCCCATGTGATTGGCCGCGATCACCTCGGGCACGGTGGACATGCCCACCAGATCGGCGCCGATCGTCCGTAGAAAACGAATCTCGGCCGGCGTCTCATAACTGGGTCCGGACACAGCTGCATAGATGCCTTCCGGCATCTCGAAACCAGACTCCCTGGCTGCCTCCCGGGCGATTTGGCGGAAGCGGACCGCGTAGGCTTCCGACATGTCGGGAAAGCGGGGGCCGAGCGAATCGTCATTCGGACCGGTCAGCGGATTCGATCCCTGAAGATTGATGTGATCCGAGATCAGCACCAGCGCGCCCTGGCTGTAGTCGAGGTTGATGCCCCCGGCGGCGTTGGTGAAAACAATGACACGAACGCCCAGGCGCCCCAGCGTGCGAACACCAAACGCGGCCTGGGCAGGCGTGTTTCCCTCATATAGGTGCGCCCGGCCCGACATCACCACGATCGGCAGGCCCTCGATGGCGCCGAACACCAGTTTGCCCGCGTGCCCGATGGCGGTGGAGACGGGCCAGTGCGGAATCGCGCCGTAGGGAATCTCCACGCGCTGTTCCAACTCGTCGGCGAAAGCGCCAAGCCCGCTGCCAAGAACCACAGCCGCCTTGGGGACGCCCCCGGCGATGCGCGCGGCAAGGAAGTCTCGTGCTTCCATCGTTTCGGTACTCATAACAGGATCCCGGCAATGCAAGCGGACAGGAAGTTGGCCAGCGTGCCGGCCGCCACCGCGCGCAGGCCCAGGCGGGCCAAATCCGACTTGCGGCTGGGGGCCAGGGCGCCAATCCCGCCGATCTGGATGGCAATCGAGCTGAAGTTGGCGAAGCCGCACAACGCATAGGTAGCAATGACAAACGACTTGGGATCCATCTGCGCCTTGAGCGGCCCCAGTTGCAGAAAGGCCACGAACTCGTTCAGTACCAGCCGGGTGCCGAGCAGGTTGCCCACCGTTGCGGCGTCCTTCCAACTGACCCCCATTAACCAGGCGGCCGGTGCGAACACGGCACCGAAAACCTGCTGCATGGTGGGCGGTATCCAACCGAGCAACGGGAGCGTGTGGACCCAGCCGAGCGTCCCGTTGACCAGCGCGATCAATGCAATGAAAGCGATCAGCATGGCGCCGATGTTTAGCGCCAGGCCGAGTCCGTCGCCGGCGCCGCGCGCGGCGGCATCAATTACGTTCGCTCCCGGCCGCTCCACCACTACCTTGACGTTGCCGGCGGTTTCCGGCTTGCCCGTTTCCGGAATGAACATTTTGGCGAGCATGATGGTGGCCGGGGCAGTCATAATCACCGCCGTCAGCAGATGCTTGATCTCCACGCCGGCGATCTTCACATAGGCCGCCATCACCGCGCCCGAAACATGGGCCATGCCGCTGACCATCACGGTGTAGAGTTCCGACTCCGTCATGTTGGCGAGAAACGGCCGGATGGTGAGCGGCGCCTCCGTCTGCCCCATAAAGATGCTGGCCGCCACGTTGGTGGATTCGGCGCCGCTGGCGCCCATCACCACTTGCATCCCTTTCGCCATCAATTTGACGAAAACCTGCATCACGCCGAAATAGTAGAGGATGGCAAACAGAGAGGCGATGAAGATGACGATCGGCAGCACCTGGAAGGCGAAAACTACGCCCAGCGGTCCGCCCTTGGTTCCGAGAGGTCCGAACACGAACTGGCTGCCCGCCTCGGCATATTGCAACAGGGCGTTCACACCGCTGCTGGCGGCCTCAAATGCGTAACCGAAATTCGTTTTCAGAACCAGAAATGCAAATGCGAACTGGAGGCCAACTCCCCAAAAAAGCACGCGGTATTGAATGGCACGGCGATGCTTGGAAAAGACGAAAGCGGCGGCAAGGATGAGAATGATTCCCAGCAGCCCGGTGAATCGAGACATAAAACTCTGATGATACAGCAAGCCGCCGGCGCTGAATCCGGGTCAAGCCGCGCGATGAAAGATCGCCTCTGCCGCCTCGCGTGCGTTCCCGCGCGCGGCGAAACCCTCCGCGGTCAGTGACTTTTGCAGCGCGTCAAGCAGCAGCAGGACATTCTCACGCGTGGCCACCATCCCCATCAGGCCGATGCGGAAGATCCTGCCGGCCAGTGGACCAAAGCCGCCGAGGATCTCGATATCGTACTCCGCCATCATCCGCCGGCGCACCTTCACGTCGTCGATACCCTCGGGCACCCGCGGCGTGTTCACGGTCCAGAGCCGGTGCGGATCGGCAACGTGCATGGTGAGTCCCATGGCCTCGATGCCGGCGACAAAGGCGCGATGCGCCAGCAGGTGGCGCGCCCATCTCTTTTCCACCGTTTCTTCGTCAATTACCGCCAGCGCCTCGCGCAGCGCGTAGAAGGTAGAGACCGGCGTGGTGTGGTGGTAGCGGTGAGCCGCGCCGTGGTAATACTCGTCGAGCAGTTTCAGGTCGAAATACCAGTCCGGGATTGGGCTCCTGCGCGCGCGCAGCCATTCCATGGCACGGGCGGAAACGGTGATCGGCGATAGCCCGGGCACACAGGCCAGCGCTTTCTGGGTACAACTATAGGCAACGTCGATCCCCATGGCGTCCACCTGCACCGGCATACCGCCCAGCGAAGTGACCGCGTCGGCAATCACCAGCGCTCCCGCTTCGTGAGCCGCGGCGCCGATCGCAAGACCCATCTGAAGGGCCCCGGTCGACGTCTCCGCTTGCACGTAGGCCACTACCTGCGGCCGCTCCCGGTGCACGAATGTCCGCACCTCGGAATCGCTGAAGGTTTCGCCCCAGGGCTTCTCCAGCCGCACGACGTTAGCGCCCACGCGGCGCGCCATTTCGGCGATTCGCTCACAGAAGTATCCGTTGGAGAGAACTGCGAATTTGGACCTCGGCTCGACAAAATTGGCCACCGCGGTTTGCATTCCCCCGCTGCCCGTAGCCGACATTACCAGTGTAAATTCGTTGCTGGTGCCGAACAGTCTCCGCAAGACGGCGCGAATGTCCTCCACCACGTGGAAGAAATAGGGATCCACGTGACTGACGATCGGCTTGGTCATCGCCTCATATACGCGCGGCTCTACCAGCGAAGGCCCCGGGCCGAACAGCAGGCGGCGGGGAGGAGAAAGGGGAGCAAGACTACCGGCCATAGAACCTCAGTGTAACAGCCCCAGCCGGGTAGACACCGGCATTTCGCCTCCGGTTCCGGAGAGAGAAACCGGCCCGCCAATCCCCACCAGTTAAAGTGTTAAGAGGATGCTCAAGCTACCGGTCGATCCGCTGATTCCGGCTGTCGTCGAACAGCTCCGGCAATCGGCGAACCTGATTTTGGAGGCGCAACCCGGCGCCGGCAAGACCACCCGTGTGCCACCCGCGCTACTCGGCTTCGGGCGCGTGCTGGTGCTGGAGCCGAGGCGGTTGGCCGCCCGCCTGGCGGCGCGCCGCGTGGCAGCCGAGCTGGGGTCCAAAGTCGGCGAACGGGTCGGCTATCGGGTTCGTTTTGAAAATTTCGCTTCCGATGCGACTGATCTGACCTTCGTCACCGAGGGTGTGCTGGCCCGGCAACTGATGGACGACCCGAATCTATCCGGTGTATCCACGGTCGTCTTTGACGAATTTCACGAGCGCCACCTCGAAGGCGACCTGGCGCTGGCGCTGGTCCGCCGCCTGCAGCGGACAACGCGCCCGGACCTGCGGATCGTCGTGCTGTCGGCCACACTCGATGCCGATCCGGTAGCCGGATTTCTCGGCGGCTGCCCGGTGCTGCGGTCCGAAGGCCGCCTGTTTCCCCTGGATCTCCGTTACACGCCGCACTCCGCTTCCTCCCTGGAAGACCGCGTGGCGGAGGCGCTCGACCGCCTGGTGTCAGAGGGTATCGATGGCGACGTGCTGGTATTTCTTCCAGGGGCGGCCGAGATCCGCAAGGCCATGCGGGCCAGCGATTTCATTCTGCGCAAGGCGCGGCTGGCCGGGGTACCGCTCCATGGGGATCTCCCGGCCGAAGATCAGGATTGCGCAGTCCAGCCCGGTAAGCGGCCCAAAGTGATCTTTTCCACCAACGTGGCCGAAAGCAGTGTCACCATTGAGGGCGTCCGGGCCGTCATCGACAGCGGCCTGGCGCGCCAGGCTTCGGACTCGCCCTGGACCGGGTTGCCCGAACTGAAGATTGCGCGTATCAGCCGGTCGTCCGCCGTTCAACGCGCCGGACGGGCCGGACGCACCGGTCCGGGCCGGGTAGTCCGGTTATACACCGAGGAGGATTTTCTCCGGCGGCCGGAGTTTGACCGGCCTCAGATTCAATGCCGTGAACTGTCCCAGGTCCTGCTGAGCCTTCGGGCTATGGGCATCACCGATCTGCATTGGTTTGAGGCCCCCCCGGAACGCTCGGTGGCGGCGGCTGAACAGTTGCTTCGCCGGTTGGGGGCCGTAGACCCCAACGGCCGCCTGACCCCGGTGGGACGTACGATGGCCTCCTACCCATTACATCCCCGCCTGGCCCGGCTGGTGGTGGAGGCCGAGCGGCGGGAAGCAGGCGAGGCCGGCTGTGCCATCGCCGCGGTGCTCAGCGGGGGTGAGCGGCTGGGGGAGCAGCAACTGGAACGAAACGGACCGTCGGACCTTCTGCTACTGCAGGATTCACCCTGGCAACCGGGTACGCTGAAGATCTTTGATCAGTTGCGGCGAACCATCCGGCCCAGAACCCGGGGCCGGAAGAGCGATGAAGCGCTGATGCTTGCCACCCTCACGGCCTTCCCCGATCGTGTGGCCCGCCGCCGGAATGGCGAAGAACTGCTGCTGGCCGGAGGAGGATCGGCCGTTCTGTCCCGCTCGAGCGTGGTCCGGAAGCACGCCCTCCTGGTGGCGGTCGAAATCGAGGAGCGCGGGGAGCGCAGCCCGCCGCTGGTGCGCCTGGCAAGCGGAATTGAAGCCGAATGGCTGCTGGACCTGTTCCCCGGGCGGCTGACAGTGCGAACGCGGGTGGAGTGGAACCGCGCCGCCGAGCGGGTGGAAACTGTCAGCGCGGTGATGTTCGACCAGTTGGTAATCGAAGAGTCCCATAGCGGCGCGACCGACCCCGAACAGGCATCGGAGTTGCTGGCGCTAAAGGCCGTGGAGGCCGGTGTGGAGAAGCTGTTTGACCGCGGCCCGGTGGATGCATTCCTCGCGCGGTTGGCCTTTGCCAGCCAGCACTCCGGCCTGCCTTCGCCGGCCGGCACCGATATCGACAACGCAATCCGTTCCTTATGCCGTGGATTGCGAAGTTTTGCCGAACTCCGGCAATCCGGCAACCGCGGCGGTCTGCTGCGGGAATTGGAAGCACGGCTGCCCGCGGGCACGCGGACTAAACTGGAACAGGTGGCGCCGGAGCGGTTGCGGCTTCCCAGCGGCCGAACCGCGCAGATACACTATTCCGCGTCACAGCCACCGTGGGTGGCCTCCCGGCTGCAAGACTTTTTTGGCCTCAGGGAGACCCCACGAGTGGCCGGCGGCAAGGTGCCCCTGGTGGTTCATCTGCTTGCGCCAAACCAGCGTCCGGTGCAGATGACAACGGACCTGGCCGGATTCTGGGAGCGCCTCTATCCCCAGATCCGCAAGGAACTGAGCCGGCTCTATCCCAAACACGCCTGGCCGGAAAAACCTTAAGAAATTCGGCGGAATGAATGGAAATTAATACGGACTTCAGTGCCCCTTCATTGAGGATGCACTATCCTGTAGTGTGCAGTTCAAGCGGCCCACCCTAATTGTGCTTACATTTCTAATCTGTCTGGCGGAAGCCCCATCGGCAGCCGGAGCGGATTCTCCGCAAACCGGTGAGCATTCCGCACGAAGCGAGCAGACGTTTTTCTTCATGTCGGGCACGGTCTCGGAAGTAGCCGCCGACCACGTCACGCTGACACGGGTCGTCGCCGACCGGACCGTTGAAAAGCACGCTTTTCTGTTGACGGCCGAAACCACCGTCGAGGGGAAGTTGAAGGTCAAGGCCCGGGTGACGGTCGGCTATGTCAAGGGCGAAGACGAGGACACCGCCGTCCGAATCATCGTACGCTCGTCCCAGAGGCCGAAGAAATAGCCAATTTCCGTTTCGCCGCCCAATCGGGTTTCGTGGTTTGGCGGGAACGTCCCAGCGCCAGTGCATCGCTCGGAACCGCATCCGTAATCACCGATCCGGCCCCGATGTAGGCGCCATCGCCGATCTCGACCGGGGCCACCAGCGTCGCATTACTACCGATGAAGGCTCCGTCGCCAATACGGGTGGGATGTTTCTTCACCCCATCGTAGTTGCAGGTAATGGCGCCGGCCCCGATGTTCGCCCCGGCGCCGATCTGTGAATCGCCAAGA
The DNA here is from genome assembly GCA_020854055.1 of Bryobacterales bacterium. Classification (GTDB taxonomy): domain Bacteria; phylum Acidobacteriota; class Terriglobia; order Bryobacterales; family Bryobacteraceae; genus JADZGD01. Next base: position 5,472 of record JADZGD010000121.1, on the reverse strand, counting down.
TAAGCCAGATGCTGCGCTTTGCTGCCGGCGCCGACACGGGTATTTTTGAGTTCCACGAAATTACCGATCACGGCACCGGGTGCTAACTGGCTCTGCATCCGCAATCGTGAGAAGGGACCGACCCGGGAAGACTGTTCCAGCCGTGAATTCTCCACCAGGCTGAACGGCAAAACCTGCACCCCCTCGCCCAACTCCGAATCCCGCAGCACGGAACAGGCGCCGATGCGGCAGTTCTCTCCAACCGCTGACTTACCCAGAATCTGGGCGAACGGTTCAATCACCGTGTCCATCCCCACGCTCACCGCGGCGTCGATGGTGACCGTTTCCGGCTTTTCGATGGTGACCCCGGACAGCATCAACGTGGTGGTCTTGCGCTGGCGGAAGATACGATCGACGGCGCTCAGTTCCACCCTGGTGTTGATGCCCAGCACCTCGCTCGGATCGTCCAGGTGGAAAGAGGCAACCGGATAGCCTGCCCGGCGGAAAATCTCGATGATATCGGTCAGGTAGTACTCCGAAGCCGGATTATCCGGCCGGATTTCGCCTATATGCTTCCAAAGCAACGCCGAGTCAAAACAATAGATGCCCGCGTTAATCTCCCGGATCGCCAGTTGCTCCGGCGTGGCGGCGCGATGTTCCACAATCGCGCGGACGTGGCCTTCGGCGTCGTGAAGAATGCGGCCGTAGCCGCTCGGATCATCCAGTGTAGTGGTGATCACGGTAGCCGCAACGCCCGCCTCGTCGTGGCGGAGGCAAAGCGCCCGCAGTGTCCGGGCGGACAACAGCGGACAATCGCCCAGCAGTACGAGCAGCTTCCCCGAATGCGATTCCATCTGATCGCGGCACACCGCCAGGGCGTCACCGGTCCCTTTCTGCTCCAACTGTTGGGCAAAGCGGATGGGAACGTCGCGCAAGACCTCCCGCACCTGTTCGGCCTGATAACCAATCACCGCCAGTATCCGCTCCGGCGCGGTCAACTGGAGCGCCGTTTGAACGACGTGCTCCACCAACGACATGCCGCCGGCCCGGTGCAGGACTTTGGCCTTCCGGGAGCGCATCCGGGTACCGAGCCCTGCCGAAAGGATGACGATACTGGTGTCGTTAAGCATGTTCTTCCTCTTTTTGGCGGTTACGCGCCTGCCGCGGCCATACGGCGCTTCGCTTCAAGCAGACGGCGTCTCCGGCGGCGGCCGGCGGCGGCCAGTTGGACCACCACCTCGGCCATCCGGTCCGGATCGTGACGAACCACTTCACTTTCCGCCACCAATTCACGGGGCAGAACGCGAAGGCCGAGCGCGCCAAGGCGGCTCGAATCGTTGGCCACCGGAAACGCCTGCAGCGCGGCGTACTTGCGCTGTAGCGACCGTCCGATGAGCTGGCTGTTGAGCACGACAAAATCCAGAATCTTTTGCCCGCCGTGATCCAGAATGGCCTCCACGTGATCGGCGGCCGTGAAATTGCCAGTTTCGCCGGGCTGGCTCATCAGGTTGACAAAATATGCTTTGATGCCTTCCGAGCGGCAGATCGCCTGGGCGATACCCTTCACCAGTAGATTCGGTATCACGCTGGTGAACAGGGACCCGGGGCCGAAACTGATCAGGTCCGCCTGCGCGATGGCCTCCAGTGTCTCCGGAAGCGGCATACACCGCGCCGGATTCAGTTCAATCCGGACAATCCGTTTCCGGCTGTGGCTGATGCGGGTCTCACCGGTCACCTTTTCCCCGTTTTCGAGAGTCGCTTCCAGCACCACGTTGGAATCGGTGGACGGATAGATACGTCCGTAACTGGCAAGAACCTCCGAACTCAGTTTCACCGCCTGCGAAAAATCTCCGGTCAGGTTGGAGAGCGCCGTGAGAAACAGATTGCCGAACGAGTGGCCTTTTAAGCCTCGCCCGGCGGGAAAGCGGTATTGGAAAAGCCGCGAGAGCAGGGCCTCGTCTTCAGAAAGAGCCACCAGACAGTTGCGGATATCGCCCGGGGGCAGCACGTCGAACTCGCGCCGCAGCCGTCCGGAACTGCCGCCATCATCGGTGACGGTAACTACCGCCGTGATCTCAACCAGCGGCCGGCGAACGGAGCTATCGGAACCCGCACGCTCACCCGGCGCGCGGGCATAGCGCTTCAGCCCCTTCAGCACGGTCGATAACCCCGTGCCGCCGCCGATACAGACGATGCGGAGAGGAGTCGGGAAAGCCGCGCCGCTTGAAGACGGCAGTAGGTTCGATAATCGCATGAAGACCGAATCTCAATTTATTTTCACACGGACGAACACACACGCTGCACTTAAGCCGCCGGCCGGCCTTGACGATGCGCAAAAGAAACAATCAGTCTTCTTCGTCCTCGTCAGGAACCGGAACCGATTCGAGGTCATCGGCCTCAAAAACCTGGCCGCAGCCGAGGCAGCGAACGTACTCAACGCCATCGCGCCTGGCAATAACCTCGGTGTTGCTATGGTCACAGAAGGCTTGCATACAGAAGCAGGTTAGGACTATTGTAAGCGCTCGGGAGGCCTTGTCAAGCCCCCGGATTCGAGCGCGATTCCGAGTTCCGCCGAGAAAGCCCGCACCTGGGCGACCTCGGCCGGCGAAGCCGTCCGTTCAAAGCCCCGGGCGGTAAAGCAGGCCCGCTCGCCACGCCAAACCAGAACCGCCAGGCCATGTTCCGTCATCAGGCCGGCGCTCCCCGCGCGACCGTACCCGGCGGAGTCCTTCTCCACCAGGGCGGCAAAACTACCGCGCGCCACCAGCGCATGACGGAGTAAGCCGCTATCGGCCACCACCTGAAATCCCGCCGCGCGGAGTCTTGCTTCCGTATGGGTACTATTCATCGGTTTACATCTTGTAGCGGCCCAAATCCTCGTCGTTGAGGTTTTCCAGCCAGCGGCGCAGTTCCTCGTTGTTGATCTTGTCCGAGGAGGCATTGGCGGACTTGGAAGACTTCAAAACCTGCTCTTCGACGTAAATCGGACAATCGAGCCGCAGCGCCAGCGCCAGAGCGTCACTGGGGCGCGAATCGACGCTGATCAGTTCGCCATCCCGTTCCAGCCAGATCAATGCGTAAAACGTGTCGTCGCGCAATTCATTCACTACGACTTTCTGTACGCCGGTGTTGAGGCCCAAAAGCAGAGTCTTGATGAGGTCGTGCGTCATGGGCCGGGGAGTAGCAACCTTCTCGATCTCCAGGGCGATCGCGTTGGCCTCGTAGATGCCCACCCAGATAGGCAGGATTTGGCTGCCGTCGATGTCCTTCAGGATTACGATCGGCATGTTCGTGACCGGATCCATCATCAGACCCCGAATTTTCATCTCGACTTCCATATCGTCTCCCTAAAAACCATTAGATCAGATCGCCTTCGGTGGAGGGTGCGGTTCAATGGATATGTCCTTCGATTGCTTCACCGGCCAGCGAGTTCGGGCCGGCGCGCGTGACACGGACCGGCACGTACCTGCCGGTCAGCGATTCGCCATTGCCGCTCCGCTCAATGAAGTTTAGCGGCTGGTTCTGCGTGGTGCGGCCGATCCACTGGCCGGTGGCGCGATTGAAACCTTCCACCAGCGCCTCTTCGGTGAGTCCGACCCTGTCCGCGTTCCGCCGGATCTGGATGCCCCGCTGCCTTTCCTGGAGAACGGTGAGCCGGCGGCTTTTTTCCTCTTCCTCCACCGCATCGGCCATCCCGGTGGCCGGAGTGTTCGGGCGCGGCGAGTACTTGAAGCTGAACATCGAATCGTACTCCACCTCATCGAGCAGCGAAAGTGTGTCGTCGAAGTCCCGCCCGGTCTCTCCCGGAAAGCCCACGATAATATCGGTGGAGATGGCGATCGGACGCCGCGCGCTCTTTATCCACCCGACACGCTGCATGTACTCATCGCGGGTATAAAGCCGTCCCATCCGCTCAAGCACCTTCGAGGAGCCGGACTGCACCGGCAGGTGGACGTGATTACAGAGCACCGGGTTTTCGTCAATCGCATCGACAATCGGTTTGACGAAGTCGCGCGGATGAGAGGTGGTGAAGCGCACCCGCCGCAGGCCGGAAATCTCGCCCACGCGCCGCAACAGAGTAGCAAAATCGGCACCCTCGGCCGATGGATCGCGATAGCTGTTGACGTTCTGGCCGAGAAGCTGAATCTCGGTGTAGCCCGCGGCCACCAGTTGGCGAGCTTCGTCCAGAATACCGGTGATGGTACGGCTGCGCTCCGGTCCGCGCGTAAACGGCACCACACAATAGGCGCAGGATTTGTTGCATCCCTCAATGATGGTGATATAGGCCCGGTGCGGATTATCACGCCGCGTGTAGGGAGTTTCGAATGTCTCGTCGGTATCGAGGCTTAACCCGGTGACGCGGCGCTCGCCCGATTCGAGGCGCACCAGTAATTCCGGCAGCCTGGTGTAGCTGGCCGAACCGCAAACCAGGCTGACGTGGGGAGCACGCTCAAAGATTCGCTCCCCCTCCTGCTGGGCCACGCAGCCGAGCACGCCGAATACCTTACCCTTGCCGGCTTCACGCTTAAACTGCTGCAACCGGTTGAAGACCTTCTGCTCGGCTTTATCGCGGATCGAACAGGTGTTATAGAGCACCAGGTCGGCCGACTCCGGCGCCGACACCAGATCGTAGCCCTTGGCGAGCAGGGTGCCAACGACCTTCTCCGAGTCGTGCGCGTTCATCTGACAGCCGAACGTTTCGATATAAAACTTCTTCATGTTCTGGAGCCTGGTGGGGTGTATTGTTCTATTATCGCAGTTTGGTGGCGGCCGCGCGGCGCACCGGCAGCGCCTCACCGGCAAGCTCCAGGAACGAACGCGCAACCACGCCTGCCTCGTACTGGCGCACAATCCGCATCCCCTCATCGGCCATCCAACGGCGGTGCCCGGCGTCGGCGGCCATTGCTTCGATGGCGGCGGCCAGCGATGGAGCCGAGTCCGGTTCGGCGAAGCGGGCATGCGGAACCACCTCGGGCGCGGCGGCGGCGCGTGCGGCAACAATCGGCTTGGCGGCCGCCATTGCCTCCAGAAACACAATACCGAAGCCCTCCTGAACGCTGGGGTGGCAGAACAGGTCGCAGTTTCGAAACTCGGCCATCAACTGCGGCTGGCTTAGCTGGCCCAAGAAAACCACCCGATCGCCCAATTGCAGGCGCCGGTGCAGCGCACGCAGGCGCCGGCCTTCAGGCCCCTCGCCCACCACGCGCACGCGCAGTCCAGGCAGCCGGCCGCGCAGCGCGGCGGTGGCTTCGAGCAACAGGTACGTTCGCTTACGAGGAAACAGCCGCCCCACCGAGAGTACGGTGAACTCGGTCGACGGTAGACGCCGGGGAGCGGCGTCAAGCGCCCGCTGCCAGCCATCGAGCTCGATCAGTTCCGGCAGCAGGGCCAGCCGTCTGGGCTGGCCGTAGGCCAAAGCGATCCGCTCGGCCGAATAACGGCTGGTGGCCAGAACAAGATCGGCCGCGCGGACGTGCCGGCGCTCCAAGCGAG
>JADZGD010000120.1 GCA_020854055.1 Bryobacterales bacterium | reverse complement strand
TCTTCGGATTGTGCTTGGCCAGCACCTTGGTGATCGCCGCCGTCAGCGTCGTCTTGCCGTGATCGATGTGGCCGATCGTACCGATATTTAAATGCGGCTTGCTGCGGTCAAATTTTTCCTTTGCCATGTCTCGCCAATCTCCTTGCTATTTCGTGACCTTGCCTTGTACCTTGCTGATGATTTCTTCCGCGATAGACTTGGGAACCTCTTCGTAGCGGCCGAAGTGCATCGTAAAGCTCCCCCGGCCCTGGGTTCGGGAGCGCAACTCGGTGGCGTAGCCGAACATTTCCGACAACGGTACCAAGGCTCGGATGATTTGCGTGGTACCCCGGATCTCGGTTCCCTCTAGCCGGCCACGGCGAGAGATCAGATCACCGTTCACCGGCCCCATATACTCTTCAGGAACCACCACTTCGACGGCCATGATCGGCTCGAGCAACACGGGGCGCGCATGCTCGACCGTGTTCTTCAGCGCCATGGAACCGGCAATCTTGAATGCCATTTCCGAGGAGTCAACCTCGTGATAGCTGCCGTCGTAAAGCGTAACCTTAAGATCCGACATCGGGTAGCCGGCCAGCATTCCGCCTTCCAGCGCCTCGACGACCCCTTTTTCGATGGCCGGCACGTACTCTTTAGGCACCGTGCCGCCGACAATCGCGTTCTCAAACTCGAATCCCGCACCGGCGGCCAGCGGCTCGATACGGATCTTGGCATGGCCATACTGGCCGCGGCCCCCACTCTGGCGGACAAAACGGCCCTCGCCCTGGGCCGCTTTGCGAATCGTTTCGCGGTAGGCTACCTGCGGCTTGCCGACGTTGGCGCCTACGCCGAATTCGCGCTGCATGCGATCGATGATGATCTCCAGATGCAGTTCGCCCATCCCGGCGAGGATGGTCTGGCCGGTATCAGGATCCGTGTTCACCTTGAGCGTCGGATCTTCCTGGATCAGTTTGCCAATGGCCATGCCCAGCTTTTCCTGGTCGGCCTTGGTTTTCGGCTCGATGGCCAGCTGAATCACGGGGGTGGGAAACTCGATCGATTCGAGCACGATCGGGTGGGCCTCATCGCAAATCGTGTCGCCGGTGGAGACGGTTTTCAGCCCGACGGCAGCGGCGATGTCGCCGGCCAGCACCTCGGACACCTCTTCGCGTTTGTTGGCGTGCATCTTCACGATGCGGCCGATACGTTCCCGCCGCCGCTTGGCGATGTTGTAGACGGATTCTCCACTGACCAGGCGGCCGGAATAGATCCGCAAGAAGGCCAACTGACCCACGAACGGGTCGGTCATGATCTTGAAAACCAGCGCCGAAAAAGGCTCCGTGTCGCTCGATTCCCGGATCAGCTTCGTTTCCGGATGGTCCAGCGCGACGCCCTCCACCGGCGGAATATCCAGCGGGGAAGGAAGATAGTCCACCACGCCGTCGAGCAGATTCTGCACGCCCTTGTTTTTGAATGAGCTGCCCACCAGAACCGGGAAGATCTTCAGGTGGATGGTGGCGCGGCGAATGCCGTCGAGCAGTTCCTGGTTGGTAATCTCCTGGCCTTCAACGAACTTTTCGAACAACTGGTCGTCACACTCGGAGACCGCTTCCACCATCTTGTCGCGATATTCCCTGGCTTGATCGGCGTACTCCGCGGGAATCTCCACGTCGTCGTACTTGGCGCCGAGCGATTCATCGCGCCAGATGCGAGCCCTCATCTGAACCAGGTCGATGATGCCGGCGAACTTGTCCTCGGCACCCACCGGAATCTGAATTGGCACCGGCCTGCACCGCAGGCGGTCGACAATGGTCTGGACCGAGTGGACGAAATCGGCGCCAATGCGATCCATTTTATTAATGAAGCAGATGCGCGGCACACGATACTTGTCGGCCTGGCGCCAAACGGTTTCCGACTGCGGCTGAACACCGGCCACGGCGTCGAAAACAGCCACCGCGCCATCGAGAACCCGGAGGCTTCGCTCCACCTCGGCAGTGAAGTCGACGTGACCCGGAGTATCGATGATGTTGATTTCGAAGTTGCGCCACTCGCACGTGGTTGCGGCCGAGGTGATCGTGATGCCACGCTCCTGCTCCTGCGCCATCCAGTCCATCACGGCGGTTCCTTCATGCACCTCGCCGAGTTTGTAGGTACGGCCGGTGTAATAGAGAATCCGTTCGGTGGTGGTGGTCTTACCGGCATCAATGTGCGCCATGATGCCGATGTTGCGCATTCGTTCGAGTGGTACGGTGCGGGGCATAGATTACTGCCTCGGCGCGACTACCACCGGTAGTGAGCAAAAGCCTTGTTGGCTTCAGCCATACGGTGGACATCGTCCTTCTTCTTAATGGCTCCTCCTCTGAGATTGGCCGCGTCGTTCAGTTCGTTGGCCAGCTTTTCCGGCATTCCCTTTTCGGGCCGGTGGCGCGCATTGGTCAGAATCCAGCGGATCGCCAGGCTGGTTCGCCGGTTCTGTGACACCTCCACCGGCACCTGATAGTTAGCGCCGCCGACGCGGCGCGTCTTCACTTCAAGCAACGGCTTGCAATTCTCCACCGCTTTCTTGAACAATTTGAGCGGATCATCCCCGCTACGGTCCCGGATACGGTCCATGGCGCCGTAAAGGATTCCCTGGGCGATGGTCTTCTTGCCGTCCCACATCATCGAGTTGATGAACTTCTCCACCAGTGTGGAGTTATAGACCGGGTCGGCCTGGATTTCTTTCAGTTCTGCTCTTCGTCTGCGTGGCATGGCTTAATTACGATTTGGGCCTCTTGGCGCCGTACTTGGACCGTCCCTGTTTGCGGTCGGAGACGCCGGCTGCATCCAGCGTTCCACGGACCACGTGATAACGGACGCCGGGAAGGTCCTTCACGCGGCCGCCGCGAATCAAGACAATCGAGTGCTCCTGCAGATTGTGACCGACACCAGGAATATAGGTGGTGACCTCAATGCCGTTGGTCAACCGCACGCGAGCTACCTTGCGAAGCGCCGAGTTCGGTTTTTTCGGCGTCGTGGTATAAACACGCGTGCAGACGCCACGCTTTTGAGGACAGGCCTGCAGCGCGGGACTGGCTGTCTTGTAACGTGGCGGTTTCCGCCCTTTTCGCACGAGTTGGTTAAACGTCGGCACGAAATTCCTCTCTTTTACGCAATGAATCTTACAGTTCGTTCTAAAGCCGTCTCAAAGGAAAGCGCCTCTAAAAAACGCCACCTCATCGGTTCGACTGGTTCCGGAAGCCGCGGTTGGGCCGCTGTTCCGTCGCGAGGGTAGTTACTTCGGACTCGCCCATGCTCCAGACGGCGTCATATCCGCTGGAACCTCGGGGCTGACCCCGGGCCGGACCCCCACGACGAGAGCGGTAGCCAGGAGCAGAAGATTCAACTCGCCAAACCTTCTTAGAATACAAAGCCGGGACGAAAGATGTCAACTACCCCTGAAGCCTGATAAAGTAGGCCAGCGGACATCCTCTGAGAGGGCGTCGGAAAGTGTTTTTCCGCAGCCTGTTATGCCGAATTTCAGCAGCCTGCTAGGATTGTCTATATGCGCAACGAGATCGTCGTGCAGATGCAGCAGGAGGCCCTTCGGCGGGCCATCCGGACGGAACGTTGGAAGTATTGCATGTTCGATACGGACAGCAAAAGCCAAGATCGCCATAGCATCAAGTACGCGGCACCGCGTACGTGTGATCTCTACCGCGATCCCCACGAACATGTGACCTTGGCCGGCCGGTCTGCGTTCCGGCGAGTTGCCGGCGAACTCCGTGATCGCCTGATTGGGCGCATGATCGAAATCGGCGAGTCGAAACCGGCTGTGACGCCGGCCCGCTTCCGCGCATAGCGATGCCTGGGCAGACCCCCGCAACGCCAATGCTTTCGTCACTGCAGACACGAAGACAATTTTTCGGACACGCAGCCCTGGCTGCGTCCCGGCGCAAACCTCCGAATGTGCTTGTGATGTTGTCGGACCAGGAGTCCGCCCTATTGCCCGGACCGGCAAGTCTGCCAAACCGCCGCCGTTTGGAAAAGGACGGCATCAGGTTCACGAACGCGTTCTGCAATACACCTCAATGCTCGGCGGCGCGATCTGCATTGCTTACGGGTCTTGAACCTCACCGGACGGGCGTTGTGGCGAACGTCAATCATGGGTCCCTGGGAGAGCCATTGTCACCGGCGATTCCGAACATCGGCAGTGTGTTTCAGGCGGCGGGTTACAGCACCGGCTATTTCGGGAAGTGGCACTTGGGCGGCGACCGCGAACGATTCGGCTTCGCGACTCTAGGGGCGCAAGAACCGGCCGAGGCCTCTTCCCGGTCCGGGCGGCCTCTGGCGTCACCCACGGATGAGGCTGTCGCCCGAGAAGCCGCCGGCTGGATTCGGCAACAACGCTCTCCTTGGCTTGCCTGGGTCTCTCCTGGGAATAAGCCGCACGCGATATACTGCCTCAAGCGCGTACCGCCTCGTCCGGGCGTAAGTCCCCCTTTCAGTGACCTCCGTGACTTAGCCGGGAAGCCATCGGAGCAGCAGGAGTACGTGGATAGAGACCAAGGACGCAGTACGCGCAGCTATGGACCAGAAGACTGGATTGTCTATCGAAGCTACTACCTCCAGTTAGTCGAGGAGGTGGATGCCAACCTCGGAACAGTGTTGGCCGCGGTTTCCGACATGGACTCTACGATCGTGGTGTCCACATCCGACCATGGTGACGCGCTCGGTGAACACGGTCTGCCGTTCAAAGGTCCGTTCATGTATGAGGAGGAGATCCGGATTCCCTTAGTCATCCGCGCGCCCGGAGCGTTCTCCGGCCCGCGCCAGCGCAACGATCTGGTCACACAGGCCGACCTCGCGCCGACACTGGCCAGCCTCGCAGGAATCAAGTGGCCCAGGCCCGTTGCCGGCGAAGATCTGTCACAAGGTCCGTTGCCGCGTGACGCTGTTTTTCTGGAGTATCACTCGAAACAGAAGTGGGTCAACCCGATCCGCACGATCCGCGCGCACCGCTGGAAGCTGAACTTGTACGACAGGGGCCATAAGGAGCTGTACGATCTCCAGGCGGACCCACGCGAAACTCGTAACCTTGCGGGAACGCTTGATGTTCGCGCGATTCAGCCGGAGTTGGAAGCACGATTGAACGCGTGGCGCGGTCCCGTTTTGTGACTTCGGCGCCTGCGGGGGAAGGAGGCTTGCGCCGCTTTCGGTGGGCAACAGCGGGTTCGCATTCACGGCTGACCTGTAACCGGCTTACAAACATTCGCGAAGCTCTACGAGGAAGGCATTCCGCTGTGCACGATGTCGCAATGGGGCTGGCACACCGTCCCGAATTCCCTCGGCCTCGGACCAGCCGCAGGGTCGGCTTGCCCGGGGCGAAGCAATTCCGCGCGTTCAACACGTCGTTGCGCAAGAACTCAAACGCCGACCCATGGAATTCATTCGTTTCCGACTGGATAGCGACGTTGAAGATTCTGCCCACATTCTGTCCGTACCCCACGCTGTAGGTGCTGCTAAACACCCTGAATTCCGGGAGCGCACCCGCCGTCCGCACCGGCACGAACGGTTCGTTCAAAGCCGGTCTTTTCATTGCGCGCTGCCACTTCCGCCCCTGGGATCAAAGCATCAGTTGCGTCCAGAACAGTGCCGAAGATGGTGGCGGTTGTCTCCTGAGCGCAGGATGGAACGCCGGTCCCGACAAGCGCCGCGGTCAGAAACAGGCTCAGCTAGAAGCTCCTGATGCCGGGTTTCCTCGTTGTCTCGTTCCTTCCCCAACCAAACCAGCACGTTCGCGAGGCCGGATCCTTGTCTTCCACTCATCGCCGTCACGTTTGGAGGAAACGTCGAAATGCTCCCCCCGATAATACAGGTTGTTGATCTGCCAGCCGCGCCACAAATCCGGGCAGTAGGTTCGGCCCATCGTAAGGCCCTCCCGCGTGGGGGTGACTCCTAGCGCCTCCCGCAAAATCACGTCCACCAGCATCCCGTGCCAGCCGAAATTGGCCGCGTTTTGGCCGACGCCCGTCAGCGGATTGTAGTTTTCGAAGATCGCCGGGACTCCGCCAGGCATCAGCATATCGAGGATGCGATCCAGAAGCTTCCATCCCGCACTCGGATCCGTTCGGAACAGTCCGCGCAGGATGTAGACGTTGTAGCTCATCCATGTGGGCCCCATCCAATAGCTGTTATTGGGGCGGAAATCCGGATCATCCATAGCCAGCGAGGGAAGCGGGGCGGGGGCGAAGAAGCGCTTCGGGTCGAAGAGTTGCGCCAGTAGCGCGCGTTGCCGCGAGTTGTCCAAGCCGGGAAGCAGCAGTGGGTAAAAGCCTGCCGGGCTGAGGACAGGAATAAACCTTCCGCGGGTCTCGTCCCGGTCGAGGTAAAAGCCATGAACGCTGTTCCAGAGCAGTTCATGAATCAAAGCGGCGCGAGCGTGGGCTTCCTTTCTCATCTGCCCGGCGCGCTCCTTCTGGCCCACGGCATCGAGCAGATTGGCGAGACTCTGTTTCTCCAGGACTGACAGCACATTCAGATCCACCGTCACGATCGGGAACGTCCACATCCCCACCCCAACCATGGGATTGTTCGGTGCTGCGCCTTGCTTCCCCCAACGCTTGGAGTTGTCCATGCCCGTATCGGACCAACGCCGGGTCAGCAGCAGCCCCTCGAAACGCTCACTACGACGCCTCCGCTCAAACCAGTCGTGATAAGCCAGCGCATTGGGAAGCAGACGCCGGAGATTGCGCTCGTTGCCATCGACGGACCAGACCGCTTCGAGCGCTTGCGCGAACGCCGGGGGATGGGACCCGTCGCCCTGTTCCTTCGTCAACAGGTGCGGCATGACTAACGTCCGCTTGGCCATCGGGTCATCAGACTCGAAAGCGTTTACCCCGCATGCGTTACCCGAGTTTGTCACGCAGCCGGCACCCTTTATCCCCGGAGGGTACTGAACATTCTCGATGTTGAGCAGATTGCCCCAGACCAGTCCGCGATCCCCGTACCAGCAGCCGGCGATCGCGTGAAAGCAGCAGTCCCACATCCAGAACCCGTGGAAGGTTTGCTTGGGCATGGTGAATGCGTGTGGCAGGATTCCGCCAAGCCGCAGCGTGTTGGCACGATAGACGAAAGCCAGGTAATCGAAGAGACGGTTGATGCGGTCATCCGGCGCTCGCAGTCTCGGAGTCACTTCTGAGTAAAAGGTTGTCCAGAGCTTCTCCTGTCTGCTGAGATGAGAGCCGAAATCCGGGCGCGGGCTAGAGGTGGCCGCCCCACCGCGGCTGATGTCCACGTCCATTACCAAGCTTGCTTTGAGTCTTCGCCATGCGAATCGCCAACCGACAGGTTGATCGGAGACGACCAGCGTCGCGAGGAGTTTGTCATCAACTGAGGGCAGAATGTGCACCTGGTCCGGCCGGGGATGGAGCCGTATCGTATACGCCAGAGGGCGCGCCGCGGGCGAAGTCTCCACAACATGCAACCCAATGTCGTCGAGCCAGAGTTTGCAGGGGCCCAAACTTCGGCCTTCCAGGTGAAACGGCGTTCCCCCTTCCAGTTCCAGCCGGGTCGTCGCTCCATACTGGTAAACGACCGTGCACTGAGAAATGCGCATTCGGTCGAGGCTGTACACGGACTCGAGCAAGTGCGGCCGCCATTGCCGTCGAACCAGCGATAGGCCGGGTGTAGGCGCCAGCCTTGGTTCCACGGGAGACAGCCAATGCGGCGTCCACTGCCGGCGAATTGGATCTTTCTGAGGATCGAGAACAAGAACCCCGGGGCACAAAGCAAAAGAGAATTGCGTGTTGCCGCCTACCTTCAAGCAGCCCAGGCCGGCTCCAACATCTTCAACGTAGGGGCAGTGTTCGTCGCTCAGCCACATCAATGGGTAAGGTCCCGGCAGAGCGTGCGCTGCAGACTTCTCGATAGAGACGGATCCTTGCTCGCCCGTCACGGCCAGTACGCCTTGACTGAATCCGGCGCTCTTCAAGAAGTTTCTTCGGTTCAAGTGTCCTCCTCAGCCGCGCTCCTCGTGTGGAACCGATGGCTACTTCCCAGCGTGATTGTGGTAATAACTTTTCTCAAGTTCTTCCCACGATGGTATAGTGCCGGGCTGGCGCGGTGATCGCAGGTCAGCGTTGATTTGGGCTGAAAACCGGGCGTACCAATGCTGAAGCTCGGACTTCAGGTCACGCACTACCGGCTCATGCCGTTTCGCGACATCCGATTTTTCGCCAATATCATTTTGCAGATCATATAGTTCCACGGCCGTGAAGTCAAAGTTGGAGAACAGCTTCCAGCGGCCCTTTCTCACCGCCATGGGAAGGCTTGTAGCCACGCCTCTCTGTTTATAGTGAAATTCGAAAAAGAGAGCTCGGCTTTCATCCTGACGGCTACCCATCGCCCGCAAGACGTCGATCCCACCATCCAACTGGAGTCCCGCGGGGATAGCCGCTCCGGCGGCTGCGCAGAGAGTCGGGAAGAGGTCCAACACGCTGGCTATCGCACCACAGCTATTGTCCGCGGGCAGCCTCCCCGGCCAGCGCACAATCGCGGGAACCCGAATGCCTCCTTCCCACAACTGGCTCTTCATGCCCTTCAGCGGCCATGTTGACCCTCGCGAATACTGGTTGCGGTGCGGCGCCGGTCCGTTATCACTGGTAAAGAGGACAAGCGTATCGTCACGGATTCCCATCTGATCCAGGCGCGCGAGAACCTGTCCGATACCTTTATCGAGATCGGTGACAGTCTGAAAATAGACTTGCTCGGCGGCGCTCCAGTGGCCGTAAAGCTGGCCCTGGTACGGCACGGGAGCCAGCGGCTCATGTGGGGCGTTGTACCAGAGGTTCAAAAAGAACGGCCGGTCGCGATCGACTTTGTCGAGCACGTCGAGAGCCGCTTTCGTCTCGATTTCGGTAATGTTTCCGGGGTAAACTACGGGGCGGTCCTCATTGACTACGATCTCGGGATTCATGAATCTGGAGTATTTCGCCCAGCCGGAGTTCGGCCGCCCTCCGTACAAGCCCAGAAAATAATCGAACCCCTGTCGCCGGGGCACGACAAAGTCCGGCGGTTCGCCCAGGTGCCACTTACCGATATGCGCAGTGTAATAGCCGGCTGCCTGCAGAACTTCGGCGATTGTCACGGCGCTTTCGGGAAGTCCGACGCGATGCGAGAACTCCGGCACGTCCGCATGGTGAATCCCGTAGCGCTGAGGATAGTGGCCTGTCATCAGCGCCGCTCGGGACGGCGAGCATACGGGCGAGGTCATGTAAAACTGGGTGAACCGAGTTCCCTCCGAGGCAAGACGGTCCAGGTTAGGCGTCTGAATCACCGTGTTCCCGAAGCAACTGAGGTCGCTGTAACCCAGATCGTCCGCCAACACCAAGACGATGTTGGGCCGGCGCCTCTGCGGCTTCGACTTCTCCGCCGCCTTCCAGGCAGCAACCGCCGCAGCGGCTTGGCAGCCGCCCATCAGCGGCGCACAACGTAATAAGAATTCTCGGCGCTTCATCGGAAAAAGTTCAGAAGACCAGTCGCAGTCCGAGCTGGATCACTCGCGCATCGGTGGCACTGCCGACTACCCCAAAAGCGGAACTGCCCATGGAGTGGTTCGGCGTTCCGAAGTCAGGATGGTTGAAAGCGTTGAACAGTTCGCCGCGGAACTGGGTGTACACCTTTTCCGCCACGTAGAAGTTCTTAAGTATCGAGAAATCGAAATTGACACGGCCGTCCGCGCGTATAATCCCACGCCCGGCATTCCCGAACGTGTTCGGCACCGGTGCTACGAATGCGTCTGTGTCAAACCAGCGTTCGATCGTCCGCTGGCCGACGGGGAGGTTCGCGTCGCGTAGAGTGTTCGCCCGAAGCGCTCCCGCTGGAAAGGCGTTTGTGGTGTTGGTTTGCATCTGAACAGTGAACGGTCCACCGCTCTGCATTGCAACGATGGAACCGACTGTCCAGCCCCCTAAGGCGTGGGCGAGCGGCCCTTGCTGCATCCAACGCCGCCCTTTGCCCAAAGGCAAATCATATAGCGAACTCCACATGAACCGATGAACAATGTCGATAGTACTGGGACCTTTGTCCGCTCTTCGATTGTAGAAATCCTGGTACGTTTGGTTGTCACCATAACCCGCGGTCTCGTCAAGATCGCCGATGTTGCGCGACCAGGTGTAGGTCCCGAGGAAGCTGACACCGCGCGAGAGGCGTTTTTCGATGCGCAGCAGCCCCGCGTGGTAGTTTGTGCTGCCGATATTGGGAAGAATTGTAGTTACATCGCTGAATTGTGGAAAAGGACGCCTGATCTGGGCGTTCCCCGCGCCCATTTTGTCCGGAGGAACCTGATTCAGCGTGAGATTGGCGACTGGCATGCGGCGGCTCAGATTGCCCACGTAGGAAAGGTCCAATATCATCGCACCTGGCAATTGCCGTTGAACGCCGAAGTTGTATTGCTGCGCGTAACCGGTACCGCGATTTCGTTCGAAAAAGCTCACGCTGGTCTTGGCGGATTTACCTACCGCCACCGCTCCAAATGAATCGTCCAGGACCGAAGGTTTCAAGGTCACTCCCTGGATGCCCTTGCTCAAATAGAAAGCAGGGGTTATGCCGCTGTCAGGCGAGGATAGGTTGGCCGACGTCTGAAATCCGAGCGCCGCAGCGCCTGTAACGTCGCCATCGAAAGGGTGTTCATAAAAGATCCCATATCCCCCTCGCACCACCCATTTGTCGCTGCCCAATGGCCGCCAGGCGAAGCCAAAGCGAGGACCGAAGTTATTCCGGTCAGTCTCATAGGGCAGATCTGGCCATCCATCGAGGCCCGCAAAACGCACCACCCCGGGCGTGCCGGAAACCGGGTTGATCGCGGTCGCGTCGAAGCCGTTCATCTTTCGGTTCTTGTCTTTGAGCGGCGTATCAGTTTCCCAGCGCACACCGATGTTTAGGGTTAGGGTGTCCGTCACCTTCCAGTCGTCTTGCCAGAAGCCGGCCAAGTACCGCGACGAGCGCTCCAGCGGATCGGTGTCGTTGATCGCGAAGGTGTTGCCGAAACCCACCAGGAAGGAAGCCAACGCGATCCCGGTCTGGGAATTCCCAGGCAGGCCCGTGCCTGTGGTAGCAAAAGAATAACTGCCCGAGATCTGCTGGCGTTGCCGTATCGACATGGCGTTCTGCCTGATTTCCCCTCCGAACTTCATGAGATGGCGGCCCCGCACCAGGGTGAGGCTATCCACAAATTGGTGTTGCCGGATGGGATAGTTGTCAACTTCGCGGCCGTTACCGAGCCCCGCGATGCCCGCGACGCTGATTGCCGGGAACGCGCCCGCGGGTACGCCAGACAAGCCGATACGATCGATGACATCACTCCCAACTCCGGCGCTCCGAACCTGGTTCTTCCGGTTGCTGAAGGCATAGCGAACATCCATAATCAAGTTCGGAGTAAAGGTGTGGGTATCGGAGAACAGCAGATAATATGTCGGCCGGATCGCGTAGAAGTTCTGCCGCGGATCAGCCTCCACCTCGGGATAGTTCGAGGTCCAGGTGAAGGGTTGCCTGGCGTAGATGAAGCGGAAGTAGAAGCGGTTCATATCGCCAAAAGACTGATCCAGCCGTCCGAGCAGGTTGTCGCTGGGGGACCTTTGGACGAGATTTCCGCTTAAGTTCTGCGCCCCCGCGAGGTTGACGGCAGCTTTGTTCGGCAGCGGCCAATATTGGGCCAGTTGTTTCGCGATGGGGTCTATCTGGGTTGCCGGGATCACGTTGTTCGGAAACCGATCCCGAACTGTGCTGGCACCGGAGGCCCTGGTCGTGGCAGGATCGTAAATGCCGATCAATGCGCCCTTGGAATTGGTGGTCTGGGAAAAGTCTCCTTGCCGTTCCAGCAACGTTGGTACCGTGAGAATTTGCGTTGAACCGTCGTTCCGGCGTCTGCCTTCGTAGCCCACGAAGAAATGTGTCTTGTTCCGGATTACCGGTCCCCCGGCAGTCGCGCCGAACTGGTTGTACCGCAACGGGGCCTTTATCTTCGTACCCGTGGATGAATCAATCGGGGCAAAGAAGTCCGCCGCATCCAACCGATCGTTCCGGAAGTATTCGTAGGCGCTCCCGTGGAAGCTGTTCGTGCCTGATTTCGTCGTACTCACGATGGCGCCGCCAGCGGAGCCCCCGTACTCGGCCGCGTAGTTGTTTTGAAGGACACGAAACTCCTGAATGACTTCCACCGGGGGTTCATACTCGGCCTGGCCGATACCAATGCGCACGTTCTGGTCATTGCTACCATCGAGCCAGAACATCTGGTTCAGCACGCGCCCCCCGGCGAGGCTGAACTGTGGTTTCTGGTTAGCTGTGCGTCCTACGTCGACCACGCCTCCACTCAGGCGTACCAGATCGAACGCCTGACGGCCGGATATTGGCATCTCGCTGACGATCCGGCTGTCCATGAATTGACTCATTGTGCTCGATCCGGTCTCGAGCATGGGCGCTTCCGCAACCACCGTGGCAACTTCGGTCACGTTGCCGAGTTCCATCACAATGTCCAGATCGAGCACCTCAGCAGTCTCGACTTCAATGCCGTGGCGCTGATACTTCTTGAAACCTTCCACGGCCGCCGAGATGGTGTACCTGCCGGGCTGCAAGAAAGACAACGCATAGACGCCGGCGTTGTTCGTGCGGCTCCGAACGGCAATACCGCTCTCGTCGTTCTTCGCGACCACCTCCACGCCTGGTACGACGGCGCTCTGAGGATCCAACACGCGTCCCGTGATACGCCCATAGTTGGTTTGTGCGAAGGCCGCCGAAGAAACCAGCAACGTGCACAGAGCCAACCAACTTCCGCTAGAGTTCTTAATCATGTCCGTACCCCTTCCTACTGTGTCTTGGTGGCTGATTGGGATCGCATCGGTAACCGCTGCTTACCCGTGAATTCGATTCATCATCTTACAGGCGCTCACCCAATCCCCACATGCCACGACTCGGTGTCTGCTCCTGTATACGCCGGATGCGATTGTTGAAGTCCGTCACCATCACTTTCAATTCCGGATCACGGATCAAGTTGAATTTGGCGGTGCATTCAGTGGTGATCCGCACACCACCTAGCAGATTATTCTGTTGGTCCGGGTCTTTTCCGACGTCGTAAAGTTCATCCACGTCCCACACACCTTGATACTGCATATAAGAATGCTGCTCCGTTCGCAGCCCAGTGACGGCCGGGATCTGCGGAAAGTTACGTGCCCAGAAGTATTCATAAAGAAACTCCTTGCGCCAGCCCCCCACCCCGCCTAGGAGATCGAACAGGCTCCGGCCGTGGACAGTCGAGGGTACAGGCACACCGGCCGCATGGAGCATCGTTGGACAAATGTCGATGTTCAGCGCCATGCCGGATGCCCTTCGTCCACGGCCTAACAGACCTGGACAATGCGCGATCATGGGCACGCGAATGGATGGTTCGTACATGCAGCGCTTGTCGATGAGCCCGTGCTCGCCCCAAAGAAACCCGTTGTCGCCCATGTAAACGATCAGGGTATCCTCAAGCAGACTACGAGACTCCAGTTCATCCATCATCCGGCCTACGCTCTCGTCCACAGCCATGAGAGTCCGGCAGTAGCCACGATAGGCGTTGTCGAAGCTGACACGCCGGTCGTACATGCCATCCACTCCAAGACACGAAGATCGGGCGCGGCGTAGCCAATCCGGCTTGCCGTGGTAGTTCTCCTCGGTGTTCGCCATGGACTTCGGGCGCGGAATGGGCGCATCCGAGTACCGGTGCTTATAACGGTCGGCGGGGATGAACTCGGAGTGGACTCCCTTGTGCGACAGGTACAGGCAAAAGGGCTCCGTGGTTGTGTTCCGGACGAACCTCGCGGCTTCCTCGGTGAGGATGTCCGTCATATAACCCTTAACCTTGCGCCGCTGCCCGTTGAAGTTCATCTCGGGGTCGAGATAAGTTCCCTGCCCCCGGAAAGAGACCCAATGACTGAAGCCGGGCTGCGGTTCGTCGCTGCCGCCTCCCATGTGCCACTTGCCGATGAAGGCGGTGCGGTAACCGTGCCCCTGGAGCACGCGAGGGAACGTGAGTGCGCCAGGGTCCAATCTGTAGGGGTTATCGATGACCCCATGGGTATGGGCATACTGGCCGGTGAGAATCGAAGCACGGCTCGGAGAGCATAGTGCCGTCGTGCAAAAAGCGTTTTCAAGCACCACCCCACCCTGCGCTAAGCGGTCTAAACCGGGAGTGTTCAGCCAGGGATGACCGCGAAAACCCATCATGTCGAAACGATGGTCGTCGCACAGGATGAAGACCAGGTTACGCTTCCGCCCTTGGGAAAGGACCGCAGGCGCACCCACAACGGCTGCGGACTTGAGTACGTCTCTCCGCTTCACGACAGATCTCCTCGCCGGGGATCGGCCACCGCCTTAACCAACATTCTCTTCTTGGATTCCCCGATGAGTCGATCCGCCGCGTGGCAGGGCGTGGTGAGGCAGTGCCCCTCCGAAATGCATGTTCGGTATCCGAACGCTCGTTGCGGATTCGATGCGGGTCGACACTCGGTTTCCTTGGTCATAGGGAAAACTCCAACTCGGGGGATTATACATTCATTGCCCGCCTGCGGCAACAGCCGTGGGTGCGCTACCCCTGAAGCCCGCAACCGATTGGAGCAGGATTGCCTGGCGGCGACGGCCAGTGAGCAGTTCACCGTCATCCAGCCCCGGATCATAAGGATGATCGCAACCTGACTGGAATGACAGAACCGACCATCGTGGCGTCGCGGTTGGGGCACTCGGCTTCTTTGAGTTGTCGGGTAACGTGCTCCGCTTGTGGGCTCTCGATCCTTCCTCCCTTGATATTTACCGGGTAGTGTGCCCGGATGTTGTTCTGCCGGCGTCCGCCGTCCCAACCTATTGGCATGGCAGAAGCACAAGGCCGCGTGACAGCGGCACCGGCATCTTTGACCCCGCTGGGCTCAAGCTTCGCCACGTTGGGCCTATACAGTCGAATCCGCCGCCGGCGAACGGCTCGGGTTCAGATCGAATATGGGTGCGAGATGCTGGCGAATCGGACACCGTGCTTCAGAGTTTGACGAGACAATCCCGCCGTTATTTCCATTCGCACTGCGATCGAATTGCGTTCGGAATTTTTCGATACCCGCGTTGACATCCCGGCTGGAGCGATGTAAAACGGAGTCGTCTATGTACTTGGTATATGTAGATCTGAAAGGATCGAATGGCTCTCTCTCGGAATCTTGTTCCCAGCGCTGCCCTTTGTGCTCTTGCCTTAGTTTTCCTGCCGGCTCAAGCGGAGGCTAAAGCCGCTCCGGCAACGGCGCTCGATGAATACGTAAAGAAGGCGGACCCCCATTACCATTGGGAGCTGAAGAGCAATCTCACTTCAGCGGCCGGCACGTACTATGTGCTCGAATTGACGTCTCAGCAGTGGCGTTCCGAAGCAGAGGTCACTCACTCGGTGTGGAAGCACTGGCTGAGCATCTACCAGCCGGCGAAGGTTACCAGCCCGGTGGCGCTCATGATTGTGGCGGGCGGCTCGGTGGATGCGAAGGAGCCGCGCCCGGAGTCGCGCGCGGCCAGAATTGCGGTCACTACCGGTTCCGTCGTCGCGGAAGTGCGTGGAATCCCCAACGAACCGGTGCGTTTTGCCGGGGAGACGCGTTTGCGTACCGAGGATGGGATTATCGCCTATACCTGGGACAAGTTCATAAAGACCGGCGATGACACCTGGCCGCTGCGGCTTCCGATGACGAAAGCCGTGGTGCGCGCCATGGATGCCGTCACCGAATTCATGCGCAAGCAGGCGTCGGTCGACGTGGACCATTACGTCGTTCTCGGAGCGTCAAAGCGAGGATGGACGACGTGGACCACGGCCGCGGTGGACCCGCGCGTGGTTGCCGCCGTTCCGGTGGTAATCGACACGCTGAATGTGGGGAAATCACTCGAACACCACTTCCGGGCTTATGGCTTTTGGGCGCCGTCCATCCGCGATTATTTCGACATGGGCCTGATGGACAAGCTCAGGGACCCGAATTTCGAAAAGCTGATGGCGATCGAGGATCCCTATAGCTACCGCGCCCGCCTGACGATGCCGAAATATATCATCAATTCGGCCGGCGATCAGTTCTTCCTTCCCGATTTATCGCAGTATTACTTCTCCGAATTGCAGGGCGAGAAGTATCTGCGCTACATCCCCAACACGGATCATTCGCTGAAGGGCTCCGACGTGTGGCAGACGGCCACCGCTTTCTACAATGCGGTCATTCACCACCAGCCGATCCCGAAGTTTGATTGGAAATTCGAGAAAGATGGGTCTATCCGGGTGACGACGCGGAGCGTTCCCTCGGCGGTGAAGCTCTGGCAGGCCACGAATCCGAAACATCGCGACTTCAGGCTGGAATCCGTGGGTCCGATCTACGAATCCACGGACCTGGCGCCGGTGAAAAAGGGCGTGTATGCGGCCAAGGTCCAAAAGCCGCCGGCAGGCTTCACCGCCTACTTCGTCGAACTGACGTTTCCTAGCTCCATCAACGAGCCGTTCAAGTTCACGACTCCCGTCCGCATCATTCCCGATGTTCTCCCGTTCCCTCCGCCGGAACCGGGTAAAACCCATATCGGGCCGCGCAAACAGACCGATTAGCCGCGCGGGTTTCCCAGATAGCGGTCAAACCAGCGCACAAAGTCCCGTTCATCCAGGATCATGGTAAGCCACCCATGTTTCCCTCCATGATGGACTACCAGTTTCACCTTGTTGCCCATCTTTTCGGCCCGCCGCTGAAAGCGCTCGGATTGCTCTAACGGGACGAGCGTATCGGCGTCGCCGTGGTAGATCAGGATCGGCGGTAGATTCGGGTGAATAAAGTAGATCGGCGAGGACTCGCGGCCGACAACCCGCCATACGGACATTTCCCTGGCGCCGGGGCCGAACGCGCGAACAAAGCTTTTGGGCGGCCCGCCGTCGCCCAGGTTTTCAGTGGATGGCCCCAGGTTGAGCATATCGGTTGGGGGATAGAAGATGGCGACCGCCTGCACGGCGCTCGACTCGCGATCCACCGGATCGGCCGCGCCGGGCGAACCGGGGCCGCCCCGGGTAGCGAGCATCAGGGCCAGGTGTCCGCCCGAACTGCCTCCGGTAACGCCGATCCGGTTCGGGTCGATCGCATAGACCTTCGCATTGTGCCGGATAAAACGGATGCCGCGTTGCATCTGGCCGGCAATCTCCAGGATTGTCGCGGTGGGCTGTGAAATATGACAGATGCCGAACACCGTGTACCCGGCCCTAATTAAAGGAGCCACCAGCCAGACGGGGGTCTTGCCGGGACCCTTCGATTTCCACCCGCCGCTCACCATCAGCGCGATTCCCAATCCGTTGGCGCGGCCGGATTCAGGTTGGAACACATCCATCGTCAGTGGAACGTCTCCCTGCATCCCATAGACGATGCCATTGGTCCGCTCGACCGGAGGGTGAAAATAAATCCAACCGCCGCCGGTGATTGCTGCCAGGACCACCACCAGAACCGCAGCGGAAATTCCTAGATAGCGTAACCAGCGTCTGATTCTCACGCTCACAGGTTATCTAAAACGAAAAGCGCCCGCCGAGCTGGAACGCGCGCGGACCACCCGAGCCAAAAACCTGTCCGGCGCGGCTGGTCGGAACGCCGAAGCCGGATCCGTTCACCGTGGAACTGATTCCTCCGAGATTGGCAACGTTAAAGACATTGAAACTCTCGATAAAGAGGTTCAATTTGTACCGCTCATGGAATAAGAACCATTTCGTCAGCCGGATGTCCTGGGAGAAGAAGTTTTCTCCGAACGAGTAGTTTGCCGGCAAGGTCAACTTCGGAATGACCTGGTTGCGCGGGGTGCGCGGGCGCTGGCCGTTCGGAAGATCGGGATGCTGGCCATTCCAGGCGTCGACGGCAGCCTGCAATTTTTCCCGGGTCGGGTGGCGGTCGGGAACGGTCCAGCCGGGCAGAAAGGCGGTGTCAAGACCATCGCCATCCAGGTCTACACTGCTGACCGACGGCCGGTACGGTCCTTTGGAGGAGATGGCGCTGATGAAGGAAAACTGAATCTTGCCGGGCAGATCAATGATTCCGGAGACATTCAGATTGTGCCGTCCGGCCTGCGGGCCCCAGCCTTCGAACCAGTTGTAAGCATTATTGATACCGTTGAGCCCGTACTGCCGCACCATGGCGTAAGACGCGGTGAACTGATACCGTTGGGCGAATCGCTTATCGATCTTCACCAGCAGCGCCTTGTAATCCGTGCGGCCAATCGGCGCCCGGAATTCGATCGGGCCGGTGGAGCAGTTGGCGGCGGGGTTGGACGCTTGCGCACCGCTACACTTTGGGATGATCGGACCCCGGACGCTGTTGAATAAGTTGTAATCGATGTCGCCGACTTCCTGGTGAAAGAAGTGGCGGTAGACGAAGTCGGCGGAAGCAACCAGGTTCGGTACCACTTCGCGCTGGATTCCGATCCCCATGTGCCGCGAGTAGGAGGCAGGATAGTAGTGCTGGAACAGATCGCTGCCCTGTTTGGTGATGTTGATATTTCGCACCGACAAGTCGTTCGGATTGGGGTTGGCGAGTTGTGCCTGGACGCTGGCCTGCACCTGCGGAAGGATCTGCATCAGTGTGCCGAGCGTGAACCCGGTGGGGAGTGTGAAAAACAGCGGCGCTCCGGTAGGTACCGCAGGCAGCACGCCGGGCGCGGGGCTTGGGATGGTTGGCAACGGGTTCGGAATCCCGGTGCTGATAATCTGCTGCCGGCCGTTTCCAACCGGGCCGATCTCGGACCTCTCGCCGAGCCGCTGCGACAACTCACGCGTGTCGTAGTAAATGCCGAAGCCGCCGCGCACCACCGTCTTGTTATCCTTGCCGAGATTCCAGGCGAAGCCGAGCGATGGAGAGAAGTTCCTGTAGGAGTTGCCAGTCGCCTCCAGGCTGTCCATGATGGGGGCAAGCAGGGCCGGTTTATCGAGATCGTGATTGGTCAGCGTTGATTCGAACTGCCACCCAAGCCCGTAATTAAGCGTGAAGCGCGGGTGGACATGCCAGGTGTCCTGCCAATAGAGCTGGTAACGGCGGTTGTTACGCGCGTTTTGAGCGTTATAAGGGGGCGGCTGCGACGGGTCTCCGATACCAAGCGCGAACGCCTGCAGCGGCAATTTCAGCAGGTCGGCATTTGACGTAAACTGATTCGGCAACCCCCAGAGCGCTGGCGGAATACGGTTCTGAGCCAGCAGGTCGGGTCCGAAAACCTGCGTTGCGGCCGGTTCGCCGAATGCCCAATACCCGCTGAACGGCATGGTCTCGTAGCTGCCGCCAAACCGCATCCGGTGGGATCCCTTTTGCCAGTTGAGGCTCTCCACGATGTTATAGCGGCGGATTACCCTGCCTTGAGGGGCGTTGGTCGTGTTGCCGAGCGTTACGCCCGAGCCCTGTATCGAGACGTACGGAAAGCCCAGGCCGAGGCAACCCGGACATTCCTTTTCGGTGGGAAACAGATTTTCGTTGCCCCAATACTGGAACGCAAAGCGGAGGTCGTTAACCACCGCGGCGCCGATTGTACTGGTCCAGCCCACCACGCCCTGGTCAGCCCGGTTGGTGTTAACCAACCAATCCGAGGGTAGCGTTATGCCGCCCCGCGGTCCAAAACTGTTGTTGCCGTCGTGGGAGTAGCGCAAAAAGGCGGTATTCGTGTCATTGATGCGGTAGTCGAATTTGATGCTGGGCTGGAGCGCATTATATGGGCTGCTGTAATTGCCGGCGAGGTTGGAGAAGTATGGCGAAGTGGGCTGCACCGTGACCACGGAATCCTGGTTGTTGTTTTCCAGGTTGAAGAAGAAAAACAACTTGTCTTTTTTGATGGGTCCCGAAAGCAGAAAGCCGGATTGCCGGCGGGCGAAGAACGGGTCGGGGTTAAACGAATTCCGCCCCAGCGCCGGATACGCCGACAAATGATGATCGCGGAAAAAGTAATAGCCGCTGCCATGAAACTGATTGCCGCCGGAGCGGGTCACGATGTTCACGGCGCCCCCGGCGGCGATTCCGGTGGATAAATCGAAATTCGCGGAAGAGACCTGGAATTCCTGTACGATCTCCTGCGAAAAGTTCTGCGAGGTGTTGCCCTCCAGCGCGTTGCGCACGTTGCCGCCATCAACGGTAATGGCCGTCATTGACGAGTCGCCGCCCAGCACCGAGACGCTGAACTGCGCGTTGTACTGCGCGAGCGACTTGGTGCCGACACCCACGCCGGGTTCAAGAAACGCCAGTTGCAGGAAGCTGCGCCCGTTGAGCGGGAGGTTTTCGATCTCTTCGCGCTGGATGACGCCATCAATCTGGTGGCCGTCGTAGTTGATCTGCGAGGCCGTGCCTGAAACCTCGACCGATTCGGTTACCGCGCCGACAATCATCTTGAGGTCAACGGTGGTCGTGCTCCCGGTAAGCACCTGCGCTTCGCGGATCGTCTGGCGGAATCCGGTTGCTGAACCGCGAACTTCATATTGCCCGGCGGGGAGCGCGGGCGCGCTGAATGTACCGTCCTCGCCGGTCTTCAGTTCGCGCTTCATGCCGGTAGCTTTGTTTTCGACGGTGACAGCCGCTCCCGAAATGACCGCTCCGGACTCGTCGGCGACGGTCCCCGCGATGGATCCGATGGGCATTTGTCCCATGGCGTTCACGGCAGCGCCGGCTAACAGACAGACGCGCAGTGCTAGATTGAGACGTGCAGGCATGCTGAACCTCATGATAATTGCGCACAGAATAACGCGCCCGACACAGTATGTCAATCATTATCTGGTACTATTTTCAAACCTCGAATAAAATATCGCGTAACTGTTCGTTAGAAATAATCCGCTGTCTTACCCGTTTGAGCCGGGGCTGAACTATCGATCCGGGCTCACTGTACTTCGAGCACAAACCGGCCTTCACCACGCCCTTTTGCCCCGTCCAGTTTTACCGAGACGAGCGCAACCCGGTAGTACGGTTCATAGCGTTGCTTTTGACGTTCATCGGTATACCAGCGCAAGGGCATTAGCGGTTCATGTAGTTGGGCGGGGATTCCGGATGGCAGGTACAGTGTGATTTGCGAACCCGCCTTCGGGTCGGTAATCCGAACCTGCCTGGCGACGGGCGCCGATTGCGCGCCGTCATACGGGTGGCCATCCAACTCAACACGCGCATTGCGAAAAACAATGAGCGGCAGTTGCACGTACACGTCTTTGACGCCGAATACGTCGTAGGCGTATTCGATTTCCAGCCGGCGCTCCGTTTTCGGAAGCACCGTCAGCGAGGCGGTGCCGCGGCTGAACACCTCGGTCAGCGTCTGCCGCTCGAGATCCAATGCGGCCTTCACGTAGCCGGGGAAATACGCCGTGCGACGCTTCACCGGGTCACCGGCAACGTTCCCGAAGCCAACCTGAATGGAACCGTCGGCCGGCGCCAGCACAAAATTGGCCAGTGGGGTTTCGGCGCCGATCATGTTGTGACCCCCGCCCAATACGAGGCCGGCCCTGGGGTGCCATATATCGAGCCGGGATTGCCGCTCGAGTTGATAGATACTCTTACCTTCCATATCGGCCTTGATGGCGGACATGGCCACCATCCAATCGTGCTGGCGGATGACGCCGCCGGCAAAACTCGGTCCGCTTTCCACCATCCGATAGCCGTTGTGATCCTGCGGCAGCGGCTCGGCCGGGGCGTCCGGACGTAGCGCGCGAATCTCGTCGGGTACATAAAATGTCCCGAAGTTGGCATACCAGTTGGAATAGGCATAGTAGGGGCCGCGGGGGTCAAGCACCTCCCGCTGGCGGCGCGTGCGGAATATGCGGCGGTTCAGCTCTTTGCCGCGCGGCCAGCGATCCATGCCGTAGGGCAGGGTGCCGAAGTAGCCTAATGCGTAATCCTGCCGGCCGTCAAAGGTAGCGATGGGGGTTCCGTCCGGAAAGGAATATCGGATCATGAAATTGGCGAGTTTCCTCGAAGCCTCCAGGACGCTCTTGTCTCCCGAGTAATCGCAAAACTGAAGCATGGCCGCGAGTTGCACTCCGTTGTACTTCATGGAAGGCCCGGCTCCTTCGTCGAAGTAGCCCAACTCGGTCTGCCGCGGCAACTGACGCCGCATCAGTGCCCGGCCCTTCTCCATCCACTCGGGTTTGCCAAAGACCTGCCCGGCCCGGAAAACGGCCAGGGCGCTGACGGCCTCATGGTTGGGGGCGGTGCGGAAAAGCGGACGTTCGGGTTCGGTGCGAACATAGTCGGCGGCATAAGCCTCCCATGCCTGGCGCGTCGCGGGCGGCAATTCGTCTTTAAGCAGGCTGTAAACCTGGCTGAGGATGTACAGCGGCCACTCGGGACGCATGCGCGCGGCGGCGATGTGGCTGGCAATGGCGATTGTCTGATCACGAAACTTTTTGTCGCGGTAATAAGGGTTCAGCGGATGCGGCGTCTTGTACAACAGCGCCATGGCGTGGCAGATATCGGCATCGTGGGTGTGGTCATCGCTGTTGAGCCGGACTCCGGGTGTGTTCGGATCCATGTCCTCGAGCGCAATTCGGGACAACTCGACCATCTGCCGGATGAAAGTCGCCGTAATCTCCGATTCTTCCCGGGAAGGCGCGCTGAAAACACAGCTACTCCACAACAGCAGGGCCGGCAGGAGAACCTGAAAGGGCCTGGACAGCCGGGCCGATACACGGCTGATTACTTTTTGTTTCCGCATTTGATTGCCAAGGGGCTGAATTGACTATCTGATAACGATACCATTGCTGAGAGCAATTGCGAATTCTGTCGAATATCTTGTTTTGTTGACTGATCTCGGTGAGATGATGGAGTGCAGTGGCCTCTCGGTTAGCTGGTGGTAAACAGCCAATGAATCGGCGCGTTGCCATGAGCCTGCTCATCCCGGCGTTCGCATCAGGCCGGCCGGGTGCTGTTGCGAATGGCATCGAGGAAGATTTTTCACGTGGTATGAAGAACTGGTGGGTGGAAGGCGGGGAGCGGGTGTGGGTTGAGGATGGAAGGCTGCACATGCGGGCCGACAACCCGGAACTTCCTGGAGGGGGAGTGGCCACCGCCTGGTGCAAGACCATCCACCCTGGCGATTTCGAGTTGACCCTCAATGCACAGGTGATCTCTTCCTCGACCGGCGTCAACAACATCAACCTGTTCTTCTGCTACTCGGACCCCTCCGGCGCGCCTTTGTATGAGACGCGGCAGGGGCGCGCCAAGGCCAGGTACAGCGACTATCACCGGCTCAGCGGTAATATCATTACGTTTCTGAACGGCGGCGACGAGAGAGAACGCAACCCGGATGGCTCTTTGCAGGCGCGAATTCGAATCCGGCACAATCCCGGATTCCGGCTCCTGGCCGAGAAGTTCGATAAGACCTGCCGGCAGGGCGTCACCTACCACCTTGGAGTAACGAAGCGCGGCGGCCGAATCAGCTTTTCGCTTGATGGCGAACTCTTGCTGACTGGCGTGGACCCGCACCCGGCCGGTACGGGGCTGCTGGGCCTGCGTACCTACCGGACCTATCTCTGGTGGGATGACGTCAAGCTCACGCCTTTAACCTAGCTTTCCGGCCGGCCGGCCGGGGTTACGATAGAAGGAAGCCAACGATGTCCGACGCACCCTTCGTCCACCTGCACTGCCATACCGACTATTCGCTGCTCGACGGGGCCTGTGAAATCGGGCAACTGATGGACCTGGTGTCGGAAATGAAGATGCCAGCCGTGGCCATGACCGACCATGGCAACCTGTTCGGCGCAGTCGAATTTTCGGCTAAAGCGAAGAGCAAGGGCATTCATCCCATCATCGGCTGCGAGGTCTACGTTGCCCACGGCGACCGGCGCGCGCGCGACGAGTCGCGCTATAACCACCTGGTTCTGCTTGCTGAAAACGCTGACGGCTACCGCAACCTGGTGAAGCTGGTTTCGGCCGGATACCTCGAAGGATTTTACTATAAGCCTCGTATTGACAAGGACTTGCTCGCCCAACACGCAAAGGGGCTGATTGGACTTTCGGCCTGTCTGAAGGGCGAAATCAACGAGGTCTTCAGAAACGGTGGTTACGAGGACGCCCGCCGGCTGGCCTACCAGTATCAGGACATCCTGGGCAGCGGCAACTACTTCCTCGAGGTCCAGGACCACGGTCTTGACGAAGATGCGACGGTCATCCCGCTGAACGTACGGCTTTCGCGAGAGACCGGCATTCCGCTGGTTGCCACCAACGATTCGCACTATCTGCGGCGCGAGGACGCCCAGGCGCAGGATGTGCTGCTTTGCATCTCCACCGGGAAAACGCTCAACGATACCAAGCGGATGAAGATGGAGAAGCCTGACTTCTACCTGAAGTCGAAGGCGGAGATGCTGGCCTTGTTCGGAGAGATTCCCGAGGCGCTCGATTGCACCTGGGAGATCGCCCAGCGCTGCCACACCAAACTCGAAAAGGTGAAAGAGCCATTCCCCCGCTTCGATGTTCCCGAGGACCACACCACCGACAGCTACTTTGAATATGTCGCCCGGCAGGGTTTCGAGAAACGCCGCCACCGGCTGGAGACACTGCGCGCTCAAGGCCACCTGAAGCATGATTTGGCTGAGTACCAGGAACGGCTGGATCGTGAAATTCTGATGATCCAGCAGATGAAGTTCTCCGGCTACTTCCTGATCGTCTGGGACTTCATCCGTTATGCACGGTCCAGGGGCATTCCGGTTGGACCGGGCCGCGGCTCGGCAGCCGGTTCGCTGGTGAGCTACGCCATGGCGATCACCGATGTCGATCCGCTGGAATACGACCTGCTGTTTGAACGTTTCCTCAACCCGGAGCGTATCTCGATGCCCGATATCGACATCGATTTCTGCACGCGCCGGCGCGGCGAGGTGATTCAATACGTAACCGAAAAGTACGGCCGGGAGCAGGTTGCCCAGATTATCACCTTCGGCACTCTGGCAGCTAAGGCAGCCATCAAGGACGTTGGACGCGTGCTCGACATGAGCTTTGGCGAGGTAGACCGGCTGACCAAACTGGTTCCCAACCAGCTCAACATCAAGCTAAAAGATGCCCTTGCCAAGGAGCCCGGCTTCAAAGATGCAGCCGACCGGGATCCCAGAGTGAAGCAGTTGCTGGAGGTGGCCCAGAAACTGGAGGGCATGGCCCGCAACAGCGGAGTTCATGCCGCCGGCGTGGTGATCGCCCCCATCCCGTTGACCGAACTGGTGCCGCTGGCCAGGACAAACAAGGACGAAATCGTTACCCAATACGACATGTCCGGTCTGGAAAAACTGGGACTGCTGAAGATGGACTTCCTGGGACTGACCACGCTGACCATCGTCACCGACGCGCTGGAATCCATTCACAAATACCGTGGCATTCAGCTCGAAATCGAGGAAATCCCGCTGGACGATGCCAAGACCTACGAAATATTCTCCAAGGGCTACACCTCCGGCGTGTTCCAGTTTGAGTCCGACGGCATGCGGGACATCATGCGGCGCTACCAGCCGGCCCGGATCGAAGATCTCTGCGCGCTGAACGCACTTTACCGCCCCGGCCCGATACAGGGCGGCATGATCGACGATTTCATTGCCCGCAAACTCGGCAAGAAGGAAGTCTCGTATGATTTTGCCGAGCTTAAACCGATCCTGGAGGAGACGTACGGCGTCATCGTCTACCAGGAACAGGTGATGCAGATCTCCAATCGCCTGGCGGGCTACTCGCTCGGCGATGCGGACATCCTGCGCCGGGCGATGGGCAAGAAAAACGTCGAGGAGATGGTTGAACAGCGTGAGCGCTTCGTTCAGGGGGCGGTTGCAAGGGGCTTCGACGTAAAGAAGTCCGAAAAGCTCTTCGACCTGATGCAGCAGTTTGCCGGCTACGGCTTCAACAAGTCGCATTCGGCCGCTTACGCCTACCTGGCGTATGTCACGGCGTATCTCAAGGCGCACTACCCGGTGGAGTTTATGGCCGCATTGCTCACGTCGGAGACGGGCAATACTTCCAAGGTGGTGAAGTATATCGGCGAGTGCCGCGACATGGGCATCCGCGTTCTTGCTCCCGACGTCAACACCTCCGATTTCAACTTCACACCCGATGGCGACGCGATCCGCTTCGGCCTGGGCGCCATCAAGAACGTAGGGGCCAACGCGGTGGAGGCGATCGTCAAAGCCCGCCGGCAGGAAGGACGCTTTCAGTCCATCTACCAGTTCTGCGAAAAGATCGATCTCGCTTCGGTCAACAAGCGCGTGGTGGAGAGCCTGATCCGGGCCGGCGCCATGGATGGGCTCGAGGGAACGCGGGCACAACGGTTCGCCGCGATCGAAGGGGCGATGGAATCAGCCCAGCGGACGCAGAAAGATCTGGTTAGCGGGCAGGCAGGCTTGTTTGGCGGGATATTCAGCCAGGACGATCAGCCCGCGGAGCGGCTCCCGAACGTACCCGATTGGGCATCGAGGGAAAAGCTGGCCGGCGAAAAAGAAATGATCGGCTTCTATGTCACCGGCCACCCGCTGGAGGAGTACGCCGATAAGGTCAAAGAGCTTGCCACCCATGACAGTTCGAGCATTGCGACTTTGTCCCGAGGCAAAGAAGTCGCGCTCTGCGGTATCCTGACTTTGCTCCAGAGACGCCGCAACAAGGAGGGCAAGCCCTGGGCTTCGGCCGTGCTGGAAGACCTGAACGGCAGCATCGACGTGATGGTTTTCACCACGCAATACGAGCGACTGGCTGCGAGCCTTCAGGAAGATGCGGCGGTGTTTATCCGCGGCTCCGTGCTGCCGGAAGAGAACGCGCCGCCCAAGGTATCCATTCAGGAGATCACTCCGCTGGCCGTGGCCGGCGTATCGTATCCCAACGTGATTTCTATCCATGTACCCCTGAACGTGGCCAAGCCGGACGATCTTCGTCAGTTGTTCGATCGCAAGCGCGGTAATACCGAGGTTCGC
The DNA here is from genome assembly GCA_020854055.1 of Bryobacterales bacterium. Taxonomy (GTDB): domain Bacteria; phylum Acidobacteriota; class Terriglobia; order Bryobacterales; family Bryobacteraceae; genus JADZGD01. The sequence goes on along the minus strand of JADZGD010000120.1, from coordinate 90,683 downwards.
CTGCGCCTGGAGAAGCCCCTGGATTTTACGGTAGTGCTCGACATTAGCGATCGGGTTCGGCCGGACAAGGAGTTCAAGGCCGAACTGGCCCGCATTTGCGGCCCGGAGGCTTACGAAGTTCTCGCGGGGTGAGCCGGGCAAGGTAAACTATGAACTACGGCGCCCAGCCGGTTCCGGCCGAATGCGTAGCGTGGAGTTTTTGATCGGTGTCCGACGAAAGTAACGAGCGAATTGCCGCATTAGAAAAGGAGCTGGCCAAGCTCCGCAGCCAGGTTGACACCGGCGCCGCGGGCGAGGAACCTACTGAGGTTCAGGCCAATTCCGCCTGGCTGGCGGTACGCCTGGCGCGGCATCCCAAGCGGCCCCATGCGCTGGACTACATCGAGCGAGTCTTCACCGGCTTTCAGGAGATCCATGGCGACCGGGCCTTCGGCGACGATCCGGCGATTGTCGGCGGGTTTGCCCGCCTGGACGGCCGGGCCGTTGCCGTGATCGGGCAGCAGAAGGGCCGCGACACAAAGCAGAACGTTTTTAGAAACTTCGGCATGCCCAAGCCTGAGGGTTACCGCAAGGCGCTGCGCATCATGCGAATGGCGGTGAAGTTCAACCGGCCCATCATCACCCTGCTCGATACCCCGGGCGCTTACCCGGGCATCGACGCCGAGGAGCGCGGACAGGCCGAAGCGATCGCGATCAGCTTGAGAGAGATGGCGCGCTTCGGGGTCCCGATTATCGCCGTCGTGATCGGGGAGGGCGGCAGCGGAGGAGCGCTGGCGCTCGGTGTGGGCAACCAGGTGTTCATGCTGAAGAACAGCGTCTATAGCGTGATCTCGCCGGAAAGTTGCGCCGCCATCATTTACCGGGACGCCAGCAAAGCCGAGCAGGCGGCGGCTGCGCTGAAACTGGACGCTCCGGCGCTGCTTCATTTCGGCCTGATCGACAGAATCATCGAGGAGCCCGGTGAAGGCGCGCACACCGACTATGACCAGGCGGCTGCGTACATGAAAGCCACCCTGATCTCCTCTCTCGCCGGGCTGTCCAGCCTCGGACCGCAGCAACTGATCGACCAGCGCTACGAAAAATTCCGCCGTATGGGGAACTTTTTCGAAGAGGCGGCCACCGTTTAACCGATGAAAAAGACTCTGCTGGCGGTTGCCGGAATCATCGTATTTTTGGGCATTCTGCTCTCGCTGACAATGGGTGAAAACCGGAAACGGGTCGAAGTGTGTATCACGTTTGGAGGACGCACGGAGTGCCGCACGGCCTCTGGCGCCACGCTGGAGGAGGCAGAGCGAACCGCGGTACAAAACGCCTGCGCGCTGCTGGCATCGGGCATGACTGCGTCCATGGCCTGCGAGCGAACCGCGCCTACCTCCGTACGCGTTCTGAGCGGCGGCCGCTAGACGCCCTTCCGGATCGGGAATTATTCCTAAATTGTTGCAATTTATGGCCTAAGACACATACTGTAGAGCGAGAAACGAAAATTGCGCGTGATAGGATGAAATCAGTGAACTTCCAATAGCGATCTGTCGTCTGTTCGGAAGGGAGCGGTGTCTGTGCAACGTAAGTGGAAGAACGTACTGATTATTTCCGGCGTGCTGCTGATTGCAGGCGGAGTGTTTGCCAGCATTCGGATGAGTATGCAAGGGATCGTCGAAGTGCAAACCGGCCGGACCGTGAGGCAGGATCTTACTTCCATCGTGACTGCCTCGGGTGAGATTAAGCCGCGTAATTATATCAATATCGGCACTAATGCCGTTTCACCTTCGCGTATTACCGAGATTCTGGTGCGGGAAGGCGATCATGTTCGTAAAGGCCAACTGCTCGCCAAACTGGAAAGTGTGCAACCGGAAGCCGATGTAGCCGCGATGCGGGCAGCGGTAGCCTCGACCGAAGCCGATTCGGCCGCTGCCGAGGCCTCGGTCAATGCCGGCGAAGATGCCATTGCAACGGCCAAGGCCGGGGTGGAGCGGGCTGCCGCGGATGTCGAACGGACACGGCTCGATTTCGACCGGGGCAAGCAGCTTTACGCCGAGAAGCTGATCGCCAGGCAGGACTACGACACGCGCAAAGCCGGCTATGATTCCGCGGTGGCCAGCCTGAACCAGGCCAAGGCGCAACTCAATCAGTCGATCGCGGACCGGCGGCGCCTGGCGGCCGCGCTGAACGCCGCCCAGCGAAGGGTTACCCAGAACCGGGCACAGTTACGCCGGGCGAGCGATGTGCTGGAGAGGACCCAGTCGGTGGCCCCCATTGACGGCATTGTCTCCAACCTGCCCGTGCGGGTGGGTGAGACGGTAGTGCCGGGAATCCAGAACTCTCCCTCCAGCCTGATCATGACAATTGCCGACATGTCGCTGATTACGGCCGAGGTGAAGGTGGACGAAACCGATATCGTCAACGTGAAACTGGACCAGGCGGCGGAGGTCGCCATCGACGCGATTCCCAGCAAGACCTTCAGGGGCCACGTCATCGAGATTGGAAATACCGCCATTCTTCGCTCCACCGGCCTGGCCGCCAATCAGAGCGCGGTATCCAGCCAGGAAGCAAAGGACTTCAAAGTGGTGGTGGCGCTCGATGATCCGCCCGACGAGATCCGGCCTGGCCTGTCGGCGACCGCCAAGATCACCACCGCCACCCGCAAGAATTCGCTCTCCATCCCCATCCAGGCGCTGACGGTACGCCAGAAGGGCGACCTCCAGGCGAAGCAAGACAATTCACGTACCAGGACAGGTTTATTGACGCCCGCTCAACAGAAGGCCCGCAAGGAGGAGGTCCAGGGGGTCTTCGTTGTCAAGGCCGGCAGGGCAGTGTTCCATAAGGTGGAGACCGGCATTACCGGGGCAACCGACATCGAAGTGCTGTCAGGGTTGAAGGATGGTGATGAGATCATCACCGGCAGCTACAAGATTATCCGCACGCTCCGTAACGATGCCAGGGTTAAGATTGACAATAAGAGCCCGGCCAGAACCGAGGCGCAAGGATAAGGATCTATGTCACACGCAGTAGCCGACGCCATCGACCGCGGCGAAGAGTTGAAGCGCCAGGGGATCATCATTCGCACCTACGATCTCTGGAAGACCTACATCATGGGCGACCAGGAGATCAATGCCGTTTCAGGCTGCGATATCGAGATCCACAAGGGAGAGTACGTCGCAATCATGGGCCCGTCGGGCTCCGGCAAATCGACACTGATGAACCTTATCGGGTGCCTCGATACTCCCACCCGGGGCCAGTACTACATCAACGGCCGGCTGGTCAGCGCCATGAACGACGACGAACTGGCGCGGATCCGGAACAAGGAGATCGGCTTCGTCTTCCAGACGTTTAATCTGCTTCCGCGCGCTACGGCCCTGCACAACGTGGAGTTGCCGTTAATCTACGCCGGTATCTCAGCCGACGATCGCGCCGAACGGGCGCGAGCCGCCCTGCGCCAGGTGGACCTGGAAAAGCGCATGTACCACAAGCCGAACGAGCTGTCGGGCGGGCAGCGCCAGCGCGTGGCGATCGCCCGGGCGCTGGTGAACGACCCCTCGATTCTGCTGGCCGACGAACCAACCGGAAACCTGGACACGGCCACCGGCAACGAAATCATGGCCCTGTTTGACCGCCTTCACTCCCAGGGCAACACCATCATTCTGGTGACCCACGAGCACGACATCGCCATGTTTGCGCGGCGCATCATCCACATCCGCGACGGCAAAGTAGAAAAAGACGAAAAAGTCCGCTAGCGGCGGATGCCCAACTTTTTCATTCTCGACTGCAGCGTCGTACGCTTCAGCCCCAAACGGGCCGCCGCTCCATGGGGACCGGCCACCACCCAATTGGTTTCTTCAAGCACCTGAACAATGTGCTCACGCTGCGCTTCTTCGAGCGTCACGGCCGGCGCGGTGGACGCTGGCGCCGCTTTGTCCGCCATGTACCGCAATTCGGAAGCAGGGATCCTCAGCACCGCTCCCCGGGTCAGGATGACGGCCCGCTCCAGCAGGTTCTCCAGTTCCCGCACATTTCCCGGCCAGTCGTAGCCAACCAGCGCCTCCATGGTTTCCGAGGCAATTGACTCGATCCGCCGGTTCAGCAGCCGCGCGTGCCGCCCGGTAAAATAGCGGACCAGCAGCGGAATGTCTCCCCGGCGCTCACGCAAGGGCGGGATCCGAACGGGGAAGACATTCAGCCGATAGAAGAGGTCGCTGCGGAACTCACCGCTGCCGATCATTTTCTCCAGGTCGCGATTGGTGGCCGCCACCACCCGGGCATCGACCGAGATGGTGCGAGTGCTGCCCAACCGCTCGAACTCCTGTTCCTGGAGGGCTCGCAACAGCTTCGGTTGCAGTTCGATCGGAATGTCGCCAATTTCGTCCAGAAACAGCGTCCCTTGGTGCGCCAGTTCGAAGCGGCCGATCTTTTGGGAGATGGCTCCGGTAAACGCGCCACGTTCGTGGCCGAACAACTCGCTTTCGAGCAGCCCGGTGGGGATCGCCGAGCAGTTCAGCTTCACGAACGTTCGCCCGCGCCGGGCGCTCAACTCGTGGATCGCCCGGGCTACCAGCTCTTTGCCCGTTCCGGTCTCACCCAGGATCAGCACGCTGGCATTGGTTGGCGCCACGGTCTCAATCTGGCGTAGAATCTGGCGGAAGCGGGGGCTTTCGCCGATCATCTCGCCGAAGTTGTGCTCAGTCCGGATCTCATCTTCCAGATACAGCTTTTCTTCGGCCAGCCGGTCTTTCAACTCGGCGATCTCGCGGAAAGCCAGCATGTTATCGAGCGCAATTGCCACCTGGCCGGCGACCTGGGAGAGGAACTGAACGTCCTCGCCGGAAATACCACCGGCGCTTCGGGAGCCCACGTTCAGCACGCCGATCTTGCGGTTGCGCGTAATCAGCGGAAAGACCCAGCCTTCGGCAATTCGCCCGGTTTCGAAGATGGATCGTATCTGCGGATCGAACTGACCGGCATTTGCACGATCAACGTGGTAGGGCCGGCCCTGATCGAGCGCGATCTTCGCCGGCGACGCTTCAAACGGAATGGAGGCCTCGTGATGCGGAGCCTGGCGTCTTTTCGGCATGAAATCGAGCGCGTAGAACTCCAGCTGCTTCCCATTCGGGGTCAACAGGGAAAGGGCCGTGTAGTCATGGTGAACAATGGAGCGCACGGCTTCGGTAATGGTGGCGGATATCTCCCGCCCCTCCAGATTGGAGTTCAGGGCATTAGTGGTATCCAGCAGCGCTTTCAGCCGGTCGCGTTCGTGCTGTAACTGCCGTTGGTAGCATCGCACCCGCTCTCCGTTGAGCGCATTATCGACCGCTACCGCCACCAGGCGAGCCACGTGCTGCATAAACTCGACGTCTTCTGGCGTGTAGACGGTCCACGATTGACTGCCGAAGCCGAGTGAACCCAAGCGCCGGTGAGCCGTCGTCAGCGGCAGGTAGCAACTGGAACTGACGCCGTTGGCGCGCAACATCCCGACAATCGCCGGCCAGCGGCTTTCGGCTTTCATATCGGGAACCAGCACGGGCGCCTGGGTGAGCCAGGCTTCGCCTCCCGGACTCTCCTGCGGCGCCAGCGGCTCCGGAAGACGCGCCGGAAAAGGCCGGACCGTCTCCAGCACGTGCAGCCGCATGCGATTGCTCTGGTCTTCGTACAGGATCAGCAGCAGGTAATCGAACTGCACGACATGGTGCAGACCGCGCGCCAGTTCGCGGAACAGATCCTGAAGATCGCGATGGGCAGTGATGGTGGCAGCAACTTCCAGCAGGGCTTGCGATTGCTGGTAGGGGAGAACCGGCACGGCTTCACTTTAGCATGCAACTTGACGCCCTTCGGGAGAGCTGCTGCTCCATCCCGGCCCGCCCAAGGAAACGACGCCGTCCTTCACCGCAAACCCAATGCGATTGCGCAAGTCCTGCTGCCGCCGGGTGGTCTTACTCAGAGCGATGGGCCGCGGAAACATCCATGCCGGCCTGGGGCAGTAGCGCGGACCGGACAATACGGGACTGTTCTCCGCGATCAGCGAGTTCGAGCTTAGCTACCAGCGCCTGGAGGTTGAGCCGCGGCTCGCGGTCCGCTGCCTGCTTGAGCGTAAGGCGGAGCTCGCCTGCCAGCGGTAACCCGGCCAGCAGCAGCGCGCACAGGGTGAACGCAAACGAACGTACTTGCCGGCGGGGCCGGCGATGCGGCGCCGGATGTCCGGTTTCTTGGTATCCCTGTTTGCCACCGGTGATTTTGTGGACCAAAGCGCGCATCATCGGTCCGGCGGAGAGGAACTCCACCCCTTGGCGATGAAGCGTTTCAAGCAGCCGCGTACCCTCCTGATCCACATAGGTGACGCTGGTCAGATCGACCATCAGCCGCCGGTTGCCACGAACCGAGGCGGTTGTTTTCCAGCTCCGGCGCAACTCGGCTACCCACGCCGCGGCCAGTTGGCCTTCCAACTGGAGAGTCAGTGCTTCGGGCTGGTCATGGAGCGTGATCCTGAGCATGGCGATCTATCGAAATGCAGAGGGAGTTCCAAACGGAAGTTGTTGATTTGCTAGGGGTAGAGTCGTCAGATTCTGCCGATATTCCGGCATATGCCGAGATATCGGTTCGTCAGGCCGTATCTGCTTCCGCCGTTATCAAGAATCTCCGGCTATCGTTGATTCAAAAGGAGCCGACTTCGGAACATTGAGGACGCTAAACTAAGAAGTTCGGGGAGGTTAAGCGAATTTGGGCGGAATGGAATGGGTGGAGCCGGCCGGGCCGCGCAGCCTGCGGAGAATCCGCACGCAACAAACAGCGGAAGCGAGAGCCCTCGCTGACGTCGTTGAGCGGGCGCTGGGTTTAGGCGCCGGCGCACTGTTGTCGATGCAGAAGCCGGAGGGCTTCTGGCATGGAGACCTGACGGCCGATACCTCGCTCGAAGCCGATTACATTCTGTTACAGCTTTGGCTGCACCGGCCCGAAGGGGCCATGTGGAATCCCCCCACCAGGAGCCGGGTGGACAAGGCAGCCAAGGCGATTCTCGAACGCCAGATGGCGGATGGTGGTTTTCACCTTTACCCCGGCGGAGCGGCCGACCTGAACGTCACGGTGAAGTGTTACACCGCGCTGAAGCTGGCAGGCATCGATCCCTACTCCGAGCCGATGTTGCGCGCGCGCGATCGCATCCTGCGGTTGGGAGGCGTGCAAAACGCCAACAGCTACACCAAGATCAACCTCAGCCTGTTTAGCCTGTTCCCGCGCAAATATGTTCCGACGGTGCCTCCGGAACTGGTTCTGCTTCCCGGCGGAGTGCTGTACGAGATGTCCTCCTGGACACGGTCGATCGTGGTGCCGCTGTCTTTGGTGCAGGCCTGCGGCGGGCAGCGTCCGGTACCGAAGGGTTTCACCGTAGAGGAGCTTTTCCTGCCCGGAAAGAAGCCGTCGCTTCCGGGTAAGGACGGACTGGCCAAGTGGTTCCACCGCCTGGACAAAGTGTTCAAGATTTGGGAGCGATTCGGGCTGCGCAACGTTCGCGGAGCGGCCATCCGCGAGGCCGAGCGGTGGATGATGGACCGCACCCGGTACTCGGAAGGTCTGGGTGCCATCTACCCGGCGATGATGTACTTCATCATGGCCCTGGATGCGCTGGGATATCCGTCCGATCACCCCGACCTGCTGGAAGCGCAGAAGCACTTTGACGGGCTGATGACGGAGACCGAAACGGACCTCTACTTTCAGCCGGCCCTGTCGCCGGTGTGGGATACGGCGATCGCCATCTTCGCTCTGGGGGAGATGGGGCTGGCCGATCCCCAGGCGACGGCCAAAGGAGTTGACTGGCTGATCAGCAAGGAGGTTCGCCGCAAGGGAGACTGGGCCGTAAAGCGGCCCGACCTGGAGCCATCCGGTTGGGCTTTCGAGTTTGCCAACGAGTTTTACCCGGACATCGACGATACGGCGATGGTGCTGCTCGCGCTGCTCCATGCGGAGGGTTCCAGCAAGGCGGCGCACGAAAACTCCGTACGCCGGGCCATGAACTGGTTGCTGAACATGCAATCGGGCGACGGCGGCTGGGCGGCGTTCGATGTCGATAACAACTGGGCCATCCTGAACAAAGTGCCGTTTGCCGACCACAACGCGATGCTCGATCCCACCTGCCCCGACATCACCGGGCGGGTGATCGAGGCGCTGGTGCGGCACGGACTGCCGCCATCGCATCCGGCAATCCGCAAAGGCGCGCGGTATCTGCTCGACTCCCAGGAGGAAAACGGAAGCTGGTACGGGCGCTGGGGCGTCAACTACGTCTACGGGACATTCCTGGCGCTGCGCGGACTCAAGGCTGCCGGCGCCAGCGTCCCGGCGGCGGTACAAAAGGCGGTAGCCTGGCTTCGCTCCGTGCAGAATGCCGACGGAGGCTGGGGCGAGAGCTGCGACAGCTACATTGTGGACCACTACGTCAACGGTCCGAGCACGGCTTCGCAGACCGCCTGGGCGTTGCTCGGATTGCACGCGGCCGGCGATCGTGGCTCACAGGCGGCAGTACGAGGTCTGAACTTCCTGCTGGAAACTCAACAATCCGACGGCACCTGGAAAGAAGCCTACGCTACCGGCACCGGCTTCCCGCAGGTCTTTTACATGACCTACCACCTTTACCGGCAATACTTCCCGGTACTGGCGCTGGCGATGTTCAACTCCGGCAAGCCGCGGCCCGCGGCCAAGATGACGAACTGAGCCGCCCGTTCGGTCCGTACCGGCGGATCACTGGCGGGGCTTTAACACGCTCTCGATACTTTCGGCCACCTGCCGCGCAAGGGCTTCGTACCCCTCGGCGGTGTAATGCACATTGGCCGGCCGCTGAATCTGGTCCAGGCGGGGCAGTGCAAAACCGTACAAATCATCCACCGCAATGCCGTGCTCGCCCATCACCCTCAGCGCCGCCCTGTTGTACGCGGGGACATCTTCGGCAAGACGTTTCGGCCGTAGATTATCGGCTACCGGCACGGGCGTGGTGGTGGCAAATATCAGCTTGGCGCCGGTCTTTTCCAGACGGCTGACAATCTTTTCGAGATTGGCCTGGTAGTCGGCCAGTGAAACCTGCCGCCGGCCATCCTCCATGAATTTGAGGTCGTGCAGGCCGAAGTTGAAGTGGATCACATCCCAGTGGCCCGCTCCCAGCCATGCGTCCAGTTCCGCCACTCCCGTGGTGGTGGGGCCTCCATTAGCGGGGATGCGGTGCAGGTTGGCCCGCCCTTGAAGCAACTTGCGCACCGGCAGTGTGTAACCGATGGAGATGGAATCGCCGATCAGCAGTACGCGAGGGAGTCCCGGCTGATCGGTGACCGGCTGCATGGCCGGGTCCTCGCGTACCGCGCCGGGTTCCTGCCCCATCAGCAGCAGCGCGGTGATCAGCAATCCGGGAATAGTCAGGCGCATTCGCAATTCATCATACTGGAATGCATGCGGGTGGTGGTGATTGGCGGTAGCGGACACGTCGGCTCATACCTGGTGCCGGAACTGATAGAGGCCGGACACAGGGTGACTCTTGTTAGCCGCGCAATGCGCAAGCCCTACTTCGAGCACCCGGCCTGGGACGATGTGGAAACGGTGGTGGCAGACCGCGAGGCCGAAGACCGGCAGGGTACGTTTGGCCGGCGCGTGGCGGGACTGCAACCCGACGCCGTGGTTGACATGATCTGCTACGCGCCCGCGAGCGCCCGCCTGTTGGCGGATGCCTTGAAGGGCCGGGTAGGGCACCTGCTGCACTGCGGAACCATCTGGGTTCACGGACCGAGCCGGGAAGTGCCGACCGAGGAGTCCGCGCCGCGGAACCCGTTTGGTGAATATGGCATTCAGAAAGCCGCAATCGAAGCGCTGCTGCTGGCCGAGGCTCGGCAGGACGGCTTTCCGGTCACCATCCTGCATCCGGGACACATTGTGGGCCCCGGATGGGCGCCGGTGAATCCCGCCGGCCACTTCAATCCCTCCGTTTTCGCCCGCCTGGCCCATGGCGAGACGCTGGCTCTACCCAACCTGGGCATGGAGACCCTGCACCACGTGCATGCCGCCGATGTTGCGCAGGCGTTTTTGGCGGCGCTTGGCAATAGAGAAGCGGCAATCGGTGAGGCGTTTCACGTGGTCTCCCCAACGGCGCTCACGCTACGAGGCTACGCCGAAGCGATGGCAGAGTGGTTCGGCCAGCCCGCGCGGCTGCGATTCCTGCCCTGGGAGGAATGGAAGCAGACCGTGACGCCTGAGGATGCGGATCAGACCTGGGATCACATTGCGCACTCACCGAATTGCAGCATCGAGAAGGCCCGGCGCATATTGGGCTACCAACCAAAGTTTCGATCCCTGGCGGCGGTGCAGGAAGCCGTGCGCTGGTTGATCGAACATGGACGAGTAGATGCCGCTATACCGTGTTCTTAGGCGCTCCGGCGAGGAACGCCCGCAAATTATCGAGAGCCAGACCGAGCAGGCGCGCCCGCGCCGCCTTGGTAGACCAGGCCATGTGCGGCGTAATGATGCAGTTGGGCGCCGTGAATAGCGGACTGCCCTCAACCGGCGGCTCCACGTTCAGCACGTCGAGTCCCGCGCCGGCGATTTCCCCGGCCGCGAGCGCATCGGCCAGATCCTGCTCGCGCACCAGCGGGCCGCGCGAAGTATTGATGAGAAATGCCGTCTTCTTCATCAGGCGCAACCGGTCGCGATTGATCATTCCCAGCGTCTCCGGAAAAAGAGGTGAATGCAGGCTGACCACGTCGGATTCGCCGAGCAACTCGTCGAGCGCCACCCAATCGAACCCGTCATAATCCGGTGGATTCCGCGGGTTGACGTCGTTGGCAATCACCCGCATGCCCATGGCATCGGCGATCCGCCCAACCTGGCGTCCAATGCGGCCGAAGCCACAGATACCCATGGTAAGCCCGGACAGCTCCACCTGCGGTGTGAGTGAGAAACACCAGTCGGCGCTGCGGCTCCAGGCGCCGGCGCGGACTTCGCTCGAGTGGCGCCCGGCGTTGTGACAAAGTTCGAGCAGTAGCGCAAAGGCGAACTGTGCGACCGAGGCCGTGCCGTAGGTGGGGATATTCGTCACCACGATACCCTGCTGCCGGGCCGCTGCCACATCGACGATGTTGTAGCCGGTTGCCAGCACGCCGATGTAGCGGAGGTCCGGAAGTTGACGCAGAGTGCCGCCGGAGAGCGGCGTCTTATTCGTGAATAGAACCGCGGCGCCGCGGGCGCGTTCGACAATCGCGCCGGCGGGAGTTCGATCGTGTATGATGGCCGGCGTGAGTTGGTGCAAACCGTCCCAGGAAAGGTCACCGGGATTCAACGTATAACCATCCAGAACCACGGCCGTCAACGAGTCGCTCATGTGGTGTCGATTGTTCTCCTTCAACTACTTGACGTTAGCACGGTCATTCGCCGGCCGCCTTCCACGCCGGCAGGGTGTATAATCGGATTTTAGTGGGAGGTGGATCTTCCCTTGTAGCTGGCGAACACGAACGGTCGCGACGCTCTCCACGGTTTTCCGCCGGATCCCCGCTTCTGCCTTTTCACTCCTGTTCGCCGACAATTGCCGCATCTGCGACCGGCCGCTCACTGAAATCCAACGTTTTCCGGTGTGCCGCACCTGCCTGGAATCCTGCCGCCCGTTCATGGCCGAGTATTTTTGTGCCGCCTGTGGCACCCCTTTTCTGAATTCAAGTCCACTGGATGAACAGGGGCTGTGCGGATTGTGCCGGCGCGGGCTGAACGGATTCGACGCAGCGTACTGTTTCGGCTCCTATGAAGGCTCGCTGCGCAAGCTGATTCACCTGTTCAAGTATTCCGGAATCCACACGCTCAGCCGCCCGCTGGGGGCGAGGCTGGCGCTGGCGTTACCCTTCGGGCGCGGATTCGACGTGATCGTGCCGGTCCCTTTGCACTGGCGGCGGCGCTGGCAGCGCGGTTTCAACCAATCCGACCTGCTGGGGAGGGAACTGGCGCGGCGGACGTCGATTCCGGTGGCGCGGGCGCTGAGACGGCGCCGCGCAACCGGCGTACAGGCCGGTTTGAGCAATACCGCGCGGCGTAATAACGTGTCGGGAGCCTTTCAGGTTCGGGACGAAGCAGCCATCCGGCAAAAGCGGGTGTTGCTGGTGGACGATGTATTGACCACCGGCGCCACCGCGGCCGCCTGCGCCCGCGTGCTGAAGCGCCACGGGGCAAAGCAGGTAGCCGTCATCGCGCTGGCCCGGGTAGACCGGCGGCCGGCCGGTTTTTCCATTGTGAATCCCACTTTTTCGGGAGTTGGTTCATGATCAGTCTGGATCGCTTACACAGGCCGGTGCTTGTACTGAATGCCAGTTACGAGCCAATCAATATCTGCGCGGCCCGGCGTGCGCTGGTTCTGGTAATGAAAGGGGTAGCTTCGACGGAAGAACATTCGGCCCACGCCGTACATTCCTCCCGGGCGATGATCAAGCTGCCGTCGGTGATCCGGTTGCTGGAATACCGGCGAATTCCTCACCAGTCCCGCGCCCTCTCGCGCAAAAACATCATGATGCGCGATCGCTACACCTGCCAATATTGCGCCAAGGTTCTGCCGGCCGCCGAACTGACATTGGATCATGTGGTCCCGCGCTCACGGGCAGGTGAGACAAGCTGGGAAAATCTGGTCGCCTGTTGCCACCCATGCAACAACCGCAAGGGAAACCGGACGCCGGAGGAGGCAGGCATGAAGTTGCATAAGGCGCCAAAGCCCTACAGCCTGCACACCAGCCGGCACCTGATGCGGCTGCTCGGCAAGAGTGACGATCAGTGGCGGAAGTATCTGTTCTATTAGGTTCGCGGCGCTGATCAGTTCACCGGCGTATTTTGCGGCGGAATCCCCGCTTGACCGGACGGGGGTGGCTTCCGTTCTCCAGGTTTCTTTTCCTTGGCAGCCACCACGGCCTTGGCCGGGCTGATGATCACATGGGCGTTGCGGCCTTCCAGCCGCGGCTGGCCCTCCACCTGTCCGTATTGCGATAAGTCCCCGGCGAAGCGCAGCAGGAGCTTTTTGCCGAGATCGACGTGCGCGATCTCGCGTCCGCGGAACTGCACCACCGCCTTCACGCGGTTTCCTTCCTGAAGAAAGCGGATCGCGTGGTTCTTCTTGAAGTGGTAATCGTGATCGTCGGTGTTGGGGCGGAACTTCAGTTCCTTCACCTGAATCACGTGTTGCTTCTTCTTGGCCTCGTGCTGCTTCTTCTTGTTCTCGTATTGCCACTGGCCGTAGTCCATGGCCTTGGCCACGGGAGGCTCCGCGGTTGGGGCGATCAGAATCAGGTCGAGACCCAGTTCCTGCGCCCGCCGGACCGCCGCCATGGTTGGCATGATCTCGACGGATCCGTCCGGAAACACCGCTCGTACTTCGCGGACCCGGATGGCCTCATTCACGTTCTCCCTGACCCTGGGCCGGCGCGGAGGATAGTTTCTGTGTGGAATCATCTAGCTGTTCTGTTTAATTTCCTTCAATACGGTGGGCATTTGCATTAGTGTAATAGGGGAGAGGGACGCTGTCCATCCCCAATTCGTACCGCGGCTCGAAAAGGGAATTTCGCCGAGGCCGGCTGAGCCGGCGGCGAATCGGGGCGAGCCTGCAACGGTGGCAGTATCAGCAAATGGCTATACTGTAGCAAAGATTCGAGAGAGGAGGCAAAGGATGAAGCGGTTTGCGGTTATGGCCGGATTGTGTGCCGTGGTCTGTTCAACTGTCATGGCGCAGCAGAAGAAAAGGGTTGCTGTGCTGGACTTCGACTATGCGACAGTATCGAGTGCCGTCTCGCAGATCTTCCAGACCAATGTTGATGTCGGCAAAGGGATTGCGGATCTGATTGTTGACCGTTTGGTGCGCGATGGACAGTATTCGGTCATCGAGCGTAAGGCAATTAGCAAGATCCTGGCCGAACAGAACTTCTCCAACAGCGACCGCGCGGACGCCAATTCGGCGGCTAAAATCGGGCGCCTCCTGGGTGTGGACGCGATCATCATCGGCAGCATCACCCAGTTTGGCCGCGATGACAAGACGACCAGTTTAGGCGGCGGGGGATTCGGCGGTTTTGGGAGCAAGTACGGTCTTGGGGGTCTTGGCAGGCGTCACGCCAAGGCGGTGGTGGGCATTAGCGCCCGCATGGTGAGCGTCGATACCGGAGAAATCCTGGCGGTAGGTGACGGAAAGGGCGAATCATCACGATCCGGCACGTCGCTACTTGGCGCAGGCGGCGCGTCGGGCGCTGGTGGCGGCGGCGCCTACGACATGACCAGTAAGAACTTCGGCGACACGATCCTGGGTGAAGCGGTCAATCAGGCGGTAACCGGATTGAGCCAGCAACTGGAAGCCAGCGCATCCAAGCTGCCGGTTCATGAAGTGAAGATCGAAGGACTGATTGCCGATGCGACCGGCGGCACGCTGATTCTGAACGTTGGATCGAAGGCCGGCCTGAAGGTGGGAGACAAGCTCCAGGTGAAGCGCGCCGGCCGCGAGATCCGCGATCCGGCAACCGGAAAGGTAATACGCCGCATTGAAACCGATCTCGGCTCGGCCACGGTGACCGAAGTCGATGCGGCTTCCTCGGTAGCGACATACTCTGGCGCCCAACCGGCCAAAGTGGGCGACGTCGTTCGCAATTAGCAAGAACGTCTGCTGAATTCCGGGAGAGACGATATGGCTCTGGAAGTGGGCGAGAGAATCGGAGACTACCAGGTCGTTGCCATTCTTGGCGCCGGCGGCATGGGAAAGGTCTACAAGGTCCGCAACACGATTTCCGAACGCGTGGAGGCGATGAAGGTTCTGCTTCCCAACCTTCAAAGCGATCCGGAACTGGCCGACCGCTTTATGCGGGAGATCAAGGTACAGGCGAGCCTGGAGCACCCCAATATCGCCGCGCTGCACACGGCGCTGCGTATCGACAACCAACTGTTGATGGTGATGGAGTTCGTCGAGGGCCGTTCGATCGAGGACGGGATGCAGAATGGGCCGCTGCCCATCGACTTCGCGCTGGACTGCATTTCACAGGTACTGTCGGCGCTCTCCTACGCGCACAGCCATGGAGTCATCCACCGTGATATCAAACCGGCCAACATGATGGTCGCCCAGGGCGGCGTGGTGAAGTTGATGGACTTCGGCATTGCGCGGATGACCCAGGAGAAGAAGCTGACCCAGACCGGACGGACCGTGGGCTCGCTCTACTACATGTCGCCGGAACAGATTCAGGGAGCTAACCTGGACGCCCGTTCGGATCTGTACTCGCTGGGGGTTTCGTTATACGAGATGGTTACCGGACGGCGGCCGTTCCAGGGCGACAGCGACTACTCGATCATGGCGGCCCACCTTCAGCAGCAGGCCGTGCCGCCCATCCAACTGGACCCGCGGCTGCCGGATGTGCTGAACGAGATCATCATGATGTCGATCGCCAAGGACCCGGCGCAGCGCTTCCAGTCCGCGGATGCATTCAAAGCGGCGGTGGATGGCGTCCGGCGCACGCTATCGGGCGCCACGGCGCAACCGGCCGCGATGGCTCCTCCGCGGGCTACGCCGTTCACGCCGCCGCCGAGCGGCGCTGCCGTGACGCCAGCGACCGGCGGCCGGCGAGGACTTTACATCGCCCTGGGCTGCGTACTCACACTGGCCGTGTTGGGAGTCGCCGCGCTGGAAGGACCGAAACTGTTCCGTACTTCGGCTGACACCAGCGGAGCCGGAGTTTCCCCTCCGGCTCAGGTGGCGCCTGCGCCGGAGGCGGCACCGGCTACGGTTTCTGAATCCGCACCGCAGTCCGCCGCGCCGCCGGCAGGATCCGCGGTGGAGCAACCGGGGGTGATTCGGGCGCCCGCTCCATCCGCTGCGGCGGCAATTACAAAACC
Organism: Bryobacterales bacterium; assembly: GCA_020854055.1. GTDB lineage: Bacteria > Acidobacteriota > Terriglobia > Bryobacterales > Bryobacteraceae > JADZGD01. The sequence continues at coordinate 74,840 of JADZGD010000120.1, read as the reverse complement.
CGTCCCGATTCCCGGACGGGTAACGCACACCCCTGTGACGACACGGGCCTTGCCCCCGGTTCAACGTGTCCCGGCGCTGGCCGAGCCGGCGCAACCGTTAGCTCAACGGCCGCCCGCTCCTCCCGCGCCGGTGGTCGATACCGCCCGATTGCAGGCAGTGGCGGCGCAACAGGAGCGATTGATGACGCTGGCCTCCCGTGTCAATGCGGTACGCACCTCCCTGTCCAATCTGCAGCGCAGTCAACAGGCACAGGGCCTGGGCTTGCGGGGAGATATTACGGCGTCACAATCGAGAATGGAATACCAAATGGACCAGGCTGAAGGAGCCGTGAAGGCAGGCGACCCGGCGGCCGCGAGGCGAAGCCTCGATGCCGCCGAGCGCGAAGTAGACAAATTGGAGAATTTTCTCGGCCTTTAGTTGTGGCCGCCGCCGTGCTGGATCTTTTCAGCGCCGGCCTGCCAGTAGGGCGTGGCTCCATAGTAGCTGTAGACCTGCTGGCACCATGCCTTATCGAGCATGTCCGGCCAGTGGTTCTTGTCGAAACTGGGAGCCGATTCGAGCCTGCGGCGGTCGGCGTGGAGCATAAACTCATGCGTCGACTGGTTCATCTTGAGAGCGCTCCACGGCACGGCGAATAGTTTGTCCGTCACCCCAAGCATTGCTCCGAACGACAGCACAGCATAGGCAACTCTCCCTTGCTCCATGTCGATCATGATCTCTTTGATCGTTCCCAGATCGTCTCCCTGGCTGTCGCGCACCCGGAAACCGGTAACTGCGCTGCAGGACAGGACATGGTGCGAACCTCCCTGAGTCTTTGCATCGATCGTCGATCCCGGCGTTTTGATTGTAGCCATACGCCTGTTGTTACCTCCGCCGGATATCCGTGCAATCCCCTCTCCGGTCTGCTAAGTTTTTTCAATTCATAAGAAAACAGCCGGACCCGGAAAATTCGTCACGGCGCGGCGGCAGAAAGTACCTTATCGGATGCGGAGAACCCCAATTCACGCTACCTTACCGTGACTCCGAGTCGAATAGACTGTTAACACGCCAATGTTTCTTACAACCCGGCCCGCTGTGCTGTTTGCGGTTGTTTCCCCGCGCCTGCTCTCGCTCAGACCGGTGGACATCGCGATCATTGTTCTCTATTTCGCCACGGTGCTTGGCATCGGGCTTTATCTGAAACGCCAGACTAGAACGGGAGACGACTTCTTTCTGGCGGGCCGCGAGATGACGGCCTGGATTGCGGGGTTGAGCTTTCTCTCGGCCAACCTCGGTTCGCTCGAATTGATGGGCTGGGCGGCGGCCTCCTATCAGTACGGAATTCTGGCCGCGCACTGGTATTGGATCGGCGCAATTCCGGCGATGCTTTTCCTGGCGCTGGTGATGATGCCGTTCTACTACATTTCGAAGACACACTCGGTGCCGGGCTACCTGAAGCTGCGTTTCGGTGAACCGGCCAGGGCGTTGTCGGCCGTCAGTTTCGGTTTGATGACGGTGCTGATGAGCGGCATCAACATGTACTCGATGGCGCTGGTGATGAAGGTGGTGCTCGGCTGGGATATCAACTTCAGCATCTGGGTTTCCTCGCTGACGGTGGCGGTGTATGTGGCATTAGGCGGGCTGCGCTCGGCCATCTTTAACGAAGTGCTGCAATTCATGCTCATCTGGCTGGGCGCGCTGCTGATTCCGGTGTTGGGCCTGATCGAGGCCGGCGGCTGGCACGCCATGTCTCAGCGCATCGCACAGAACTTCCCCGGGCGTGACTACACGCACCTGTGGCGCACACTGGGCTCGTTTTCCGATAATCCGATGGGCATCCACTGGACCGGCATCGTACTGGGGCTGGGGTTCGTCATCTCGTTCGGCTACTGGACGACGGATTTTCTGGTGGTGCAGCGTGTGCTGACGGCCAAGGACCTGCGGGCGGCCAAAATGGCTCCGGTGATCGGCGCCGGCTTCAAGATGATGGTCCCGTTCATCGTCATTCTGCCGGGATTGCTGGCACTGGCGGTTCTTCCGTTCCCCCTCACCGGGGAAGCGGCGGCGTTGGCTTCGGGCGGCCACAGCTACAACGAAGTACTACCGCTGATGCTGGCGCGTTACTGCGGCCCGGGTCTGCTGGGGCTGGGGATCACCGCGCTGATCGCCGGCTTCATGTCCGGCATGGCGGGCAACGTCAGCGCCTTTGCCACCGTCTGGACCTACGACATCTACCGGGCGCTGATGCGGCCCAACGCGCGCGACGAGCATTATGTGAGCATGGGCCGGTGGTGCACCGTGCTGGGCGTGCTGGTGAGCATCGCAACGGCCTACCTGGTAATGCACTTCCTCAGCATTATGGACTACGTGCAAGCGTTGTTCAGCTTTTTCATCGCGCCGCTGTTTGGCACCGTCATCCTGGGAATGCTGTGGAAGAGGGCCACCCCGGCCGGCGGATTCTGGGGCCTGCTGGCGGGAACGGTTTCCTCCATCGGGATGTGGATCTGGGTGCAGTTAGACCCGGCGGCGCTGCGCTATGTCGCGCTTTCGCCCTACGCCAAGGATATGGCGGAGAACATGTACAGGGCGCTTTGGAGCTGGATCGTCTGCGTACTGGTGACTGTAGCTGTAAGCCTGGCCACGCGTCCGAAAGCCGAAGCCGAGTTGCACGGACTGGTTTACGGACTCACCGTGATCCCGAACAAGCCCGGCTTGCGGCTTTACCAGCGCCCCTGGTTCTGGGCCGCCATCGTCGGAGCGGCTTTTCTCCTGTTGAATGTGATCTTCTGGTAGGAGCAGGCTGAGCGGCCTGGGAACAATCGAATCGGAGGGGTGGATGGACGTATTTCGCCTGGAGGGGAAGACTGCCTTGATCACCGGAGGCGGCACCGGTCTCGGTTTGGGAATTGCCCGGTGTTTTGTGCAAGCTGGAGCCAAGGTGCGCCTGGTGGGGCGGCGGGAGGCGCCGCTGCGCGATGCGGTGACGGAGTTAGGCGCGAACGCGCGTTACAGCGTCTGTGATGTGACCGACTTTCAAGCCGTGGAGCGCATGGTGGAACAGGCCGAAAGCGAGCCGGGCGGGATCTCGATCCTGGTGAACAACGCGGGAATCCATTTGAAAAAGCCCGCTGCCGAGACCACCGAGAGTGAATTCGAGGCGGTGCTGCGCACCCACGTGGTGGCCGCGTTCGGCCTCACCCGGCGTCTGATCCCACCCATGACGCAGCGCGGCGAGGGAACGATTCTATTCACCGCATCGATGGCCTCGATTTTCGGCCTCCCTTACGTCGTTGCTTACTCAGCCGCCAAGTCCGCCTACCTGGGAATTGTCCGCTCCCTGGCGGCCGAGCTTTCCGGAAACGGCGTGCGGGTGAACGCCATCGCCCCGGGATGGATTCAATCTGAAATGTTGGAGAAAGCGCTGCGCGGCGACGAAGAGCGAAAGCAACGCATCCTGTCCCGCACACCGATGAAGCGCTTCGGCAGCCCGGACGACATCGGCTGGGCGGCAGTTTATTTGAGTTCTCCCGCTGCGCAGTTCGTCACCGGCGTGGTACTGCCGGTGGATGGCGGCGCCAGCATTGGTTTCTGATCAGGGTTTTTCGTACCGGAAGCTAGACCGAAGCCTCCGTCAAATTACGCTGGACGGCGAACTTTACCAGGCTTGCAACATCGCGAATATCCAGCTTGCGCATCAAGTTCGAGCGGTAGGTATCAACGGTCTTGGGACTCAGATCGAGTGTTGCGGCAATCTCTTTGGCGCGGTATCCGGCCACCAGAAGCGTGAAGACCTGATGTTCCCGCGTACTCAGCGATTCGATCGGATCGTCGTGGGCCGCCGGCCGCTTCTTGGGAATGAACAGGCTTTGGATGGGCACCGAAGGAGAGACATAGACTCCCCCGGCGAGCACCTGCCGGATGGCATCGACCAGATGGGTACCGGGATCGGACTTGAGAACGTAGGCGCAGGCGCCGGCGCGGAGCGCCTCGACCACTGCTTTGCGGTCCGAGCGTGGCGCAACGATCAGGCAGCGCGTTGATAACAGCGCCGTGCGGCAGCGCCGGATAATCTCCCCGGCGAACAGGCGGGGGAGGGTGAGATCAAGCAGTGCGAGCGAAGGTTTCAACCGGCTGATCGACTGCCATGCCTCCAGGCCATCGTAGCAGCGGGCCACGATCTCGATATCTCCCGAGGCGAGGCAGATGCTTGCCAGTCCGTCACATACCAGTGCCAGCGAGTCGGCAATCAAGAGCTTTGCCGGTCCCGCGCCGTGCTCCGGCGGGCGGCCTCCGTCTCGGCCATCGGAAGGAGAGGAGCCGGGTAAGACTCCTCCATCGAGGATCTTGCTCACGAAGAGATGTTGTTCCGGCTAACCAGTCTTCTCACCGGATCTTACGCTAAACGGGCACAAGACCGGATTTTCAGAATCCGCTCACGCAAAGCTGCGGACTGCCGCGGCTTCATCCTCGAACACCTCAAACACGGTGTACAGCTTGGTGATTTGCAGCAAGTCCTGGACGCGCTTGGTCAATCCCACCAGCTTCAGTTGCCCGCCGTGGTTGGTGACGTTAGTAAATGCCGATACCAGTTCACCGATACCGGAACTATCGATATAGGTAACCTCGCTCAGATTGAGGAGCAGCTTCTTGCTGCCCTGCGCGGAGAGTTCGCGGACTTTCTCGCGGAAGGTGCTCGAACCCTCCCCCAGAGTAATCCGGCCCTGCGCATCCATCACGGTTACGCCGCCAACCTGGCGAACGTTCAGTTTCACGCTCACGATTGCATTCCTCCTCGAAGAGAATTCATAGAGTACCACCGCCACTCCGGTATTTGACCAACTCGACTTCGGTTCCCCGTGGAGTGCCGTGCCGAATATGGCACTCGTCTACAAAGGTTCTCATCAGCAGAAACCCCCGGCCGGACTGTTGCAGCAGATTCTCGTCCGCGGTCGGATCGGGGATCGAATCGAAATCGAAACCTTCGCCCTCATCACGAATCACCACCCGCAGCGCCGCCGGTGTCTGCGACAGAAAGAAATGAACCGTCCGGTCGTGGCTGTAGCCGTTACCGTGGACCACCGCGTTTACCATCGCCTCGCGCACCGCCATGCCGATACGCTGGACATCGTCCTCACTCAATCCGAAACCGGCGGCAGCCTCCAAAGCCAGATCCTCGGCCCGGTCCACGCTATCCAAGGTTGAATCGAACGCGGTGTAAACAGTCGTCGTTTGATCGCTGTAAGGATCCGCCATACCAGCTCGCGCCGACGTGCCCCATCCCGCTGCCAGCCGCCTCGAACGAGGGGAAGTCGAATGCTTACACTAAAATAACCAGATCACGGAAGTCAAGGCGCCCATCGCTCGCGATAGGCGGTAGTCGTGAAAACAAAGCGCGCCAGTCCGTCGTCCGAGGTCGCGGCCGGCTCTGAAGCCAGACCGGTCCGGTAGGCGGGGTCTGCTAGACTTGGGGACGGAGCCATGAACCCCGCCCGGCTGCGCACCTGTTTGTGTGGCGTTCCACTCAACACTCCGGTTTTAGCCGCCTCGGGAACTTTTGCCTACGGCGTCGAATTCCGTTCCCTGGTGGACTTCACCCGCATTGGCGGAATCATCGTAAAGGGCTTATCACGGGAGCCGATCAGCGGCAATCCGCCGCCGCGGCTGTGGGAGACCGCCTCGGGAATGATGAACTCGGTTGGGCTCCAAAACATCGGGGTGAAGGCGTTTGTGCGGGACAAACTACCCGAGTTGCAGAGGCTTCCGACGGCGGTTTTCGCCAACGTGTTCGGCCACACGCCGGAAGACTACTGCGAAACCATTCGCGTATTGGAAGACCATGCCGGGCTGGCCGGCTACGAACTGAACGTTTCCTGCCCCAACACCAGCCAAGGAGGCATTTATTTCTCCAGTGACCCGGCGCTACTGGCGGGACTCACCGGGCGCATACGGTTAATCGCCCGCCGTCCGATCCTGGTGAAACTTTCCCCTAACGTTGCCCGCATTGAACCGCTGGCGCGCGCCGCCGAGGAGGCCGGCGCAGACGCCGTCTCGCTGGTGAACACCTTCATTGGGCTGGCCATCGATGCCCGAACGCGGAAACCACGCATCGGCGCCGGCTTCGGCGGGCTTTCGGGACCGGCGATCAAGCCCATCGCGCTGCGGATGGTTTACGAAGCCGCGCAGGCTGTCAAGATTCCAGTCGTCGGACTGGGCGGCATCGCCACTGGCGAGGATGCCGCCGAGTTTCTGATTGCCGGCGCCACCGCGGTGGAAGTGGGAACGGCGTCGTTCTGGGATCCGGGCTCGGTGGAGCGGGTCGGCAGGGAGTTGGATTCGTTCCTCACCCGGGAGAATATACCAACCGCCGCCAGCCTTGCCGGTACCCTCCGGATGCCCGGCCGCGGCGAGCCGTAGTTCAATAGGAAGAATGAGAACGACAGTCGCTAGCGAAGGCGCGCCCCGCGCCATTGGCCCTTATTCCCAGGCCGTCATCTCGAACGGAATGGTCTACTTGAGCGGACAGATTCCGCTCGATCCGTCGAGCGGCCAGGTCGTGGAGGGCGACATCGCCCGCCAGACCGAACAGGTGCTGGACAACCTGCGCGCGGTGCTTGACAAAGCCGGCGCTTCGTTGGCCTCAGTGGTAAAGACCACCGTCTTTCTGGCCGATATGAACGAGTTTGCGAAGATGAACGAGGTCTACGCGCGCTACTTCAGCGTCGAGCCGCCGGCGCGCTCGACAGTTGAAGTGTCCCGCCTGCCGAGAGACGTTCGAGTGGAGATCGACGCGATCGCACAGGCCGGTTGAAGCGCCGTAAGCTCAGTCTTCGTGCGCCGAGTACTGCGGCTGGGGAGGATTCAGCTTGACCACGAGAGTCTTCTCCTCCTCGTTGACCTCAAACTCTTTGCCAAAGGTCTGATATCCCTTGGCGATGACCTGAACCCGGATTTTCCCCTGCGGCAACTGGGGAATCTTCGCTACGCCGTCCTGATTGGTGCGCAACTCCCAGTGCGTCATGATCTTCTTTCCGAGCTTGGTGACACTACGGCCTTCTACAAACCGCACCACCACCGCGGCCCGGTCAATCGGCTTATCTTCCAGGGTCAGAACTTCCACCTTGATCCGCGTCATTGGTGTCTCGGCGGCCAGGGGCAAGGCGAACAGAAGCACAACGAACAGTCCCGTCAGCCTGGGTAACATACTCGAATTATCGCACGGGCGCGGAAAACCGGCTCCCCTAATCGCCACCCAGCGGCTGCACCTGGGGCGGCGCTTCATTGAGCAGCAGCCAGTACAGGCCCAACTGTGCAATGGCGCCGGCAAACTGCTTAAAATCAACGGGCTTGACGATGTAGCTATTGCTCCCCAAGTCGTAGCCGGCACCGATGTCCTGATCCTCGCGCGAGGTGGTCAGGACGACAACCGGCAGGCGCCGGGTTCGCGGGTCCGCGCGCGCCTGCCGCAGAACCTCCAGGCCGGAGATTCTGGGTAGTTTCAGATCGAGCAACATTAGCGCCGGCAGATCGGAGACGTCACGCCCGGCATGGGCGCCGATTCCCCACAGGTAGTCGAGCGCTTCCTTGCCGTCTTCGGCCACCACCAGAGGATTGGCGATGTGCGCTTTGCGAAGAGCGCGCCGGGTGAGTTCGACGTCGCTCGGGTTATCTTCCACCAACAATATTGACTTGGGTTCACTCATTGCTATCCACTCGGTTCCTGGGTGCGGCGGTGAAGAAGAAGGCCGCTCCCTGATCGGGTCCGGCTTCGGCCCAAATGCGCCCGCCGTGGCGGCGAATGATGCGCGACACGGTTGCCAGGCCGATTCCGGTGCCGGGAAAATCGGATGCGCGGTGCAGCCGCTGGAAGGCCCCAAACAGGGTCCGCGCATAAGCCATATCGAAGCCGACACCATTGTCCCGGACGCAGAACACCGTCTCGCCGCCGGAAATCGTCTGATCAAACTCAATTCGCGCTTGGTCTCGCGGCGTGGTGAACTTGACGGCGTTGCCCAGCAGGTTCGTCAGCGCGATTTCCAGCAGCCGGGCGTCTCCCGCCGCGGTCAGTCCCGGGGAGATTGAAAATTCGATCTGCCTGGTCGCATTACTCTCCAGCAACCGTTGGGCGACGCCTTCGGCGAGCGCCGAAAGATCGACCACCGTGCGCTGCATCTGGCCGCGCGTTATTCGGGAAAGTTGTAACAGGTCATCAATCAGCCTGCCGAGTCTCTGTGTTTCTGCCCGTACTCGCGACAAATACTCGTGCGCGCGCTGGTCCAATCCGGAGCCGTAGTCCTCCAGCAGCGCGAGGCTCCAGCCGTCGATGCCGCGCAGCGGCGCCCGCAGATCATGCGACACCGAGTAAGCGAAAGCTTCCAACTCCTTGTTGGCAGCTTGCAGTTCGGCCGTCCGCTGTTGGACCTTCTGCTCCAGTTCGGCATTCAATTGCTGGATCCGCGTCTCGGCGAGCTTGCGCTCGGTGATGTCCTGAATGATTCCGCCCAGGCGCGTGTCAGAGCCGTCAGCGTTGGAACGCATCTGCCCACAAACCCAGACCCACCGTATCGCGCCATCGGCGCGCCGGATGCGGCACTCGAAATTCATGTTCGCCCCGCAATCCATCGATGCCCGAATTATGCTGGCCACCGTGTCCCGGTCTTCGGGTACAACATGGCTCAGGAAGTCTTCGAGAGCCCAGTCCGGCGGGATATCGGAATAGCCGAAGATCTGAGCATGTTCGAGTGAACGGTGAGTTTTGTGTGACGAGAGAGAGAATTCCCAGTGCCCGATGCGGCTGGCCTGGAGTACGAAGGCAAGCCGGGCCTCGCTTTCACGAACAGCCTGCTCGGTGCGTTTGCGCTCACTGATATCGAGCGCGATACCCAGATAATGGCGCACTATGCCATCCTCGTCGTGCTCCGGTTGGCCGCGTGCCATTACCCAGCGCACGGTGCCGCCGGGGTCCACCACCCGGTGTTCCAGATGAAACTCCCGGCTGCTGCCCAGCGCTTTCGATAGCTCGTCTTCCACGCGGGCGCGATCTCCGGGATGAACCACCTGCAACCAGCCGGCATAGGTGGGTTGGGAGCCGGGCGTCAGACCATAGAGACGCCAAAGCTCGTCGGACCATACGAGTCTTCCGGTTGCGAGATCCCACTCCCAGGCGCCGGCATTGGCTCCGGCCAGCGCGATGCGCAGCCGTTCTTCATTCTCGTGAAGTGCGCGCCGGGTGGCTTCCCGCTCGGCGATGTCACGCTCGATGATTGCGCCGGCGACAAACAGCAACAGCAGCAGAGAGCCGCTCCCCAACCCCAACACCCATCGCATCCGTAAGCCCTGTACCCGGGAACTAGCGGCGCGCTGCGCGAGCCGATGGCGTTCTTCCCGCTGTACGGCGTCGAGAGCGCCGCGCAATTCGCTCATCGTTCGATTCCGAGCATCGCCGGTTAACAGTTGAAGCGCCTCCCGCCGCCGGCCTTCATGCGCCAGGCTGATCACCGAATTCGATTCGATGATGCTGGCGGCGGCCAGCCGGCTAAGCTGTTCCAGCGTCGACTGTTGCAGGAGATCGCCGGTGGTGAAATGGAGCAGGGATTCGAGATGCCGCTCGCCGGCGGAGACCGCGGCGGCATAACGTCTCTCGTCGGCCGGGTTGCCGGTTAGCAGATAGTCACGCACGGTGGTGTTCGCGGCCTCGTATGAGCGCGTCAGACGCCGGCATCTTTCGAGAACCTCGAAGAGGCGGGAAGCCCAGGTCCGCAGCTCGCGTTCCTGTTCCATGTCCCTGGCCAGGGTAAAGCTCATCGCCAGCAGCAGAGACAGCAGGCAGGCCATCAGGCCGATACGGCGAAAGCGAGCGACCCGGTCGCGTGACGGAAACACCCGTCCGGCAAAGTCTGCCACGCTGCCGGCTCCCATTCCGGCCGCGCCGAGCAGGCTGACGGTGATACCCGTGATCACCAGCAGCAGGAGATTGCCGGCGTCCCGTTGTCCCAGAAGATGAATGGAGTACCGCGGCTCGGTGAAAAACATCCAGGCGCCGGCGGCGGCCAGGCCGGTAGCCAACAGCGCCGGTCCGCGGCCGGCCAACCGAGCCGTCACGGCTACGGCGAGCAAGAGGAGAAGCCCCGAATCGCCGGCACCGAAGAGCGGCTCAAAGGCGAGACTCCCGGAGAGAACCAGCATCACCGCAACGAACGCCAGGCCGTAGCGCCGGGTTCTCACGTATACGCCGGGGGACATCATAGGCGCCGGCGCTCCCTCGGGCCGGTACGCTCGCGCGGCATGAATCGGTAAAGAACGAGAGGGGCGCCTGACAGCACGGCGAAACGTGGGTTCATCCGCCAGAAGGCCGGGATGAATTCGGTTCGCGCGCAACCGCCCCGGCGTTGGCTAGCGGCTGTCACGTCTGAAAAGGGGCATCATTTCCGGATACCACTGCTGAATATTGTTGCATATCGGGCGCCGGCGCCTAGGGATTCTCCTGCAGCGCCTCCTGGCTGTTGCGGCCTTTGGAGGCGCCTGCCTTACGGAGCCGCTTATAGCTGCCGTCGGCCGCCATCACCCGCGCTTTCACGGTGTCGGCCAGGTATGCTTCGAGAATCGTTCCGCGGATCCTCTTTTTTAACTCCGGATCCTCGACCGGAAAGAGCAGTTCCACACGCTGGTTCAGATTGCGCGGCATCATGTCGGCGCTACCCAGATAGACCTCCTGCTCGCCACCGTTGCGGAACCAGAAGATGCGGCTGTGCTCCAGAAAACGGCCGACGATGCTGGTGACGCGGATTGTCTCGCTGACACCTTTGATGCCCGGACGCAGGCAGCATATACCGCGAACCAGCAGATCGATCCGTACTCCCGCCTGGGAGGCTTGATAAAGCAGCCGGATAATGCCAGGATCCACCAGGGCGTTCATCTTGAATATGAGGTGGCCGCCGCCTTCCCGTTTGTGGAGCGCAATCTCCCTGCGAACCAGCGCCTCAAACCGTTCCCGCAGATTGGCCGGCGCCACCAGCAGCTTGGCGTAGTCGCGCTTGGCCGAGTATCCGGTAAGAAAGTTGAACAGATGGCTGGTGTCGGCCGCCAGTGTGGCGTTGGAGGTGAACATCCCCAGATCGGTGTAAAGATGCGCCGTAACCACGTTGTAATTGCCGGTGGCCAGGTGGACATAGGGCTGGATGCGTTCACCCTCGCGGCGGAAAACGATCGCCGCCTTGGCATGGATCTTCAGTCCAACCAGACCATAGACGACGTGGCACCCGGCGCTTTCCAACGTCTTGGCCCACTCGATGTTACTCTCCTCGTCGAACCGGGCCTTCAGTTCCATCAGTACAGCGACCTGCTTGCCCTCCTCCACCGCATCGAGCAGCGCCTCCACTACCGGCGAATTCCGCCCCACGCGGTACAGTACCACCTTGATGGCAAGCACATCGGGATCGTGCGCGGCTTTCCGGAGGAAATCCACCACCGGCTGGAAGGACTGGAACGGGTGATGCAGCAGAACATCGCGCCGGCGGATGACGGTGAACAGGTCCTCATCCACCGGCGAGCGAAATTCGGGCGGATGAGCAGGCGTGAAAGGGCGGTACTTCAGCTCGGGGCGGTCCATCGCCGCAATCGCCTCCACGCGGCTCATGCCCAGCAAACCATTACCACGGAAGACCTCGCTCGAGTCCACCTCCAGGTTCTGCATCAGGATGTTCAGAATACTCCTGGGCATCTGCCGGTTGACTTCCAGCCGCACCACGCTACCGAACTTGCGTTGGCGGACACCCTCCTCCATGGTTTCAAGCAGGTCTTCGGCTTCCAGTTCCTTAATGGCGATGTCGGCGTCGCGAATGACGTGGAACGGATGAGCCTCCACCACCTCCATGCCGGGAAACAGAGCGCCCAGGTTGGCGGCGATGACATCTTCCAGCCAGACAAACGTCTCCGGTTTTGGACGCGCGCCGCGCTTGGCCGCGGGTTTGCGGGGGTGAGCCAGCGGTACGAGGGCGGGCAGCGAGTGGGGAATTTTGACCCGGGCGAAATGTTCCACGCCCTCCTGGTCGCGGATGGAGACAGCCAGATTCAGGCTCAGATTAGAGATGTGTGGAAACGGACGCCCAAGGTCAAAGGCGAGCGGCGTGAGCACGGGAAAGATGATTTCTGAGAAATGGCGCCTGGCGGCCGCGGTCTGGTGCGCCGTCAGTTCGGACCAGGACAGAATCCGGATTCCTTCGGCTGCGAGCAGTGGCTTCAGTTCCGTCTCAAAGCAGGTGGAGGCGGCGTCCTGGAGCCGCTTCACCTCGCGCCGGATGGCCGTCAATTGAGCGCTTGGGCTCATGCGGTCCGGGCCGAATTCCAAAATCCCGGCGTCCATCTGAGCCCGTAAACCCGCTACCCGCACCATGAAGAACTCGTCGAGATTTGATCCGACGATGGAAAGAAACCTGACCCGCTCAAGCAGCGGGTTGTCACTATCGCGCGCCTCCTCGAGAACCCGCCATTGAAAAGCCAGCAGGCCGAGTTCGCGATTCACATAAAGGTGCGGATCATCCAGGTGGTCAGGTGGCCCGGCGGGCGATTTCCGGCTCAAGTGCACGCTCCCCCTGCGGCGGGTGCCGTCATCTCAGACTAGCAGCGCCGGGCGAAATCCGCCCGAATGGCCCTACAGCTTCACCAGGTCGTTGATCCTGACCAGCCGGCCGTTTTGTTCGATGCTTCGATAGGCCGCGATACCGATTAAGCTGCTGAGCGCCCCGGCGCGCATGCCGGCGCGCAGGCTGAGCGGGTCCGGGTTGGGCAGGTTACGGAACACCAGGTCGCGGATGCCGGCATCGGCGCCGCCATGTTCGCCGGCGCGTGCCTGTTCGGTCATCGGCACGATCTCCGACTTGCCGAAGGTGCGCGTCAGCCGCACTTCGCTCACTTTGTGCCCACCTCCGCCGAAGGTCTGATAATCGAGCCGCCCCTTGTTTCCCATGAACGAGATGGATTGTCCTTCGTAGGGCTGATAGGTGTTGGCGGTGTAGGTGAGAATGACGCCGTTCCGGTAGCGCACCCGCACCGACATCGAATCGTAGATGTTGGTGCTTTCCGCCCATACGCAGCCATCGCGCAGGTAGCCGTCTTCCGATTCGCAATCGACGTACAGCTTCACAAACTGCGGGTTCTTCGTGACGTCATAGTAGAGCTTGCATTGCTTCCGGTAGGGACAGGCGCGGCAGTGTGTGCCGCGGAAGGAATTGTTGTGGCCGTAGTACTTCAACTGGCCCCAGGCCGAGACTTCCACCGGGTCCGACTCGAGCCACCAGTTAGCCTGATCGAAGTGATGGCACGCTTTGTGAACCAGCAGCGTGCCGGAGTTCTCCTTCAGCCGGTGCCAGCGCCGGAAGTAATCGGCGCCGTGCGAGGTGTTCAGGTACTCATGAAAATCGACGGCGATTACATCACCGACGGCCCTCTCCATCAGCAACTGTTTCACCTTCTTGTCTTCCACGCCGTGGCGGGCGTTGAAGGTGACCGTGACGTTCCTGCCGCTACGCCGTTGCGCATCGAGAATGGCCTGGCACTGCTGTTCGTCGGTACACATGGCCTTTTCCGTGATTGGATGTACGCCCAGTTCGAGCGACCGCACGATGTAACGGTAGTGGGTGGCACAGATGGTAGTAATCATCACGGCATCGGGCCGGGTCGTCTTCACCATCTCGTCGAAATCGGTGAACACCGGCACGTTGACGCCGATCATTTCCCGCGACATCTTCACCCGTTTCGAGTTGATGTCACAGAGCCCGACAAACTCCACCACGTCGCTATAGTTTTTCGCTACCGGGATTCCCCAGGTGAGCGTACCGCGCATCCCGGTGCCCACCAGCGCCAGGCGCAGCCGTTTCGAGCTTTGGGACGCGGCCCCGCTGCTTGCGGCGGCGAGCGTGGCGCCGGTGGTTACCACAAAATTCCGGCGGGATAACAACGCTGAGTGCTTCTGTGACTGCATTCGGGTTCTCCTTGCCGGATTTCATTCCATCACAAACAATAGCCGGCGCTATGAGGTGAATTATTCACCTGTTATACAGGAACCGGTCAAAAAAGGTCTTGGCCGCGGACACCGATTCTTTGGTCAGGGCATGCCTGGCCGGAGGGCGGTGTACCACCAGGTGGTCGGCCGCGCCGGCCTGTTTGTAGGCGGGCGCCACGACTTGCAGGAACCGGTCCACACCCTGGTTCGGCATTCCCACATCCTCGGTGGGCGCCCACAGCATCAGCGGGCGCGGAGCCATGGCGGCTGCAAAATCGCCCTGATCGCCCTTGGTGAGCATTCCCGGTATCCACCAGTAGATGCCGTGATAGCCAATGGATCCGTGCTTGATGAACTCCTCGATCGACCCCACGCCACCGCAGATAGGCGCCGCGGCGGCGACACGATCATCCACCAGCCAGGTGTAAAAGCTGGTGATGCCGCCAAAGGAGATGCCCGTCATTCCAATGTGCTCCCGCTCGACCTCGGGACGCTGTTGGAGGTAGGTGACCGACTGGCGAATCTCCTCGATGATGGTGCCCATCACGTTGCGGCCATGCACCAGCAGAATCTTATCGAGCGGCTCGGTCTCCGGCTCCCGTGTGTCGAGTCCGCGCTGCGTGATCGATATCGTAATGTAGCCTTGCCGTGTCAGTTCACGCGCCCAGCCGTAGAGCGTGGTCATTTTGCGGGCCTTGCCGGAGCGCGGCGTCCATTCGCCGTACTCATACTTGGCGGCGATGCCCGGTTCACGATTGGTGGAACTGCCGTGCAGGCAGACAATCGCCGGCAGCGGCTTGGCCACCCGGGCCGGACGCACCAGGTATGCCTCTACCTGGTCTCCTTCCAGCGACTTCCAGGTAATGTCCTCGATGACCAGACCTTCTTCTTCCCTGGTACTCCGTACCACGGCGGAAACCGCGGGCGGCTCCAGTGGCACCTTGAGAAGATCAGCGAACACCCGGCGGCTGACGGTGGCAAACGGGCTGTCCGCCGCCCGCACCAACAGGCCGGAACCAAGCAGCAGTACCCCGGCAAAGGCAACGCAAAGACGATTCATACGTCCTATTCAATCAGCTTTCGCAAGGTCTCGGAATGAGGTGGCAGGGCCTCAGTGAGACACTTTCAGCACCCAGGCCGGCTGCGCCAGCAACTGCTCCGGCAGGTCCAACAAGGTCACACGAATCGTCTTTCCTTCAACGGAGAACGGCAGGGGTTTGCCGGAGCCCAGCAGCGATATGGACTTCACACCCGCCGGGTCCACCTGTTTCAGGGTGAAGAAGCGCCCCGGCCAACGGGGAAGAATCGCGTATACATTCGAATCCTTTGCCGTGTAAAAGGCTTCGATCGCGGCCTTGCCGGGAGCCGGTTTGGCCACCAGTTTCGTAACTTCGTACTGGGAGTTGAAGCGCGCATTGTAGTCGATCTGGGGCACCTCGCCCGCGCTCCACTGCCGCGCCGCGGTCCAGGGGTGCGTCTCGTAGATTGCTTCGCCGTTCACCTTCAGCCAGTCGCCGATTTGAATGAGCCGCTCTTCCATGATCACCGGAATGGTGCCATCGGCAGCCGGCCCGATGTCCAGCAGCAAGTTGCCGCCGCGGCTTACCAGATCCACCAGCAGAATCACCAGATCGCGGCCGGAGCGATAGTTATCGAACCGTTCGGCCCGGTTATAACCATAGGAAAAGCCCATGCCGCGGCTTTCCTCCCAGGGATGCGTGGTTGCGGTCATACCGGGCGTATACTCGGTGGTCCAATAGCCGCCGTGCTTGTGGCGTGTCTCCTTGCCCCAACGGTCATTAATCACCACCCGGTCCTTCACCGGCGAGTCGTTGAACAGCCAGGCCAGCAGTTCCGGGCTGTGCCATTCGGAGGAGGGCAAGTCCCACTCGCCGTCGGCAAAGATGATGCTGGGACTGTAGCGTGTCACTACGTCTTTGAATTGCGGAGTCATGTGCTCGCGCACGTAACGCGGCTTATCGGTCAGCCACAGCGGGTTGTACCACTCATACAGCGAGTAGTAGATTCCCATCTCCAATCCCTTGGCCCGCACGGCGGCGGCGAGATCCCCCAGCAGGTCTCGCTTGGGGCCAATCTCCACCGCGTTCCACGGGCGTCCCCAGGTTCGGGAGGCTTCGGCGCTGGGCCACATGGCGAAGCCCTCATGATGTTTCGAGGTCTGGACCACGTAGCGCGCTCCGGAGCGTTGAAAAACATCGGCCCAGTGGGCGGGGTCGAACAATTGGGCGCGATACCATGGCGCGAAGTTGTGGTAAGGGAAATCGGCTCCATAGACCCGCTGATGGTAGTCCCATGAGCCAGTCTCCACCGGATTGGCGCCCGGCTTCCGGCCCTCGGTGATGGCGTGCCAGTACCACTCGGCGTATGCCAGCCGTCCGGGAATCACCGGCGCGTAGGCGGGGACCGAATACACTCCCCAGTGAATGAAGATACCGAACTTGGCATCGGTAAACCACTTGGGGACCGGGCGTGAATCGATAGATTGCCAGTTAGGTTGATACGCCGCGCCGCCAAAGAGCATCGACGCAAGCAGGAAGCAGGAGAAGAGTTTTCCAAGCATGACCGGTTCGCCTTCTGCCGAGTATGGAACAAGCGCCCATCCGGGAGCAAACGGCCACCGGGGTATAGTGCGATCACGTCGGGTGAGTCTTATGGCTCGCTACGGAATGGTCCCGTTGGCCCCGGCGGCGGGCGCCGCCGTGCTTACTCCACCGCCGATGAAGCGGCCGGGGCTGGTTTCCGGCGTGAGACAATGCATAATACAGGTAGCAAATGGTTCGCGACGGTATCTACTACGCCTTGGCTTTTGTGGCTGGAGGCGGGATTGTATCCTTTTTTTTGCACCCGGCGCTCGGAATCCCGCTGTACCTGCTGGCTGCCTTTTGCCTGTATTTTTTCCGCGATCCGGAACGTGTGATCCCGGAAGGACCGGTAGCGGTTTCACCGGCCGATGGCAAGGTGGTTGCAATCGTTGCGGAATCTCCCGCGCTCACGCGAATCAGTATTTTTCTTAACGTCTTTGATGTGCACGTCAACCGCTCTCCGGTCGCCGGCACGGTGACCGAGGTGAAGTACTCTCCAGGTAAATTTCTCGTCGCCAGCAAGGAAGCCGCATCCGCCTCGAACGAACAAAACACCATTACCGTGGATGGCCGCGATACCCGGGTGGTGTTCAAACAGATTGCCGGTCTGATTGCCCGCCGCATCGTGTGTACGAAGAAGCCGGGCGACCATGTGGCCATCGGCGAGCGCGTCGGCCTGATCAAGTTCGGCTCGCGTACCGATGTTACCTTCGGCCCCGAATGGCAGATCACGGTAAAGCCCGGCGATCGCGTGGCGGGTGGAGCGAGCATCATCGCCCGCCGCCGCGGTGACTCTTCCAACTGCTCATGAGAAACCCCATGCCGCGCCTACGGCTCTCCGAGCGTTTCATCGATCCCCGCTCCGCCAACCGGCGTCCACGGCGCGCCGCGTACGTTTTGCCCACCTTTTTTACTGCGGGAAACATCTTTCTCGGATTCGTTTCGATACTTCAGTCCGTCAAAGGCGCGCTACTCGCAGCTACCTTACAGGACTTTGGCTGGAATTCCCATTTCGAGGTGGCGGCGAAGATGATCGGCATCGCCATGGTACTGGATGGCCTGGACGGCCGTATTGCCCGCATTACCAACACCGTCAGCGATTTCGGGCGGGAACTCGATTCGCTGGCCGATGTGATCACCTTCGGCATCGCGCCGGCGGTGCTGGCCTACACCTGGGGAGTGCAGTTCATCGGCGCCGGTATCGAACCATCGTTTCGGGAGCAGTTGCAGAACACCGGTTACTTTGCTGCCTTCATGTACCTGGTTTGCGGCGCCGCGCGGCTGTCACGGTTCAACGTGCAGACCAATCCAATACCGAAGAATCCGGGCCGCCCCGATCGGAAGTACTTCGTCGGCCTGCCCATTCCGGCCGCGGCCTCTCTATTGGCGGCGGTGGTCTTTGCGGCCAATTCCGCCCCGATCGTCAACTGGCCCTTCGCCATCCTGTGGATGACCCTGATCGCCATTGTCGGATTTTTGATGGTCAGCACCTGGCGCTACCGCAGTTTCAAAGACTTGAATCTCATGCGACCCCGGTCCCCCCTGTCGTTCATCCTGGTAGCCGCGATCATCTACCTGGTTCTGAACTACTCCCGGCCGGTGTTGCTGGGGATGGCGGTCGCCTACGTCGGCAGCGGCATCGTCATCCGGATCGGCGGTTCGCTACGGCGCCTTTTGCGCCGCCATCGTCCTGCGGAGGCAGTATGACAAAACCATTGATTGCGATTGTTGGGGGGGAGACGCTGCTCGGCCGCGAACTTCGCGACGTGCTCGGCAGCGGTCTACGCCAGGCCGGGATTCGGCTTATTGGCACGCTGGAAGAGGGAGTTGGTATCCTCACCGCGGAGGACGAAGAGGCTGGTTTCATCAGCCCGCTCGAACAGGAGGCGCTGGCCGGCGCGGGCGTGGCAATTCTGGCCGGGGGCCCCCACACCTGCCGCAGGGCGATGGAGTTGATTGCGGATCTGGAGCACCCGCCCACCGTCATTGATTGCACCGGTTCGCTGGAAGACCGCGCTATGGCCCGGTTGCGTTCGCCATTGGTGGAGGCGGCGCCCGCACTCTGGCTGCCGGGAACGATTCACGTGATCGCCCACCCGGCGGCTACCGCGCTGACGCTGCTGTACAAGCATCTGCGGCAATTGTCGGCGATTCGCCGTTCGGTCGTTCAGGTGTTTGAACCGGCCAGCGAGCGGGGGCAGCCGGGAATTGACGAACTGCAACGCCAGACCGTGAACCTGCTCTCGTTCAAGACCCTCCCGAAAGAGATCTACGATACACAGGTGAGCTTTAACCTGGTGGCGCGTTACGGCGCCGAGGCGCCCGAATCCATACAGAGTATTCAGGGCCGGCTGGAACGGCATCTGGCCAGCTTGCTTGGGCCGCTTGCCGGAGTGCCTCTGCCGGCCTTGCGGCTGATTCAGGCTCCCGTTTTCCACGGCTACACGTTTTCGGTTTGGGTGGAGTTCGAAGAGGCGCCGCCGGTGGAGGCTTTGGCCAATCTGCTCGACACGCCGTTCATCGAGGTGCGCGGGCCGGATGTGGAGGCGCCGTCGAACGCCGGGGTTGCCGGACAGAGCGGGCTGACCGTGGGCGCCATCGACGCCGATCCGAACAACCGGCAGGCAGTCTGGTTCTGGGTGGCGGCGGACAATCTACGGATCACGGCCGACAATGCCGCCATGGCGGCCCGCGCGGAACTGAGTCTTTCCGGCGGGAGCGTGGCGTGAGACTGTTCGGACCCGCGCTGGTGGCGCTGAGCCTGACCGCCGGTTGTGGGTATCACATGTCGGGGCACGCCGATCTGCTGCCAAAATCCATTCACACCATTGCCGTTCCCGCGTTCTCCAACAACACGATCCGTTATCGCCTGACCGACTCTCTGCCGGAAGCGATCTCGAAGGAGTTTATCCTGAGGACGCGCTACAGCATCACGCCGGATGCGAAAGCGGCCGATGCCGTGTTGCAAGGATCGGTGATCAGCTACTCGGCTATCCCGACCGTGTACGACGCCATTGGGGGGCGCGCCAGCGCGGTTCAGTTGATGGTCACGCTTCAGTTGGTGTTGCGTGACCGCAACGGTAAGGCATTGTTTGAACGGCCTTCCATGGAGGTCCGGGAGCGCTATGAAATCAGCGGTGATGCCCGGGCGTATTTCGAGGAGAGCGACGTGGCGCTGGCGCGTATGAGCCGCGATGTCGCCCGCTCGGTGGTCAGCGCCATTCTGGAGAACTTTTAGGTGACACCCGGCCAGTTGCTCAACCAGTTAAAGAAGCAGGCGCCGGCGACGGCCTATTTGTTCCTGGGGCCGGAATCCTATGGCCGCGATCAGTGCCGGCAGGCTCTCATCGCCAAGGTATTGCCGGCCGAAGAGAGAATCGAGGGTGTTACTCGCGCCGACCTGGATGAAGTCACTCTGGCCCAGGTGCTCGACGATGCCCGCTCACTCTCGTTGTTTACCCGGGAGCGGCTGATCTGGGTAGCCAATGCCGATGCCGTGCTGCCTCGGGGACGAAGTTCTGCCGCGGACAGTGAAGACGACGAAGGTGGGCTGTCGCCGGCTCACAACCTGGCAGCCTATATGAAGAACCCGATGCCCGGTACGGTGATCGTCTTCGACGCGCCGGGGGTGACGTTTGACCGCGATGGCAAATCGAAGCTTGACCGTTTGCTGAAGTTCTTCGCGCCCGTTACCGCGCAGGTGGAATTTCGTCCGTTCGACCATGGCGAGGCGATGCGCCTGGCGCGCGAACTCAGCGCGCAGGCGGGGCTCTCTATCGGCGGCGCGGAACTGGAACTACTGGTTGAGTCGCTCGATAATGAGGCTGCCAGAATCGCGGTGGAGATTGAGAAGTTGCGGCTGTTCGACACCGGCGGCCGGCCTATCACCGCCAATGACCTGATGCTGCTGATTCCCGACGCCCGCGTCAGCAACATTTTCAACCTGGTGGAGGCGCTAGGACGCAAGGACCGCACCGCGGCTCTGGAAACGCTGGAGAACCTGGTGCGGGAAGGGGAGTACCTGCCGTTGGCGCTTAGTTTTCTGGAGGGCCAGCTCCGCTTTGCCCTGATGGCGAAGGAGGCCGGCCTGCGGGATGCCCATCAGATTCAGAACCACTTCTCACGCGGGGGAGGACCACCGATGTTTCGCGCCCGCGCCGAACAGGTTGCCGCCACCGCATCGAAGTTCAATTCGCGGCAGCTAGCCAGGGCGATTCGTGCAACCTACGACGCAGACGTCGGGTTTCGGGATGCGCGGCCGGATGACCGCATTGTGATGGAGAACTTAATCTTCTCGTTGACTTCAGGAAAGGCTGAAGGATAGCACCGGAAACACGAGGTTCCGGCTTGATGACCACCGTTAAGCGGCGGCTGTCCCGGTCAGTCCCTTTAACCGGAGCACCAGCCGGCTCTTGTAGCGAGCCGCCGTATTCTGCTTGATAATGCCCCACTTTGCCGCGCGATCCACCACCGAAAATGTCGCCGGAACCGCTGCCTGAGCCGCTGCCGTATCCTTCTGGTCGAGCAGGCGCCGCATTGCGCGAATCTGGTGCCGCAGACGAGATCGGCGGGCGCGATTTACTACGGTGCGCCGCTCGGTCTGCCGAACCCGCTTCAGCGCAGAAAAATGGTTTGCCATCTACTCTCTTTCCAATCCTCGTGAAAAGTCTTCTACTTATGCTAACTCACCCCCAGCCGGATGCGCAAACGGCCCCGTTCGGCGTTTCAGAAAACCGCGGAAAGTGAAGGTCAATGTAGCGGAGTGAACGTGGATCATTAAGGGGCTGAGCCCCGGTGAGCCGCCAAACGACGGAAAACCTCCCATCGAATCCTCACCCCGCGGGACAAGGTCGAGTTGTTAAGAAACAGCGGAGCCGGATGGCGCAACGCAGTTGCCGGTGGCCGCGGGTGTGGCGGCGTATAGTGGAGTGAAGCATTACTGCCACGGGCCACTGGGTTGGTTCGATTCGGTACTGTCTGGGAGGGGTCTGATGGTTGAGTTTTTCCGGCGCTTGTTTCAATCCGATTTTATGCCCCATGGGCACTGCTATTTCTGGCGGCCTGAGATCGTCTGGCTACACGTTTCTTCGGACGCCGTTACGGCATTCTCCTACTACCTGATTCCCTTCGGACTGGTCTACCTGGTGAAGAAGCGCAAAGACCTGGAATTCCAGTGGATGTTCCTGTTGTTTGGACTTTTCATCCTGACTTGCGGAACGACGCACCTGATGTCGATCTGGACGCTGTGGCACGGCACCTACCGGCTGGAGGGCGTGATCAAGGCGCTTACGGCGCTCGCCTCACTCCCTACCGCGATCCTGTTATACCGCCAGATTCCGGGCGTCCTCGAACTACCCAGCCCGAGCCAACTGAAGACAGCTAACGGCAAACTGGCCCAGGAGATTCTGGTTCGCAAGGACGCCGAAGACCGGGTTCGCGCTTTGAATGCGGAACTGGAACAGCGGGTTCGCGACCGTACGCGCGAACTGGAGAATACCGTTCGCGCCCTGCGCGAGACCAACCAGGCCTTAACCCGGGCAAATGAAAATCTGAACCAGTTTGCCTATTCCGCGTCGCATGATTTGCGGGAGCCGCTGCGGATGGTGTCTTCCTATGTGAAATTGCTCGAAAGCCGCTACGGCCCGCATCTTGATCCGGCGGCGCGGGAATTCATAGGTTACGCCATCGAAGGGTCGCATCGGATGCAGAACCTGCTTCATGATCTGATCGAGTACACCCGCGCCGGGCATGAAAGCGGACGCCCGCTCCAAGCGATCCATCCTCAGACCGTGCTCCAAGCAGTGTTGCAGGATCTGGAACCGCAGATTCGGGAATGCCACGCGATCGTCGACGTCGGTGAACTTCCCGACGTTCTCGCCCGGGCTGCACCGCTCGGTCAGGTCTTTCAGAACCTGTTGGCTAACGCCCTCAAGTATCAGACCGCCGGCGAGGCGCCGCGCATCTTTGTGTCGGCCACTGCCGGCGACACGGAAGTGACATTTTGCGTGCGGGACAGCGGCATTGGAATCGACCCTCAGTATCACCGCTATATCTTCGGGCTGTTCCGCCGGTTACACACGCAAAGTCAGTATTCGGGAACCGGAATGGGGCTAGCCATCTGTGAGCGAGTTGTGGAACAATTTGGCGGACGGATTTGGGTGGAATCGGAGCCCGGCCTGGGCGCGAGTTTCTTCTTTACGCTCCCCCGCGCCTGAAGAAGGCGACCAGCATCTCTACACGGCAACACGCGAGTGCGCGAAGAACCTCAAGACAAATCGTCTCAAATGGGAGTCCGAGCAGCTCCACGGCCACGCGCTGTTCATGACCAGGGAAACCATTCTTGGGATCGAGGTTCGCGGTAAGCGCGGCGCCGGTTATTGCAAGAGGACCAGCGCAGCCGTGCGCCCATTCGAGCGCTTGACCGAACGGAACACGCCCCTGCAGCCGGCCGTCCTGGTCTTTCCGAAAGCTCACCGCGAACTGTTCAATGCGATCATGGAAGAGGAAGGGCTAAGACCTGTCGAACGGTCATGAATTCTCTCCGCTCTGCCCGGACCGCGCAATCGCTGCCGGATAGTACTGCTCCACGTTCTGTGCCGTGACCAGGCGGTGCTGCGCGTAGACAGCCGGCGGCGCGGGTTTGCCTTGCAGGATATCGATGGCCAGACGGATCAGGTCCTCGCCGTAGCGCTCCGGGAAGAACGCGACGGACCCGACCAGCCGCGTAGCCGGCCGCCGCAGTTCGTCGCACGCATCCGGAATGGCGCCCATGCCGACCGCCGCGCACCATTCCGCTCGCCCGGCTTCCTCAAACGCTCGCAACGCGCCCAGCACCGCCGGGTCGTTGACTCCCACGATGAGTGTCCGGTGCCGTTTGTTGTCCCTGAGATGCTTCCGAACCGCCTCCTGCGCCTTTCCAAACTCGCCGCGCGTCTCGATATAGCGGAACCGGCCACCCGGGACGAGCGACGCCCGCAGCACCGCTTCCGCACCGGACAGCCGCAGGTGGGGCAACGTCCCCGCGATGCCGAGTTCCAGCAGAAGTACCTCGTCCACATCGCCATTCCAGCGCTGCTTGCACCACCTGGCGAGCGTCGATCCGGCGAGCATGCCCGCCCGGTAGTTGTCGACGCCAAAGTATGTCGCGCCGGGATGCGGAATCTCGACGGCGATCAGGGGAATTCCCTCCGCACCGAATAGCGACGATACCATCGGTGCGGCCTTTTCATAGGTCTGGAACTCGATGGCAAGGTCCACCCTCGCCGCGATCAGAGCGCGCGCGTTCCGCAGCGCCGCCTTCTCGCTGTACCGGTTGTCCAGCACCACCAGATCGACTGCGTTCTTTTCCGCCGCCCAGCGGATACTGTCGGTGACGGCGGAAGAGAATGGCGACGCCCCCGTTTGCGCGGCAAAACCGATGCGAAACCTGGTCCGGTCCAACAGACGGTAACCCGGCACATAACGCCGGCCGCCGGTCCGCCGCAGTAGTCCCTCCTCGGCCAGCGTGTGAACCAACCGGAAGACGATCGTCTTCTCCAGCCCCGTCCGCGCGATCAACTCGGAGAGCGTCAACGGCTCGTCCTCGCTGCAAAACGCCTTCAGCACTGCGCACGCCCGGCTCACGGTCTCCAGTCGGTAATGGCCTGGCGTCTGCATCACAGCGATTCCGGTCTCATTGTATTGCTGAAATCGCAATTTCGTCAATCGAGTTGCACTTTGGAGACCACTCCCGGCGGAGGTGCCGCCGATTCGTCTTTTCAGTGAATTGTGACGAATCAGCTCACTGCCGGGAAGTGCGTTTTCCGCAATCGAAGATGACTCTGACGTTTCTATTGAGCGAGGCTCGCTTTCGGGGTTTGCTAGGGAGACGCCGCCTGCCGGCGCGTGGGGTAAGCCGATGAAGATCACCGACGTGAAAGTCTACCGGATCCGTTCCGGAAATACCGGAGAGAAAGGCGCGCGCTTCGGCGAGTCGCAGTATTGGGGTGGCGGGTGGCAGACCCACGCGCTGATCGCCAATCCGATGTCCGTCTATCCGGACTATGCGTCCGTGCGTACGCGCTGGATGGGGCCGGGCCAGGATCCGTACGCGATCGAGATCTTCACCGACGACGGCGTCGTCGGCGCGGCCGTCAACTATGGCGGTGGGCCCTTCGCCTGCGCCGTCATCCAGCAGCACTTCCGCCGCTTCCTCATCGGACAGGACCCCTTCGACATCGAGCGCCTGTGGGATCAGATGTACCGCTCCGTCATGCCCTACGGACTGGGCGGCGTCACTTCGATGGCCATCAGCGGAGTCGACCTCGCGCTATGGGACCTCGTGGGCCGTGCGCTGGGACAGCCCGTCTACCGGCTCTGCGGCGGCAAGACCAAAGACCGCATTCCCTGCTACGTCACCACCCACCCCGACACCGCGTCAAGCTGGAAGGACCGAGGCTTCCTCGGCGTGAAGATTGCCGCTCCGTGGGGCGTCTCGTCCGGCCGCGACGGTCTGCGCCGCATGGAATCCTGCATCCGCGAAACCAGAAGAGCCATCGGCGACGAGATGGAGTTGATGATTGACTGCTACATGTCCTGGGACCTCGAATTCGCCTCCCGGCTGGCGGCCCGCGTGCGCGACTATGACGTCATGTGGTTTGAGGACCCGCTGCAGAACGGCTGGGCGGAGCCGCTCAACCGCGAATTGCGATCGCGCGTGAACCCGGTTCTGGTCGCCATCGGCAACCTGGAGTTCGACTACAAGGCGTTCCATTCCATCCTCGTCAACCGCGCCTGCGACATCATCCAGCCGGAGCTCCAGTGGTGCGGCGGCCTCACCGCGGTGCGGCGGATCGCCGCAATGGCCAAGGCCTACGATATCCCGGTCATTCCGCACGGCGCCGGCGCATACACCTACCACTTCGTCATCTCCAACCTGAACTCGCCCTACGCCGAGTACCTGGCGGTGGGCGACGGCACAGAGGTGCGCTCTACCTTCGACACGATCGTGGGCGAGCCCCTTCCGGTAGACGGCATGATCGATCTCGGCGACAAGCCCGGCTTCGGGGTCGAACTCAACCGCGATTACCTGGAGCCGGTCTCGGGATTAGACTGACGATATGCGCCGCGTGGAAGGCCGGAACGTGAGATGCGCCGTCCTCGGCGCCGGCTGGTGGGCGACCTACGCCCACATCCCCGCGCTCCTGGCGCACCCCGCCGCCGACCTGGTGGCACTGCAGAAGCGCGACCGCGCGGCAGCCCAAAAGGTCGCACAGGACTTCGGCGTTCCCCACGCCTGCACGTCCATCGAAGAGGTACTGGCGCTCGAGCTGGACGCGGTCGTCGTGAGTAGCAGCGCGGACCAGCACTACCACTCCACGCGAGCCGCCCTGGAACACGGCCTCCATGTGCTGGTCGAGAAGCCCATGACCATCACGGCAGCCCAGGCCGGAGACCTCGTCAGCCTCGCCGCCCGCAAGGAGTGCCATCTGCTCATCAGTTGCCCATGGCACTACACCGAGCATGCCCGTGTAGCCCGCCGGCTGATTCGCGACGGCGCGCTTGGCGCCCTGGGGATGATCAGCGTCATCATGACCAACCCCGTCGCGCACCTCATCCGCGGCACCAGCACCATCCCCACCCACGGTCAGCCCTACCTGCACCCGCACGCGTCCACTTACAGCGATGCCGCCGTCGCGGGTGGCGGACAGATCTATACGCAGGTCTCCCACGCCGCCGCATACCTCGCCTATCTCACCGGATCCGCGCCCACCGACGTCTTCGCTCGATTTCATTGCGGCGGCAGCCCGCTGGATCTCTACGATACGCTGAACGTCCGGCTGGCGAACGATTGCATCGCTGCCATCGCCAGCACCGGAGAGACTCCGTTGGCCCGCCGCGACTATGAAGTCCGCGTCTTCGGTACCGGCGGGTTGCTGTTCCTCGATCTGTGGAACGGCCGCATGAGCTACTGGCCGATGGCCGGCGGCGAACCCTTGACCGTTCCGGATTTGCCGGCGGAAGCGATCTATCCGGAACAGGCGCCCGCATGGAACCTGGTGGACTGCGCCGCTGGTCGCGCCAGTAACGAATCACCCGGCACGCTTGGCCTGGCCAGTATGCAGATCGTCGAGGCGGCGTGTATCTCCGCACGCGCAGGCCGCAACGTCGCCGTCCGGGAGCTGACGGAGGCCGTCGATGTCTGAGCCACTCCGCCTCACCGGGATGACGTGGAATCACAGCCGTGCGTACCCGCCATTGGTCGCGGCTGCACAGCGTTTCGAGGAGGAGAACCCCGGTGTCACCATCCATTGGGAACGGCGGAGCCTCGACGACTTCGGCCACGCGCCGCTGGCCCCCTTGGCTCGCGCCTATGACTTGCTGGTGATCGATCACCCGATGTTGGGCGACGCCTTCGGGCAAGGCATCCTGCTGCCGTTAGATGACCTTTTACCGCAGCCACTGCTGACCGGCCTGGAGACGAACTCGGTCGGCCCGTCGTTCGGTAGCTACCGCTATGAAGGACGGCTCTGGGCCCTGCCGCTGGACGCCGCGGCGCCGGTGGCGAGCTACCGCCCGGACCTGCTCGATCGCGCCGGCCTCCCGGTACCGCGGAATTGGGAAGAGGTCCTCAACCTGGCGCGCGAAGGGTTGGCCGTGATGCCCGCCTTTCCGGCGGACCTCTACCTCAACTTCCTCGGCCTCTATCACTCTCTGGGCGGGATGCCGCAGACCGGGCCCGACACGACTCTCGACCGCGCGGCCGGTACCGAGTCTCTGCTGCGCCTGCGCGCGCTGGCCGCGCTCATGCCCGGCCGAATCTACGCGCTGAACCCGATCTGCATCTATGAAATGCTGGCCCGGAACGACGAGTTCGCCTACTGCCCTTTCGCCTTTTCCTACAGCAACTACGCGCGCTCCGGATTTGCCGCTCATCCGGTTCATTTCGCGGATCTCGCCGGCATCCGGTCCGGGACCCGCATGTGCAGCGTCATCGGCGGCACCGGCCTGGCCCTGTCCGCGCAATGCCGCCAACGGGAAGTGGCGCTGCGTTTCGCCACGTACGTCACCGGCGAAACGTGCCAACGTACGCTCTATGTCCAGGCGGGCGGCCAGCCGGCCCACCGGCAAGCCTGGCTGGATGGCGCCGCCAACGCCTTGACACACGACTTCTTCTCACAGACGCTCGCCGCCATGCAGCGCTCGTTCGTTCGGCCGCGGCATCCCGGCTACGTCGCCTTCCAGCAGCGCGCCGGCCATCCCATTGTGGAGTTCCTGCGCGCCGGCGGCAACCCCGAGGCGGCTGTCGATGAGATCAACCGCCTCTATCTCGATTGCGGCCGGAGCACCGCGGCATGCCGATAAACCTCTCCTGCGCTGACTACGCATTCCCTCTGCTGGACCGCGCCCAAGCGCTGGACCTGATTCGCATGCTGCAGTTGGATGCCATCGACATCGGACTATTCGGGCGCAGCACCCACTATCCCATCCGCGATGTGACGGCCGGACGCGAGATCCGTCAGGAGCTCGACGGTCGCGGCCTCATAGCATCCGACGTATTTTTGCAGATCGGAATCCATCCCGCGGAGTGCTCCGTCAACGATCCCGACCCCGCTACGCGCGAAGCCGGCCGTGAGACCTTCCTGCGAGCTCTCGACTTCACGACGGCGCTCGGATGCCGCCACATGACGGGCTTGCCGGGTGTCAATCATCCCGCTCTGTCCGCTGAATCGGCACTCGGCCTGGCGGCCGAAGCAGCGGCCTGGCGGTTGGAGAAGGCCGCCAGGGCCGGCGTCCGGTACGCGGTGGAAGCCCACCACGGCTCCATCTGTCCGAGCACCGGCTCCGCAGATGCCTTCCTGCGCCAGGTGCCCGGCCTCACGCTCACACTCGACTACGGCCATTTCCTTTGCGTGGGCTCCTCGAACGAGCAGGTCCACCCGCTGCTGCGCCACGCCTCACACATGCACATGCGCTGCGCGGCTCCCGGGCTGCTCCAGTGCGCGGCAGACGCAAACCGTGTGGATTTCGACGCGATCACGACTCTGCTTCGGGAACAGCAGTTCCAGGGCTTCCTGTGTCTCGAATACGTTTGGACCGAGTGGATGGGCTGCAACCAGGTGGACAACCTATCGGAGACCATCCTGCTGCGCGATCGTCTGCGCGCCCTGCTGCACATGCCGGCTCGCGAGCCGGAAGGATAGACCCGGCCGTGAATGACCGGACACTGACGCAGCCCGCCGGCTGCGGCGTGCGATCATCCGGAGCGCATCCGCGCCAATCTTGTTTTGTCATCGCTCCGGAGCCGAAGGTCTTGCGGCCACCATGGCCGCGCCGGCGTACCATCCTCGACTCCGCCGGAATGTTAGCTGATTGCCTGGTCTGAATTCCGGGGATCACTATAGAATGAGTTCAGGAGAGCGGGGCTCGGAGCCGTTTCTTGCACAGCTTCACAGTCTGAACATATTGGCAACCTAGAATGAGTTATTTATAGGAAGCCTGTGAGGACTCAAGAACTTTTCTACGGCAACGGGAGTGCGGTCCAAGTCCCACCCCGGGCAACAGTTTCATGGTTACGCGACGTCACTTTCTTGAATCGGCAGTGATGGCGGCCGGTGCGGCCCCGGCCGTTCTCGCAGGCAAACCGCGGCGCCCCAACTTCGTGTTCGTTCTGACCGACGAGTGGCGGGCCCAGGCTACCCACTACAACGGCGACGTCAACGTGCAGGCGCCCGTGCTGGACCGGTTGGCGGGCGAGAGCGTCAGCTTTGATAACGCCGCTTCCAGTTGCCCGGTCTGTTGTCCGGCCCGGGCCAGCCTGATGACCGGGCAGTATTCGGTAACAAACGGCGTCTACATGAACGACGTCGAGTTGAAGCCGAACGGCATTACATTGGGCCAGGCATTCACCGCCGGCGGATACCGCACCGGGTACATCGGAAAGTGGCACCTCTACGGCAGCCCGGACGGACACTACGGCCGGCGTCTGGCTTACATACCTCCCGATCACCGCTTCGGCTTCGACTACTGGAAAGCCTGCGAGTGTACACACGAATACAACAACTCGCTTTACTACGAGGGCAACGACCCCGCGCCGAGACACTGGTCCGGCTACGATGCTCTCGCCCAAACGGACGATGCCTGCCGTTTCATCGAATCCTCGGCCCGCGCCCGCGATCCGTTCTTTCTGTGTCTGTCGCTCGGTCCGCCACACATGCCGTACGAGACCGCTCCGGAACGCTATCGCAAGCAGTTTGAGGGGCAGGAAATTCATTTTCGCCCGAACGTTCCCAAAGAACGCCAGGCGGAGGCGGCGCACATCCTTCGGGGCTATTACGCTCACATCGCCGCGCTCGATGAGTGCCTGGCCCGGTTGTTGAACTCGCTGGATCGGGCACATATCGCCGGTGACACCGTCTTTGTCTTCACCTCCGATCACGGCGACATGATGCTTTCCCAGGGGCTGGAGGCGAAGCTCTACCCGTGGGAGGAGTCGATCCGCGTTCCCTTTCTGTTGCGATATCCCGCCCGTTTTGGCGGCAGAGCCCGCCGTTTCCGCGGCGCCATGAACACTCCCGACGTGATGCCGACGCTTTTGGGTCTGGCCGGTTTACCGGTACCAGGTTCGGTGCAGGGTTCCGACCTCTTTTCAACAAGAGCGAACGACACCGCATTCCTCAATCTGCCCGTTCCGTTCCATAACGCCGTGCGTTATGGCTTCGCCGAGTATCGCGGCCTGCGCTCGCCCGCGCACACCTTCGTCCGTTCGATTCACGGTCCCTGGCTGCTCTATGACAACCGGCGGGATCCCTACCAGATGCACAACCTGTGCGGGAACCCGCGCTATCGCGATGTACAGGCGAAACTGGAACGCGAACTCGACGCGCGTCTTCGAACACTGGGAGACGAGTTTCTTCCGGCGGATCGCTACGTTGAGCGTGCCGGGGCAGGCCACTATCGTGAGTTGAAAGTGAAGACGCAGTTCACCCGGAGCCCGTGGGGGGACTGGGAGTCCACGCTGATTTCACCGCCTGCTACGTAGCGGCGGAACGGGTTTTCAGAATCTCGTTGACACGTGCCATCACGGCAAACGCATCAGCGACGTAGACAACATCGGCCTTACCGCGGGCCCAGCCGCAATTGGCATCCAGGTTTACCGCCCGCCGGTCGTTGATGAAGCGCCAGCCCACCACGTGCGGCTCCTCGCCGTGGCAGCAGGTGGCCAACCCTTTAGGATGGCGGGGAGTGGAGCCGGTCTGCCCCACCTGGTTCATGTGGGTTAGAAATGGCAGTACCGCCTGGCCCTCTCCGCTCAGATCAACCAGCGATTTGCTCGAGCCGAGCGATGCCGCGGAATTCCGCAGAAAGCCGAGGATCAGCTCGCCCGCGACGTCCACGTGCGGCTGGCCGTCGGCCTGTTTCTTGGTCCAGCCGGCACCGGCCACAAACAGCAGCGCCGCGTCCGGACGAATGGTCTGCTCATTGGCCTTGGGCGAATGCACGCCGAGAACCCGGGTCCGCGTGGCGGCGTTTGCCACTTCCACGCTTTCCAATACCACCCGGCCGGCCTCGCCTTGCCAGGCTGGCGCGCACCCCGATTCGAGCACCACGATCCACGGCCGCTTTGTGCGCGTCAACGCCGCTTCAATTCGCTGGCGATAGTACCAGCGTCCAACCCTTGGGGCGCCGTCTTCCATAGAGATGGACGTAACGTGCGTGTCGATGACACCCGCGAGCCGGTGCGCCACTCCCGGCAGGGCGCGCGCCCAGCGAACACTTGCCGGAGCCAGAATCAGCCCGGCGCCCGCGGCCCGGCACAACGCTTCGGCAGCCGCTGCATCAGTGGCGTAGCGCGATTCACCGAACGTGTCCCCGCTCACCGCCAGCAGGCGGCTTGCGCCGCATCCGGCAATTGAGTCTGCTGCCGCCTGCACGTCACGCCCGCACAGGCCCACCACGAACTCGCCGCCCAGGGCATTAGCAGCACTCAAAACCTCGAGCGCCGTCTTCGAGAGGACGCCATCGGCATCCGTGTGCAAAAGTACAAGAATCCTGTCCATTTCCGCCGTCTCAGTTCTCCCCGATCCACGCCACGATTTCCCGCGCTACCTCGTCCGGGGTCAGATCTTTCACCACCCTCGTCTCGCGCTGCTGTTTGGGCAGTGAGACGGAGACAAAGGAAGGCACACCGGTACTGGCGGGCTTAGCCTTCTGCAGGGCGGGCATGATGGCTCGCATGTTTTGCATGCCAACCTGCGGGTTGTTACGCGGCTCGGGCAGGTTGCCGGTGGCCCAACCGAAGACGGCCGGAGCGCCCTGGCAACTGGAAATCTGGTGACTGCCCCCCTCGATACGTTCCAGAACCTCCAGCGTGCCGTCCTCGCCCACCGTCAGTTGGTCGACCGCCAGGAACTGCTCCGCAATGCCGAGCCGTTCGCCCACCATTTGCATGGTGACGCCCGCTCCGCGCGATGCCGACTCCCAGCCGCCGAACACGAGCAGCCGTGAGCGGTCCAGGCCGGGAATCGCCGCGATGGCGCCGGCCAGCAGGGCGGCCACATCGGCGGCCTCGGTAAAGCCGCTGGCCGAGGCATCGATTGCCACCAACTCGAAGGGCGCCTTCTGGCCAACGGTCATCATCACTTGTTGCAGTTTCGCTTTCGGTGCCGCGCTGACCAGGTAAACCTTGCTGCCCGGATGGTTCCGGGCAAGGTTAGCCGCCTCATAAAGGGCGTGGCCCGCCCAGGGGTCAAGCACGGCCGGCAACATCAGTTCATTCTTCAGGGAGGGACCAGCGGGGCCGGTCACCGGTTCAAGTGTCTGCAGCGGATCGGGTACGATGCTCCCGCAGACGACGATTTGGAATTGCGGCATGGGATCTATCGATATTTTCAGGTCAGATTATCTTCATGGCAGACAACCGAAGCCATCCTAGTTTTCGACCGAATGGAGCCCCCCGGCGCCGGCGCGGAACTCCACATTGGTGCGGCCCGAATCATCGGGCAGTGCCCGGGTACAGTTCCACAGGCAGGCGCCGCAGTGAACGCATTTTTCGCGATCGAAGACCGGGACCCCGTCCGGACCCGGGGTAATCGCCTCGGCCGAGCAGATCTCCACACAAACCGGAGACCCGCAGGTTTTGCAAAGCGCCGGATCAATGAAAACCACATGGTCGGCGTAACCCGGTGGCGCCTGCACCTTACCGCCCATCAGCAACGCATCCTGGTGCGACACCAGCAGTTGGCCGTCGTATTCAATCGCCGGCCAGCCGGCGCGTTCCATCAGCGCGTCGTGAAGCGGGATGCAGCGGGCGGCGCACTGCTCGCGGATTTTGGCAATTTCATGATCGCTAATCCGGCCGCGATAATATTCGTAAGGCGTGGGAATGGTTTCATAGGGCTCTTCGACGCGGGCAGGCATGGTGAAGATTCCCTTGGTAAATCCGCTCAGGGCCATGCCGGCGAGTCCGGTGAGAAAACCCCGCTGAAAGCCGTCGCGCGCCTTTTCGGCAATCCGGCCCTCCTTTTCCACCCAGCTTCGCCGGCGGCGGGCTACGTACGTGCTTTCGAGATTGGCCCTTGTAAACGACCGCCCCTCCCTGAGCAATTCCAGAACGGCCTCGGCCAATTGCGTGCCGGTGGTCCAAGCCTCGTCCACGCCGGAACCGGTCAGCACGTTGGTGCTGCCCGAACCTTCACCGATGCGCGCGTAACCGTCGCCAGCCAGAAACGGCTCTCCGCGCCGTCCCGATTCCTGTAAACTCTTGGCGCCCCAGGAACGCAGGCGCCCGCCCTGGACATACCGCCAGAAGAAGGGGTGCAACAGGAAATGCTGCAAATAGCGATAGGAAGTACGCACCGGGCTGGTGAACCAGGAGGGCACGAAAATGCCGGCCGAGGCGACCCGCTCCGGATGAACATAGAAGAAACCGAAAATCTCCGGCTCCGGATAGCCCAGGGTGTGGAACACCGTGCCCGGCTCCAGATTGCAGCTTTCGGGCAGGTCGATGACAAACTTGCAGCCCACCGCCCAGTCCCTGCGTTGGTAACCTTGGGGCACGCCGAGTTCGGCGTCGATCTGGCGCGATACGGCGCCCACCGGACCATCGGCCACCACGGTCAATGCGGCCCGAATGTCCATTCCCGGCAGGAAGCCGGGACCGGGCGCGCCGTCCTTCTCCACGCCCTGGTCCACTAACCGGACACCGGCGATTTTTCCGTCTTCGATCAGGGCTTGGGCTACCGGCGTTCCCGGCCACACCTGCACTGCGCCCGAAGCCATCAACTGCGATCCGACCCACTGGTTGAATTGCCCGATGGACATCACCATTCCGCCGTGCTTTCGGAGAAACTCAGGTGTATAGGGCAATTCGATTGCACCGTGGTCCAGCGGCAAGCCGAAGCGGAACGAGCGGATGAGCGAGTCGATGGCACGCAATCCAATCGAGCGCCGGCTGGCCCCAACCGGGTCAAGCAGGTAGATCACCTTTTCCTCGCGAACCGGCGCCGCCATCGGAATGGCCGCCGGGTCGAGATCGGGAAACGTGGCCCGGATACCCCGCGCGCGCGTCACGATGCCCGACACGCCGAAGCCGACATCGTCGGAACGCTCGTAGCAGATCACCTGGGGCGGCATTCCGGGCGCAACGATGCTTTCCAGCGCCGGGGCGCCATCTCCGGCCGCGAGCCCGCGCGAGAGCGTAGTGAGGAAGCCGCCCGCGGCCGGCCCAAAGCCGACGCACACGATATCGACATCCATCTGCTGACGTTCCGGCTCCATGGATTCTCCTCGCTACGCCGGGTAGTCCAGCGCTTCGGGAATCATCACCCTGGTAAGCGCTTCGGCTGCCCGGTCTTTGGCCAACTGCGATCCGGTCAGGCAGCAATCCAGCCGTGTGCGGAGCCGGGTGAAGGCCTCCAGCCCATCCGCTTTGGCGCACGGACCGGCCTTGGCTGGATGGGCGCCTTCGGCATCGACCACGTCGACGGCACAACTGCAGATGCCCGGTATCATCGATTCCAGCTCGATCAATTCGTCGCTCTGGTAGCAGTTGCAGGATTCCCACACCGGATGCCGCATATAGCCGAACACCAGCGAGGCACAGATTCGCCCCAGTTCACCCGCGGCCCGGGCCACCTGGACATGCGCCAGGTCGGTGTAAAACCGGACGGTGCCCTCGAGGCCCTCGGCCACCGCCGGGTGATCCGGCCCGTAGGCTTCCAATTCGAGGACATCCAGAATGAACTGCCGCGAAGCGAGCAGCCAGCAGAGGGAATCGGCCAGCGGGAAGGTCACGCCCTGCCGCGTTCCATGGTAGAGCTTGACTCCGTCGGCGTCGGCGGTCTTCTGAAGATGATTCAGCGTCCACAGCCACATCTGCATGGCGCTGGCCAGCGTGCAGGCGCCCGTGGCCGGATGGGTGGAGCCGATCTCGCGCATCTCACGAATCCACTCATGAAACTGCGCCAGAAAGACGCTATTGGTCATGGTGAGCGTCAACTGCCGGCGCTGGACGGCTTCGGGTCCCTCATAGGTGGCCTCCAACTGCGAGTCCATCCATTTATGGCCGAGAAAGCCGGGGCAGTCCTCAGTAATGCCGTAGCCGCCCATCAGGCTGACGGCTTCACGCATCATCGTGGCGCCATAGCCGGTGTTCCACAACTTACAGGCCGGACAAAGGACGTTGGCGAGCGAGCTGGCAATGAGGAATTGCACCAGTTCGTCCTGCTGAAGCTGGCTGTAGCGCGCGCTGTGCTCGCCATCCTGTAGCAGTTCGAGGGCGTCCTTCTCCACCCGCATCAGGGCCTTCAGTTGCGCCCGGGCTCCCTCCACGCCGCGTTGGGCGAAAATCTCGTCCTTGCGCTTCTCCAACGGGTCGAGAACATCGAAAATCCGCGCCGCGGCGAAACCGAGCGACGCGCTGGCTTCGCCGGTCGCCCAGACATCTACCAGCCGATGGACGCTGTCGGCCCGCTGCTGCAGGCCCAGTTCGTAGCGCGGCGTTCCGGGTGCCACGGCTTCGCCGCCGCGGAACCGCCCGCGTTGGTAGCGCAAAACGGGCTCCACGGCCGAGAGCAGTTTGGCCGACGTCATCAGGCCCACGGTGACGCGGGTGTGGCTGAAGACGGCGTCGATAATCTCGCCGTGGGTGTACTTGGGTACAATCTGGCCGTTCCTGATGCTGTAGCCGCCGATGATGCGGCTGGCCGGAACGCGAACCTGAAGTACCGGGTCGGAGGTGGAAGAGAGTTGGTGTACCAGTTTCCGCGTGGGCGTGCCGCGATCCCAGGAGCCCGGATCGGATTCCTCGAGGATGATCATGCAACTGCCCTTAAACCGCTCGTCAGCGCTATCGACAGCGGCGGTGACGAAGTTGGCAAAGCCCATGTTGGTGATGAAGCGCCCGCGCTTGGTGACTTCGAGCAGCGGCTCTTTTCCTTCCTCCCACGCGACCACCCGAACCTTGCCATTGAGCAGTCCGGTCTCGACACCGACGTAGGGGATGGGCTCGGTAAGCGCGAAGGCGCCCCGCCATGGTTTCCGGTTCTCGCCCGGTTGAGGCGGCGCGCACTTGGAAAGGTAGTAATCCCGCTGCTCGCTGGTGCCGCGCTCATGAATCGGCGCCAGCGCCAGGCAACCGGCCAGGCTGCCGGTGGCCGCGCCCGCGTCCACCCAGGCCAGTTCGAAAGCGATCAGCGCGAGAGCCAGGTTCTTGGGTCCTTCGATGAAGCCGCCCTGATGTGGATCCATGAAGGCGGCCGTGATTCCGGCCTCGTCGAAGGCCTCCAGCAGCGAAGCCTTTTCCGGGGTCCAGTCATGTGTATTCCGGGCGCCTGCCGCGACCAGGCGCGCGACCGGCCCGCGCGCCACCTGACGCGAAGACTGTACGATCATCTGCAGGTCATACCGGCCGGCGAACCGCCACATGATCTGCCGGAAATCGTCTCCCGGAAGCGTGCGTAGACTCGCGTGATTCGTTTTGGCTATCGTTGCCATGTCCACCTCTTCTTCTTCCCGGAAGTGAGTGAAATTCCCCAGTCACCTCCATTCGATCCGCGGAAATCGGTCGTCAGGCTGAGGAATAATGCAATCGCGGGGCCAACCCCGGACAGATCTGCCTGGTATTGCCTAACTGCCACAGATACAGCGTGTTAGGCGGTAGAGCGACGGGCTGGCCAGGCGAACGGCACTGGGGGAAATCGCTCATCGCGCCGTCGCTGCTTCCGAATCGCTCGCGGCTGCGATACGATGCTCTCTGACCGCCGCCATGCCAACACTCACGCGACGCCGGCTGCTCCAAAGCTCTGCTGCTATGTTCGTCCCGGCAGCGACTGCCGGCCGGCAATTCCATGTCTGTCTGTCGGCGACCGCGATTGAAGGTCATCCCGGGATCCTGGAGACGGTCCACCGGGCCGGTGTCGGCCATGTGTGGACTACCGGTTTTTTATACGGTCACTGGCCCTATCCGCTTGAACAGATAGGACGAATGGTGGGAATGATCCGCAAGGCGGGCATGGAGGCGCAGATTGGCAATGTGCCGCTGGGCCATCCAGGCAACTCCCTCAGCTCCGACCCCAAGGCCGTGATGTTGATTCCGCCCCCGCATTGGAAGCAGTGTATCCCGGCGTCGGGTGCCCCTTATTGGGGCACCTCCCTGCACCCGCCGGCGACCGAGGAGAACGTGGCGGCGGTGCGGAAACTGGCGACGCTCGGCACCAGCAGGATCTTCCTGGATGATGACTTTCGCCTGGCGCGCGGCCCGGGGGTGATCGGCGGCTGCTTCTGTCCCGAACACCAGGCGCGCTTCCGACGCTTGCACGGCTATCCTGCGAATTTTGCCGATCCGCTCCGCGGCGACATCACCGCCCGCCGCCTCTCACCCATGCTGAGGGCCTGGGTGGAGTTCCATGCCAGCGAGTTGACGGCCTGCTTCCGCGCCCAGCAGCGGGCAACCTCCAGCGTCACAATGGGGATCATGGTGATGTATCTGGGCGCCGAAAAGGCCGGCATCCGGATGGCTGACTATGCGGGCGTACCATTCCGGGTGGGTGAGTTGATGTTCGACGACCGGTCTTTCGATCCGGTGAAAGGCAAAACGGACGAACTGTTCAGCGCCCTGTTCCACCGGCGGTTCGTGAGTCCGGAACTGGCATTTAGTGAAACCACGGCTTTCCCCGAGAACCGCCTCTCGGCCGCCAACATGGCGGCTAAACTGGTGATCTCCACCCTGGCTGACGTTCGGAACACGATGTTCATGAGCGGCCTCGATCCATTTCCGGTGACTCACTGGGATACGCTGGCTCCGGCCATGAAGAAGCAGGCTGCCATCCATCAGGTATTGGCCGGACATCGCCCGAGAGGGCCGTTCAAACACTACTGGGGCGAGGCCAGCCGCTACGTTGGCGACGACAAGCCGTTCAGCCTGTTTCTGGCGACGGGCGTTCCCTTCGAGGTAACCGATAAGCCCACCCACGCCGGAAGGACGTTCCTTTCGGACGCGGATGCCGCCTCTCTGCCCGGCGGCGCCGGGTTCGTTTCGCGCAAATACACTCCGGAAACGCTCGAGGATCTGTTCCGGCTGAAGGCTAAGCTGCTCCCGCAACTCGGGAATGTGCCGCTTATCAAGGAAGACAAGCCGGCTGTGTGCGCGTGGTATCCAGGCGCGCGGTCAGTGCTTTTGTGGAATCTGTCAAATCGAAGCGAGTCCTTCTCGGTGGCGCTAAAGGGAAATGTGCGGCAGGTACGCGTGGGTCCCTTGGATACCGCTTTGCTGAGGGACATCGAAGGAGCGCCCAGTGATTGAATCCGTACACGCCGCCGCCGCCAGTGTGGAGAGCAAGCCGGGCGAGACGGGCGACAACCTGAAGAAGATCGCCGCCT
The DNA here is from genome assembly GCA_020854055.1 of Bryobacterales bacterium. Lineage (GTDB taxonomy): Bacteria > Acidobacteriota > Terriglobia > Bryobacterales > Bryobacteraceae > JADZGD01. Next base: position 36,403 of record JADZGD010000120.1, on the reverse strand, counting down.
CGGCCGCCCATGCCGCCAACGAAGGCGCGGCTCTCATTTTATTCCCGGAACTGTCCATCACCGGGTTCATTCCGAACCATCCCGTGGGCGACCACTCGGCCTGGCTGCGGCAGGCGCTGGTCGCCGCGCGCAAGGCGGCGCAGCCGGTTCCCGGACCCGCCATCCATACGCTGATCGAGATCGCCGCCGGCTCCGGCATTCATATTGCCGCCGGAATGTTGGAAGACGCCGGCAACGTGCTTTACAACACGCACGTGCTGGTGGGGCCCGGCGGCCTGCTGGGCGCCTGGCGCAAGATGCACATCCCTATGTTCGAGATGCCGTTCTATAACGGCGGTCCGGCCCCGCCCGTGGTGGCGACGCCGTTCGGACGGGTTGGAATCAATATCTGCTTCGACGCCCTGCTGCCCGAGTCCACGCGCTTACTGGCGGTGCAAAACGCGGAGATCGTGCTGTTTCCCTTTGCCGCCGACCCGGCGCCGGGAACACCGCAAGCCTGGTTCGATTGGGCTTCGGGAGCGGTGCGCGCGCGCTGCCAGGAGAATGGCGTGTTCGGTGTGGCGTGCAATTACTTTGGATATGTCGAGTGCGCCGACGCCGAACAATCGTTCCCCGGTGGAGCGCTGGCCTGTGGTCCACGGGGCGAGGTAGTGGCGCAGAACCTGCGCGAGGATGACCAGGATACGATGCTGATGGTGGAGTTGAAGGCTGAGGATCTGACCGCCGCCCGTGCCGAACCCGAATACCTGTTCCGCTTCCGCCGCCCGGAACTCTACCGGTCACTGATCGAATAAGATAGACAACCGGGGAGCGAGTTCTTCGATGAAGCTACTGATTGCCTTATCGCTTTTCGTTTCGCTCGCGGCCGCAGGGGACATCTCCTTCAACGTGGCCGGCCTGCGGGTGATGGCTACCGAGTGGGACAAGGAGGCGAACTTCGCCAAGCTCGACCGGTACGCGAGAATCGCCGCTTCCCGGGGCGCTCAGGTAGTCGCCACGCCCGAGGGCTTCCTGGAGGGGTACGTTGCCAATATCAAGAGAGTGACGGACCTGACCCCGGAACGCTACATGGCCGTGGCCGAACCAATTAACGGGCCGCTGCTGACACGGGTACGGAACCTGGCCAGGGAGTTGAGGATCTTCCTGCTGATCGGGTTTGCCGAGAAACGTGAGGGGAAGGCATACAACTCACTGGTGGTTTTTTCGCCGGCCGGCGAGATTGTAACGCACTACTCAAAGACGCACACCGCCCGGGATGAACCTTTCAACACTCAGGGCACGGTGTTTCCGGTGGTGGACACGCCGCTGGGCCGCTGGGGCACCCTGATTTGCATGGACCGGCAGTTGCCGGAGACCTCGCGCATTCTGGCCATCAAGGGCGCGCAGTTGATTCTGGTTCCGGCCTGGGGCTCGCACGGAGAGATGAACGATACGATGATGCGCACCCGGGCTTACGAGAACGGGGTCTGGGTGGTTTTCATCCACCCGCGCCGCTGCCTGTTCATCGACCCGACGGGGAAGATCATCGCCCAGGACACGCCCGGCGATGAAGACCAGGTCGTAATGGCGAAGATCGAACTCGACAAGCGCGTCGGCTCCGGACCCATACGCTTCCGGCGGCCGGAGATCTATAAAGAGATAGAGATTACGAGGTAAATGTGCATACCAGGCGTGCTTTGTTGTTTGCGGCCGGTGCCGCGGTTGCGGCCGGTAAGCCGCGCCTGACGCTCACCGATACGCCGGGCGAGAAGCTGACCATCCGCTACGACGGCGCGGTGCTGATGGAGCACCGCTACACAGCGGCACGGCCGAAGACGTATATCCATCCGCTGTGCCTGCCGGGCGGTGAGCCGGTGACGCTGGACAGCCCGCACGACCACGTGCATCATCGCGGACTGATGGTGGCCTGGTCCGAGGTAGATGGTATCGACTTCTGGGGCGAAACCAATCCCGGACGCCACGGGCAGATCGTCCACGAGCGGTTCGAGAGACTGCGCTCGAAGCCGCCCATCGAGATTGTGGAGCGGAACCGCTGGGTGGCCGAAGGCAGACTGCTGCTTTTGGAGCGCCGTGCAATCCGTGTGCCGGAACCCACTGGCGGCGCTACCTGGCTGGAATGGATTACCGAGTTGGAAGCGGTGAACGGCCCGGTGAAGCTGGCCGCCGGGCAACACGTGTATGACGGCCTGGGGGTGCGTGTGATACCCCCCATGGATGGCGGTGGCGTGTTGAACTCGAACGGCACGGCAACGATTGACAAGGCCAATGGCGAGAAGGCATTGTGGTGCGCTTATCACGGGGCGGCGAAGACCATCGTCATGTTCGACCACCCCTCAAACCCACGCCATCCGAACCCGTTTTTCGTGATGAACAACAAGTTCGGTTACTTGAGCGCCGCGCCTACCTTTTACGCTCCCTTCGACCTGGCGGCGAAGCAGAAGATTCGCTTCCGTTGGGCAGTACTGGCCTTTGCCGGCGAACCACGCGCTGAGGCACTAAACGCCCGTTTTCGCGCCTGGATCTAAGCGGAAGCCATGGATTACGATGCGGTTCGCCGAGTCTTTCGACTTTTCAAAATGTAGGAAGGCGTCGTGCCCAGGGACATACTGCATCAGGTAATTCATGCCGTAAAGCTCCGGTGAATCGCCGTCGAGGCGGTTCCAGTAACAGTCGGCCGAATCGTAGACGAACGTTGCCGATTTGCCGCCGGGATTGTTGTACTGGTCGGGATTGTCGTTGGCCAGATAGAGCATACGGCTTTGGCGGATGCTGTACGCGATGGTTGCCCCGTTAGCCGGCATGCACCAGCCCTTCACCTGGACCTGTTCCCAACGGTGCTTTTCCGGATCGTAAGACCACAGCACGTTGCTGCCCGAGTTCAGGCCGAGAAGCAGGACGCGGTGGGCGTATGTATCGTAGACCAGGCTGCGATGCCAGCCTCCGGCCACGGTGGCGGCGTCGTAGGCCACCCAGCGGTTGCGGTCCCGTTCGAAATGAAACGTCCGGGTTCCGTTGTGACCAATCATCTGCTTATGGTCCGGGTCCCAGACCATGGCCTCGGCAAAAAGCGCAGGGGGATCGGTCTCCAGGCGCATCCACTGTTTGGCCGCCGGATCGTATTCCCAATGCATCGGCTTCAGATGTTTGTACCAGTCGCCCTTGAACATCGGGAAGCGCTTGTGAGGCTCGAAGCGGGCGTGAGCGGGATGGCTCACCACCATCAGCCGGTTGACGCTTGGGTCCCATTTCATGGCGGCAAAGGTGTGCATGGCCCAGGGACGGCTGGCGGTGGTAACCGTCTGCCCGTCGTCGAGCAGACGATAGGTAGACTTGGGATCGGGCTGGTAATCCTGGCTCCAGGTCATGGTGACCAGGTCCAGACGCCAGACGCTGTTTGATTCCACTTTTTCCGCGGGACTGACCTCATGAGTATCGGAACCGAAAAAGTACACCTCGCCGCGGCTGGCCGCAATGGCCGCACCGCCATGGAAGATTTTTGGCGCGGGCGGGCCATCGGCTGAAATGCGAACCCATTTCCCCGGAGCGATGCCGCTCCAGGCAAAAGGGGTCTGGCGAACAAGCGGCGCCATGGCCAGGGAGAGGAAACTTCTGCGGCTCTGCAAGCGATCTCCTGAAGGTTGAGGCCAGCGCACCGCGGCAGCAGCCGGGAGTTGGCGGCCTCAATCTCGATTATCGCGAAATCGACATCAGGTATGCCAACAGGTTATCGAGATCGCCGGCCGTGAGATCCGGAAACGCGGGCATGCCATTGCCGCCACTGTGGATGCGCGCGCGGACGTTGGCCCTGGTGACCGGCTTGCCGTCAGCCATCTTAGCCCGCTTAAACAGACCCTTCAGTTCCGGTCCAAGTTTCTTGTCGGTGCCGGTGTCATCATGACAGACCGCACACTGCTCGTCGAACAACGCTTTGCCTTGAGCGGCATTGCCTGCCTTTTTCCGCGCCGGAGCCCCGGAGGCAACGAAGGCGGCCAAGCCTAGAATGACCAGCGATCCCCTGATTCCCAAGATAAGCTCCTCTGTGTTTGCGAACGATCCGAGATAACCTCCAGTTTACAATCTTGGGTATGGCACTGAGAGAGGGCGACCTGGCGCCGGATATCCACCTGGAAACGAACCGGGGTGAGCAGTTCCGTTTGAAAGATCACCGCGGCGCCAACGTGGTTTTGTACTTCTACCCGCGAGCGAATACGCCCGGCTGCACCACGGAGGCCTGCGAGTTCCGCGATGCGCTGCCGAAATTCGCCGGGGCGGTGGTGGCCGGCGTGTCTCCCGATACGGTTCGGGCACAGGATCAGTTCCAGGCCAAGTACTCGCTTCCATTCCCGCTGCTGGCCGACGTGGAGCATGCCGCGGCCGAGGCATACGGTGTATGGAAGGAGAAGAATATGTGCGGCCGGAAGTCGATGGGCGTCGAGCGCACCACCTTCCTGATCGACAAGAACGGTCACATCGCGAAGATCTTCAACAAGGTAAAACCCGCCGGACATGCCGCACAGGTGCTGGAAGCGCTGAAGGCGCTCTAGCAGACGCCAGTGCGGCGCTATCAAACTTCAGGAGCGGGTTCTTCCGCCTCTTCCGAGGCGGCCTGAGGGCCTTCGGCTTCGGCTTTAGCGATCAACTCCCTGGCCTGCTCCAGAAGTTCGCGGGCGACACGAACCTCAAAGCCGAATTGTGGAAGAATGCTGTCGCCCACCACGATGGCATCGATGCCATTGGACTGCAGCAGTCCCTGAATGGCCATGGCTTCCATCTCGGCATTCGTTCCCAGTGACTGGTAGACCGATTCGGTGTCCAGTTGGCGTGAAGGATCGACCCTGCCGTCCTGGTCTTCCTCATCCTGCTCCGCGCCGGCGTGGGCCGCCAGAACCTGCTCGGCACTCGCCGTCTCCGCCTCCGGCACGCGGACTTCCCAGGTTCCCACCACAACCCCGGGAGTCGAATCATCAAACATGCTGGAGTGTAAGCCGGCTTCCACCAGGACGTTGTGGATCTGCTCGGCTTCCCTGCGGGCGCTCGGTTCGGCGGATCGGAAAACGGTTACCAGTTCTGGTTGGTCAGCCATACTTCGAGCATACCGCGAGGATCGACGGATTCGGCGGAGAGGAGCCTTGAATCGGGTTGTAAAATGGGGAAGGAGGATAGCTCATGCAGGAAGGGTCGGACTTTTCCGAAAATCTCATCTGGTTCATCGCCGGCGCGGCGCTTGGCGCCTCCATCGCTCTCCTTTACGCTCCCGCCTCGGGCAAGACCACCCGGCGTTTTCTTAGCGATAAATCCCGGCAAAGCAGGGACGCTGTCAGCAAGACCAGCCGCGAAGTAATGGATCGCGGACGGGAGTTGTATGAGAAAGGCCGCAAAGTGGCCGGTGAAACCGCTGAACTGTTTGAGCGCGGCCGCCAGCTTATGGAGGGCTGACGCCCGCGGGCGGTCAGCCGTTGCGCTTCTGAGTCGAAACAGTCCGCGCCCGGGAGGCGCGTCAAGTGAGCACTCTACTCGCAAACAACGCTCAAAGTCTGTCCGAATTCAGGAATGAGCCCTATGCCGACTTTTCCCGGCCCGAGGTGCGCGCCGAGGCGCTGAAGGCAGCCGAACTCGTGCGCTCGCGGTTCGGCGACGAGTCGGAACTTCTGATTGGGGGCAAGCATTTTCGCACCGAGTCAAGACTCCGCTCGCTCAACCCGTCTCGGCCTTCCGAGGTGGTCGGAACGCACCAGAGGGCATCACCGGAACAAGCGGCCGCGGCGGTGGAGGCGGCCTGGGAGTACTTTCCTACCTGGGCGGCGATACCGGCTAGCGAACGGATCGGAATGCTCCGCCGGGCGGCGGTGATTTTGCGCCGGCGCAAAATGGAGATGGATGCGTGGCAGGTCTTCGAAGCCGGCAAGACCTGGCCCGAAGCCGAAGCCGATGTCAGCGAGGCGATCGACTTCTGCGAGTACTATGCGCTACAGATGGAGCGTTTCGCCGGGCCGCAGCCGGTCTCCCAACTTCCCGGAGAACAGGCGCGGCTGGTGTACCTGCCGCTGGGGGTGGGCGTTGTGGTTCCGCCCTGGAACTTTCCGCTGGCCATCCTGGCGGGCATGACCACGGCGGCGCTGGTAGCGGGTAACACCGTGGTGCTGAAGCCATCGAGCGATACGCCCACCATCGCCGCCCGGTTCGTTGAAGTCCTGCTCGAGGCTGGTTTCCCGGACCGGAGTTTCTGCTTCGTCACGGGCAGCGGTTCGGCGGTGGGCGATGTGCTGGTGTCGCACCCCAAGACGCGATTCATCGCCTTCACCGGTTCGATGGAGGTGGGGCTGCACATCAACGAGCTGGCCGCGCGCCCCCAAAAGGGCCAGATCTGGATCAAACGGGTGATTGCCGAGATGGGCGGCAAGGACGCCATTATCGTTGACGATGAGGCCGACCTGGACGCGGCCGTGGACGGGGTACTGGTTTCGGCCTTCGGCTACCAGGGGCAGAAGTGTTCGGCCTGCTCGCGAGCGATTGTCAGCGAGAAGGTTTATGAACCGTTTCTCAAGAAGTTGACCAGCCGGGTAGCCGGATTGAAGGTGGGCGCGGCCGACGACTTCGCCAACTACATGGGCCCGGTGATCAACGACGGGGCACGGAAGTCGATTCTGCGCTATATCGAGGCCGGCAAGCAGGAGGGCCAGTTGGTGGCCGGGGGCGCCGCTGCCAGCGGCGAGGGCTACTTCATTCAGCCGACGGTCATTGCCGGAGTGGATTCCAAGGCCACCATTTTCCAGGAGGAGATCTTCGGTCCGGTACTGGCAGTGACGCGGGCCGCGGACTTCGACGACGCGCTGCGGCTGGCCAACGATACGCGGTTCGGCCTCACCGGCGCCGTTTACACGCGTAACCCGGAGAAGATTGCCAAGACCCGCGATCAGTTCTTTGTCGGCAACCTGTACATCAACCGCAAGTGTACCGGCGCCATGGTGGGCGCTCATCCATTCGGCGGGTTCAACATGTCGGGAACCGACTCAAAGGCCGGCGGGCCGGACTACCTGTTGCAGTTCCTGCAGGCCAAGTCGATTGCTGAAAAGACGCATTAGCAGCTACCAGCCCTGCTGCTTCATTCGGAGTTGGATGGCCTGGGAGTATTCGTTCATCCGGGCGGGCTTCCGCTTGCGTGGCGCGGGAATACAGGCTGCCAGGCGCGCCGCCTGATCACGGCCCATCCGGGCGGCCGGGGTGTGGTAGTAATATTCCGCTGCGGCTCCGGCGCCATAGACTCCCGGCCCCCACTCGATGACATTCAGATAGAGTTCCAGCATTCGCTGCTTGGGAAGCAGCAGTTCGGCTGCCGGTAGCAGAGCGAATTCGACGGCTTTGCGCAGCGCCCAACGGTGAGTGGTGAGGAAGAGATTCTTCACCAGTTGCTGGTCGATGGTGGAGGCGCCGCGACTGGGGCGGCCGTTTTCGAAATCCTGGTCCAGCACCTTCTGCACCTGGTTCCAGTCGATGCCGTGGTGCTGGTAGAAGCGGCCGTCTTCAGCCGCGATGACGGCGTGCTGGAGGTTGGGCGAGATGCGGGACAAGGGCGTCCACTTCCACTGTTTGTGGTATTTGGCGCCGGAAGCGATGGCCTCGACGCGCCGCTGTATCTGAACCATTGTGGTCAGCGGCCGGAACCAGCGCAAGTAGAGCAAGCCCAGGCAGCACACCAGGTAGGCGGCGGCCGCGGAGACCAGCAGGCGGATCAGCCAGCGCCGCGGGAAACCTTTGCGGGTGCGGGCAAAACCCTTCGGCTTGCGAACCAGTGTTCGAGCGGGCAAGCCCGATTATCGCGCCTTTTCGGCTCCTCTTTTCCACTCCTCTTCTCGATTACAATGAGTGGCAGAAACCGAAGGAGGATTGGTCGTGAGAACTGCGAGCACTTCCCCTCAATCGTTTGCCGGCATTGATCTGGGTGGTCTGCCGGAGCGGCTTCCCCCAAAGTTGATTCGGCGGCTGGCCTGGCTGTTGGATGAGTGCATCCCGATCGGCCCCTGGGCGATCGGCTTTGACGGACTGATCGGCCTGATTCCCGGCGTGGGCGACGTACTCGGCAGCCTGTTGAGCGCCTGGATTATCCTCAGCGCCACCCGCGACGGAGTGCCCCGGGCGACGATCGCCCGCATGATGGCCAACCTGGCTATTGATACGGCCCTCGGCGCCGTTCCTTTTTTGGGAGATCTTTTCGACTTTCTCTTCAAGTCGAACACCCGCAATTTGAAACTCTATCAACTGGCGCTCGATGGCCGCGGGCGGCCGCGCCATGATGCGCTGTATGTCGCGACGGTGATCGCCGGCCTGCTGATTCTGCTCGCCACGCCGGTGGTGCTGATGGCGCTGTTGATTCGCGCCATCCTGCGCTAGCGGCAGCAGGCCGATGATCTGAAGTATCAGCCCCGCTGCCGGTCGAACCAGTAGGCGATTCCCACCATGCCGGTGTTGGTTAAAAGCGACGCCGTGGCGATCACGCTCGGCGCGGTGGCGGGCGCCATGAGGACACCTGTCCCCGTGACGATGAGCAGGAACGCGCCCACCAGCCAGGGTCCGATACGCCCGGCCTTCGACCTCCAGACGGTGGCGCCGGCATAGACCTTCAACCCGATCGCAACCAGCAGCCCTTCGAGCAACAGTTCGATGACCGGGAGATTCCACAAGCCAAATCCGATTCGCATGGGATGCGGGCCAAGCCAGATCGGCAAGTCGGGACGGTGAACCAGGGCATCGAGGAAGAAATGCGACACCACTGCCAGCGCCAAAACCACCGGGCGGCCCAGGCCAACGAAACGCTTGTAGAGCACGTAGGCCAATCCGGCCCACAGGAACGTCATGAACAGGCTGTGGGAGTACGGGTAGTGGACGAAATCGAGCGAGCTGCCCTTCATCAGGCCGGGCACGATGCGAACCTGCTCGATACCCAGAAGCACGAACAGCGCCCACAGTATGTCCACAAACTGCACTGCCAGGAAGAGGTACACAAGAGGCAACCGGCGGTTGGCCCCCTTCAATCCAAACGCAACTCCATAGTGGCCAGCAAACATGGTTATAATCTCACCTGCTCCGCTCGGATAATTCTTTCACCGCAGTGAAGGGAATGGCACTCGGTGTATTCCATTAGCCGGCGACATGGAATTGTCCCGGTGAAGCCAGTATAGTTTCTGTTGCCGGCCACGGTGCCTGAGGGATCGGCTACCGGTCGTCGGTGCGCGGCGGCATTCCAGGAAGCAGATAGCGCAGATTGAGAAATACCATATTGAGAGCTGCGCTTGATGGCCTGCCGGGCGCCGTTGCCCATGGATTTCGCATCAGGTAACTGTACTGCCCCATGAACTCCAGGGCTCCCCAGCGCGGGTCCCGCCAGAAAGTATTGACAAAGCCGAGGGTGGGCTCCTGAATGGCGCGATTGTGGGTATCCGGCGAATCCGCATACCCGTAGCCGATCCGTTTGCCGGTTGCCGGATCGATTGCCGCGTTCTTCTGGAAGTAGGCTCCGCCGTAATAGGCATACAGAGTCAGATTCGGCGATGGACGGTATTCGACGCCCGAAACGGTCGATGCCGCGTGGACCAGCGAGGGGCTGCCGTCGCCGCGGATGATCAGATCCGGCCCTTGACCGAAAATCCAGCGTCCGCCGCCGCTGCTGTAATAGTTGTTTGTCACCAGGACGAGATTTTTGACCAACTCCAGGTTCAGGTTTACGGAACCGCCACCCCCCTGCCTGGTATAACTGCGCCGGGTCACCGGGTTATGGAAATGGAAGCCGCGCGAGATACCTGCCAGTTCCGCGTGCAGGCGGCGGTTGGCGGGCCGTCCATCATAGGCGATCTTGACGATGACGTCGGGCCGCTGGTTGGGAACCGAAAACGTGCTAGCGCCCCTGTTCAACTGGCTGGCATAGGCCGCCGAAAGCGCCGAGGGCAACGTGATAACACCCGCCCCGGCCGAGCCTCCGGCGTACTGCTCCGCGCTTTCCAACGCCACTCCTATGGCCAGGCGCGGCGCTGCGTGATAAATGAACCGGAGCCCGGGATTGCGAGCCCAGACCAGCCCTGCCTGGTAATTCACGTCGATATCGTAAGTGTTAAAGATATTCTCCGGCAGTGGCGACAAGCCCTGGCGATTCGGTGTCAAAAGGCTCCAGGATTGCCCGCCCAGAATCTCGTAGCGGCCCTTGCGCACATCCAGCCAGTAAAGCCGCATGCGCAGGCTGTTGCTGTTGCTCGAAACCGCGGCATTGCCCGGCGACAGGCCCAGGAAGTCGGTCTCGAAATAGCCCAACACCCGGGCGCCTCGCACCCAGGTATCGACGCGCATCCCGACGCGCGAGTTCTGGGCGCTGAAGCGGAATTCGCTCAGTTGGCCGGGGATCGTATTGGCGAACGGAATGCCCGCAAAGTTGGTGCCGATTCCACTTCCACCGGTCCGGCTGCGGTAGACAGCCGTGAGATCCATGAACCCGAACGGTGTAATCGATGCGGCACCGATCTCAAACCGCAATGGCGCCGGCGGAGTTTTTTTCCCCTCCTCGGGCGCAACCGGTGATTCCTTCACAACCGGGATGCCGGATGGCCGCGGAACCGTCGCTTGCAGCAACCGCCGCAACTCATCGATCTGCCGCTGCTGCGCGGCCACTTGAGCGGCCAGCTTTTCTATCTTCTCTTCCAGCGGGTTCGCGCCATCCGCGGCCGGTCCCGCGCTTGCCGCCAGCAAAGCTACGATCGCCATCGGGAGTCCTTTATTTGTCATGGCCATGCTCAGGCTAGCCGCGCAGTGTTAAAACCCGATGACAAAATCGCGACAGGCTCGTGCCGCGGTGCGCGACTGTTCGCGTGGTTGGCTGGGGGCTACAATGGCAGCATGCCCTTCCGGTTGATTCTACTGACACTGGCGTTGGTGCCGGCGGCCGCGGCGCAGGATTTCTCCGACCTCAGGGTGGAGCATCTCACCGTGGGCTACCAGTTCACCGAAGGACCGGTCTGGAGCCGGGAGAACTTCCTGGTCTTCAGCGACATTCCCGCCGGAAAGCTGTACAAATGGATTCCCGGCGCCAAGCCGGTGGTAATGCGGGCGGATTCCAACAATACCAATGGAAATACCTACGACGAACGGGGCCGGTTGTATAGCTGCGAAACCCGTACACGGCGGGTAGTGCGGACCGAGTCCTCGGGCAAAACCACGGTGATTGCCGAACGTTACCATGGGAAGCGGCTGAACGAGCCCAACGACGTGGTAGTACGGCGCGACGGTCATGTGTACTTCACCGATCCGGCTTTCGGCGTCGCCAATGACCAGCGGGAACTGGATTTCTACGGGGTGTATCATGTCGACCCCAAAGGGGCAATTGAGGCGTTGGCCAAGCCCCACGGACGTCCCAACGGCGTAGCGCTATCCCCCGATGGGAAGATTCTCTACGTCACCAACTCGGATGAAAAGAATGTTCGCGCCTACGATTTGGACCGCAAAGGGACGGCATCCAACGAGCGGCTGGTGGTAGAAAATATTTCCGGCGTTCCCGATGGGATTTGCGCCGACGAGCGAGGTAATCTGTATGTCGCCGCCAGGAACGTGGAGATTTACAGCGCGCAGGGCAAGCCCCTGGCGACCATTCCGTTGGCTCAGGCGGCATCGAACTGCGCTTTCGGGGAACCCGACTTTAAGACACTGTTCGTCACCTCCGGTCCGGTGGTCTACCGCGTCCGGCTGAACGTGAAAGGAGCCGTTTCTTATTAGCGCCCGTCCCGCCAGTTCCACACCCGGACGGAGCCGAGCCGGCCGCCGGCGCTATCCCCGGCGGCCCATCCTCGGCGTGAGCGCGGTGGTTCTGCGCGGCAACCGCGTGCTGCTGGTGGAGCGGGGTCATGAGCCCCTGAAGGGTTACTGGTCACTTCCGGGCGGCGTTGTGGAAGTGGGCGAAGGCTTGGAAGATGCAGTGCGCCGTGAGGTACGGGAAGAAACCGGACTTCTGGTCGCTCCGGCCTCGATCGTGGTGGTGTTCGAACGGATCCTGCGCGACAGCAGTGGCAAGCCCGAATATCACTACGTTTTGATCGACTACCTGTGCCGCGTGACGGGAGGCGAACTGGAGGCCGCCGACGATGCAATCCGCTGTGCGTGGGTCACCCGTAAGGAACTGTCCCGCTACCGGTTGACCGAAGGGGCCGAAGACGTGATCGCCAAAGCATTTCAAATACGTAAAGACCTCCGGGACCGATGAAGTACTTCAGTAGTGAACTGCTCGAATTCGACTCGCTGAAGGCGTTGATCGCCCGCTACGCGTCCACCCCGATGGGCCGGGCGGCGGTTGAGGCCCTAGCGCCCGGTACCGACCAAGACCGGCTGGCTTGCTCACTGGCAGAAACCGCGGAAGCGATGGACTATCTGCGCGCGGCGGCCCGGCCACGGACCACCGGCGCAGAGACCGCCGTTCGTCTGCGCTTTGATCTTCCGGATCCATCCCACGCCGTGCGCAAGCTCCAGATCGAGGGGGTGGTGCTCGAACCGCTGGAGATACTCCATCTGATCGCATTTCTCGACCGCGCCGCCGATGCCCGGGCGCTGCTGGCCGCGGTGATGGAGCGCTTTCCGCGGTTGAGCGCGCGCGCCGCCAGTATCGGCGAGTTTCGACCGCTGCTCAAAGCGCTTTCCGGCAAGGTGCTACCCGATGGCACCATTGCCGACCATGCCAGCGTTGCGCTCGGCCGTATCCGCCGCGATATCGAACGGCAGAAAAAACAGATCGCCGAATCGCTTGAACGCTTCCTGAAACTCCACCGCGAGGACGGTGTACTACAGGAAGAATTTGTCACCATCCGCAACGAACGCTTCGTCGTTCCGGTAGTGCCTGGCGCCAGGCGCCGCATCGACGGCGTGATTCACGGCACCAGCGGCACCGGGCACACGCTGTTTCTGGAACCGCTGGAAACCATCGAGCTCAACAACGAACTGGTGCGATTGGACGAAGAAGAGACGCGCGAGGTCTACCGGATTCTGGCCGAGATGACCGGGCACCTGCGGGGATACAAGGACTCGGTTGCCCGCGCTCTGGAGGTGATGAGCGGCCTGGAGTTCCTGTTCGCCAAGGCTCAGTTTGCGCTGGACTTCGAGTGCGTGATACCCGTCTTTAGCCCTGCGGGCAGCCGCCGGTTGCATCTGGCGGAGGCGCGCCACCCCCTGCTCGACGACGTGCTGCGGCGGCAGCAGCGCCGCCCGGTGCCGGTCTCGCTAACGCTCGACGAACAACAACGCACCTTGCTGATTAGCGGACCGAACACGGGCGGCAAGACGGTGACCATGAAGACCGTCGGGCTGCTTGCACTGATGGCGCAGTGCGCCCTGCCGGTTCCCTGCGCAGCGGCGGAATTTCCCATTTTTCACGAGATTCTGGCCGACATTGGGGATCAACAGTCGATCGAAGAGAGCCTCAGCACTTTTTCGGCCCACATTAGCCGGGTACGGGACATGCTGGCGGCGGCCACCCGCGACTCGCTGGTGCTGATGGACGAACTGGGGCGGGCGACCGATCCGGAAGAGGGCGGGGCGCTAGGCGTGGCGATTCTGGACCGTTTTCTGGGCTCTGGATCGTTCACCGTGGCATCCACCCATCTCGTGGCGTTGAAAATCTTCGGGGCGAATACGCCCGGGGTGGTCAACGGCTCGATGGGCTTCGATGACCAGACGCTGGAGCCCACGTTCGGGCTGCGGATGGGCGCGCCCGGACGTTCGGCGGGCCTCGATATCGCGCAACGGCTCGGTATGCCGCGGGACGTGATCGAACGGGCGCGGGCGGCGATGTCTTCAAGCGAACGTGACATTGCGCGCTTTCTCGCCGAACTCCAGGCGCGGCTGGCCAACGTACAGGAACTCGAGCGAGAGGTGGTGGACCGGCGCGCTGCCCTGGCTACCCGCGAGCAGAGTCTGGCCAAGGAGTGGCAACAGAAAGAAAGCGAGAAGCTGCGGGAACTGGCGCGCCGCTCCGATGCCCTGATGGCCCGCTTCGAAGAACAGGCCGGTGAAGCGATTCACTCGATTCTCGAACGCGCCGGTGAGCGTAAGGCGGCTGTGCAGGCCCGGCGCTCGGTGGCGAAGACCAAACGCGAGTTCCGACAGGAGATGGAAGCCACTCTGCTTTCGACCCGGGACGAGGCCCGGCAGGGCGGCCTGGCGGCGTCAAAACCGAAGATTGTGGAGGGGGCTCGGGTACGCCTGCGCGACATCCGGGAACCGGCTACGGTGCTGCGCGTGTTTGACAATGGCGAGGTGGAGGTTCAGGCCGGGTTCATGAAGATGCGGCTGGAAGCTGAAGAGGTGCTGGAGGTGATCGGCGGTGGCGCCGGCGGTCCGAAACTGCCCGCCAACGTCAGCTACCATGCCGGACCTGCCTGGAGCGTGTCCTACCGCGAAATCAACGTGATCGGCAAACGCGCCGAGGAGGCGATTGAAGAGGTGGATAAGTTCCTGGATAGCGCCGTGCTGGGAGGCGTGCAGAGAGTACGTATCGTCCACGGCCACGGGATGGGAATCCTGAAGAGGGCAGTGAACGAGTTGCTGACTGCCTCGCCACACGTGGCCAAACACTATCCGGCGCCTCCCGGCGAAGGCGGCACCGGAGCCACCATCGCCGAGCTGCGGGAGACATGAGGGCCGGCACATAAGCCGGCGCTCCAATTACATATCGGTTAATGCGGCGATCAGCGCGCCTTTCGCGGTGGTGCTGAGCGGATCTTCCGAGACGCGCACTTCGGAAAGCTCGATCGGAAAATTGGACTCCTTGAGGATCTTGTCGAAGCGGTCGCGGAAGCCTCCGGGCAGTGTGGTTCCGCCGCTGAGCACCAGCGGAACGGGACGGCCCAGACGTGGCACGTTGCGCTCAGCCAGGAAGGTCTCCTTGAGCGCGTTCACCAGGGTCTGAATCACGTCGTCGTAATAGACGCCGAGCACCTGGTGAATCTTATTCGTGTGGTGCCCGTTCAGATGAAAACCGTCTTCCTTGGTGAGCCGGATGCGATTCGCCAGCTCTCCGGTAACCGACGCGGCGCTCTCATCAATAAAATCGCCGGCCTTAGCAATGCTAAACGTAATGACCGGAACCGAAAGGTAGGCCAGGCAAACATTGCATAACCCGCCGCCGCAGCTAATGCCGATGCCGGTGTAGTTGGAGTCTTCCATCTCGGCATACACTACCGCCAGGCCCTCGTTGATACTCTTCACTTCAAATCCGCTCTGCACCAGCAACTGGCGCAGGCTGGCTTCGTGGTACGTAAGGTTCTCATCGGCGCCGAGCGGCGCGGCGGGCACGCTGTAACAGAGCTTCTGGCCGGGGGCGGCTTTCTCGCCCACCAGGCTGGTGATAATCTGGCGAATCTGGTTGAGACCCTCCGGTTCACCCGGATTGAGAATTCCCTTGGTCATCGGACGCCGGGTCTCCACCTGCCGCAGGGCGGCGAACTTCTCCGACTCGTTGCCATGGACGACAATCTCGGCTCCGCGAACCGAATAGGGCACATTCTCCCTCTTCAGCACGTTCTCGGTCATCCGCGAGTACGGCAACATCACAAAGGCATTCAACTGGGACTGAAACGAATAGCCCCCATCGGACTGGCTGGCCGCGACGATGCGGCTGGTACCGATGTCCAGGCCGATGGGCGAAGCGGTTCCATTTTTACTCATGAGTGATCCTCCTCGGCACCCTTGTTATCAACGACACGTAACATTTCACGATATCTCTTGCGTAATATTTTCCGATATTCGTCGGGCTGGCGGTGCGCCGCGGCAGCGGCCTGCTGAAGCTGGGATTCGGCGAGTTCCAGGCCCTTCCAAAGCCGGGTTCCGGTAGATGTCACAAACGACGGATCATAACCGAAACCGAAGGCATAGAGACTGGGGAGCGGCTGGGCATAATTATCCGTCAGGCCAAGCTCGGCAAACGGAAAGTTTCCCGCCCAATCGGTGTGATATCCGATCCGCATGTTGGCCGGGTTTACCGAGACCTGCGCATGCGTGACACAGTTGGCGGGCGAGATGCTGTAACGGGCACGCAACATTTCGGTCAGCACCCGGGCGGCGTGAATCTGAGCGGGGCTGGCCACCGGGTTCTGATCGCCAGCGCTGGTCTGGGCCTCAAAAGCAATACCGAGGAAACTGTGGTTGAGGTTGACGTAAAAGAAGTTGGAATCGGCCCAAACCGATTTGCCGGCATGGTAGGCGGCGTCGGATTCCTGCACCACCCGGAATACCCGTCCGAAGCGGTCGATCACGAAATTGTAGGAGCGGTTTTGACGAACGTAATCGAGCAGCGAGCGCCCGATTCTCTTTAGCTGTCTGGTGTGCTGGGGCTCAAACGGAGCCAGGTGGCTCTCGGTGGTATGGTAGACGATTCCCGCCGGGACGAAGCGCGCGTCCGGTAGCGGTTGGGTGGAATTGCCATTCCGCTCAAAGACATAGTAGGTCCGCGGTTCGTTTGCCGTCGCGTATTCATTTTCCACACGCAGGCCGTTGCTGTATACCTCATAGCTGCCGGTCTTTTCCACTTGCCAGACGTTCGGCGTGGCGCCGGGGATGACAGGGGGTGCGGCTTCGGTAACCGTGGCCGCCGGACGCGCCCGGGAGCTGCCCCGGGCGGTAATCAACGTTCGAGATGGAATCAGTAGCGCCACCAGGACAAGACCGCCGGCCTGGAATCGCCAACTGCGGCGAAAGAAATTCCAGACAGGCCGGGGCGCATCCTTTGGCACGGGCTTCGGGGCGGTGGCATGGCGCAGGAATTTCAGCTTCTCCACCGGATCATGAATCCGGTGCGCCCGCCACTCCAGAAAGGGCGTGACGATTGTGCCTGGAAGCTTTGGATCCCGTTGCATGACTACAAGCGCCCGAACTGGCGGCTCACTTCAACCCTACGCCTTTCCTCCTTCAAAGCCAATCGGCGGAAAATGCGCAAACCATATAGAGAGCCGGCGACAGATCGGGATTCCTCTTAGGGAAAAACCTTAGCCTAACATGGCAGTCCGATGGTTTCCATATTCCATGGCCCGTCAACTCGGTTGTGCCTGGTATTGGTCCCACGGTACCACCCCGACCTTCCGGCTCCAGGCGGCATGGCGGGAGATCATTTCGTTTAGGCGCCTCTGTTCGCCCGCCGCGCGGTCTTTCATCTCTGTGCGATCCCCTTCGATGTTGTACAGCTCCCAGCGGTTCGGGTAGCGATTTACCGCTTTCCAGGGACCGTGCCGCACCGCGCAGTTCCCTTCATGCTCCCAGAACAGCCAGGAGTGCCCCGCGCCCGGCCGGTCTTCGAGAACCGGCCGCAGGCTGAGGCCGGCAAGCGGCGTAAGTGGTACCCCGTTACGGGAGGACGGATACTTCGCACCCGCCAGATCGATCACCGTGGCCATGATGTCGATCTCGTGCCCAGGCTGGTGAATCAGGCGGTTAGGGTTACGGATGCCCCGTGGCCAACGCGCGATGAGTGGTGTCGATATGCCACCTTCATGAACCCAGTGCTTGTAAAGGCGGAACGGAGTGTTGCTCAAGTTGGCCCAGCGGCGCCCATAACTCGTGAATGACGATGTCGGACCGGGGGGCACGCCGGGCTTTTCAGATCGGAGATTCTCCTCCGCGCAGGCGCCATTATCGGCGAGAAACAGCACCAGCGTGTTCTCTTCCTTGCCGGTCTTACGGACGGCATCGAGCACGCGGCCGATGCCCTGATCCATCCGGTCAATCTGGGCTGCATAGATGGCCATGCGTAGATCTTCGGAGTCCTTACCGGCCATGCCGCTCCAGGCGGGCACGAGTTTGTCGCGGGGAGTCAACGGCCAGCGACGCTCCACCACCCCCAGGCCGATTTGCCGCTCATGCCGCTCATGACGTAGAATGTCCCATCCTTTCATGTACTTGCCTCGGTAACGCGCGATGTCATCGGGCAGTGCGTGCAGCGGCCAGTGCGGCGCCGTGTAAGCCAGATAGAGAAAGTACGGCTCAGGCTTGCCGCCATATTCGGTAATCCACTCCGAGGCCTGCCGGCTGAAAGCGTCCGTCATATAAAAGCCTTCCGAAGGCAGAGCGTAGGGCTGGTCATCGAGGGCCATCTTCCTGCCAGGCTCCAGCCGGAAATAGTTGGAAGCGCCACTGATGAGCCCGAAGTAGCGCTGGAAGCCGCGATCGCGCGGCCAGTGCGGCCGGTCCTCTCCGACGTGCCATTTGCCAACCATCAGCGTGCGGTATCCTGCCGGGTTCAAAACTTCGGCAAACGTAGCGCAGCGGTCGTTCAGGTAGCCCTGATAGGCGGGGTATTTGGAGGTTCTTATCATGTGGCCGACACCGGCCTGGTGGGCGTAGAGACCGGTAATCAGCGAGGCACGCGAAGGGCAGCAACGAGCGGAGTTATAGAAATGGGTGAAACGTACGCCCTCCGCGGCCAGACGGTCGAGGTTGGGCGTCCTCGCCTCCGAACCGAAACACCCGGTATCGGAAAAACCCATATCATCGGCCATGATGACAATGATGTTGGGACGCGTTCCGGCTGTAGGGGTAACCGAAGCAGCGGCCAGCGACCCAAGAAATTGGCGCCGGGTGGTAGCCATACCTCTGCAGATTGTAGCGAAAACTCCCCCGGACCGAAGACGCCTGTTGGCCTGCAGGATTCCCGTCTCAGCGTCCGGCGGTCTCGGCCATCACGTGCGACTCCACCGAGAAGCGGCGGTAGTTGAAGTACTCGATGCGTTCGTCGCCAACCAGTTTCTTGATTAGCGCCAGGCGAGCCGAAAACCAGGCGTAGGCATTCACCGGCATCCAGATCTCGTCGTTGATTTTGCGCTGTTCAACTTCCAGCCTGGAACCTTTGTGAACCCGGGCCAGAAAGAGAAAAAAGGAGAACGTGTCGAAGGCCTCGGCCTTACAGCGGGTCCACTGGTACTCCTGCTTGTCGATCCACAGCCGGCCACGCAACTTCGCGAACATCCCGCTCCGCCAGTTTTTTGCATGATAGCCGGGGTGCGGGGTGGCGTCGATAACCCAGTTATCACGGCCGTTGATGATTTCCGATCCCACCAGGCGGAAGTCAAAGGCGTCGGGAATCTCTTCCACGATGGCGCGCATCTTTTCGCGGTTCCGCACGAACTCCTGCTCCCGCTCCTGGCGCTTTTCGAGAGGTTCGGCGCGCCGCTCGGCCATCGCGCGATCGAGTTTTACGTCTTCCAGTTGCGCCTCGGCGGCAGGAAGGGGGTGGCCGTCGCGTTCCACCAGCTTGCGGTACACCTGGCCGTAGAGATTCATCACCTCGTGAGCGCGGCGGCGCTCCCGTTTCACTTTTCCGTCGTCATCGAACTCGCGGAAGTGGACTCGCTCCACATAGGTATAGTTGCGGGCCAATTTCCAGTTGGTCCGGTCCCGAGCCACCGACTGGCGGACGATGTCACGGGCGTCCGGAGCCGCGAAGGCAGCCGAAGTCAGAAGCAAAACCAGGCAGAAACGCACAGGAGAGTAGACGCGGGCCGCTCGCCGGAGTTGCACCGGTTGCTCCACCGGAGCGGTTTGCCTATACTGAAAGTTCGGGGCTATCACCTCAATACCCTAATTGTGTCAAGCGCCACGGTTCGGCTTGCGTGCCGGGCGCGGAAATCTGAGATGCCAAAACGTACTTTTCAGCCGAACAATCATAAGCGGGCGAAAACTCACGGCTTCCGTGAGCGAATGAAAACCAAAGACGGCCGTGCCGTTTTGTCCCGCCGCCGGGCCAAGGGCCGCCACAAGCTGACCGTGAGTGACGAAAGAGCAGTCCGTTACGCCAAGCCGCGGTAAGAAGCCCGCACTCCTTCCACGGTTCTCGTTCCCAAGGAACAACCGTTTGTTGCGAAGGAAGGACTTCCTCAAAGTGTATCAGGATGGTATCCGGGTGCCGGGACCGTACTTCTCCGCATTCTGTCTTGCCGGCCACGAAAGTGATGAATTCCGGATCGGATTCACGGTTCCCCGGGCGATTGGAAACGCCGTGGCTCGCAATCGGGTCAAACGGCGAATGCGGGAAGCGGTTCGCTTGCGGCTTCCACGAAGCGGGCGCGGCTGGTGGATTGTGTTTAATCCGCGCCGCCTGGTTCTGAAGGCGCCGTTTCCGGACCTGCTCAAAGATGTCGAGAAGGTCTTCAGGCGGTGCATGGAGCAGAATACAGCCTAGAAGATAAGCGGAATGCGCAAGGCGGCGATACTCCTGTTGACCGGCTACAAGCGATTTGTTTCGCCTCTGCTGCCCTCGGCCTGCCGATTTTACCCCACGTGTTCCGATTACATGAGACAGGCGATCGAGCGACATGGCCTTCTCCGTGGAGGCTGGATGGGGGTCTGCCGTCTTTTCAAGTGCCATCCATTTCATGCCGGAGGGTTCGACCCCGTCCGATAATCCCCGTGAGAGATTGGTAGATGCAATATGGCCGATTCAGGTAATCTGACCCCGCCGGGCAATCCGCCCGGCAAAAAGAAAGAGATCTCCATGGAGGCGCGGCTGCTGTTGGCCTTCGTCCTCATGGGCGGCGTTCTATTTATAACGCAATACTTCAATAAGCCGAAGCCGCCGGCGGGACGCAAGCCATCGGCGCCCGTCGCGGCAAAGCAAGTGCAAGCCCAAAGCCCCGCGCCAATCCCGGCTGCGCCCCCCTCCGGCACGCCGGCCCCGGCAAAAACAGCGCGGAAAGCCACCCCGCCATCGGTGGCAACGATTGCGGCTCCCGACGAACAGGCTTTCACCATCGAAACGAGTCTGTACAAGATTGTATTCTCAAATCGTGGCGCAGTCGTAAAAAGTTGGAAACTCAAGGCGTACAAGGACAGCGCGGGTCAGTTGGTGGAACTGGTGAACCAGGCCACCGGCGCCGCTGCGCTCCTGCCATTCTCCTATTCTTTCCCCCGGCAGAAACCGGCGGTGGACCTCAATCAGGCACTCTTCGTCGCCAGGCAATCCGCCACCGGAATTGAGTTTGAGTATTCGGGCGGATCCGTCACGGCGCGAAAAACTTTCCGTTTCCAGCCGGACAGCTATCTTTCCGCCTTCCGTTCCGACGTTACGCAAGGAGGCGGGCCGCTGCCCCACCTGGTGACCTGGCAGGGAGGTTTCGGCGACTTCAGCGTACAGAATGCATTCGGCAGCCAACACACGGTCTACTACGACGCCAGCGACTCCAAGCTGGAAGTGAAAGACGCCAAGGCCGCAAAGAACGGTCCCGTCAATGCCTCCGGCACGTTCTCATTCGCCGGTATCGAGGACAACTATTTCGCCGCCGTCTTTCTGCCGCCCGATAACGGCGCGACCGAACTGGTGACCTCCAGCCACAAGATCTCCATCCAACCGGATCCCAAGGAAGCCGCAAAAGAAGAACTCTTCGTGGGCGCCGCGGTGGGTGGAAGCGCCGACAACCAGTTCTCCCTGTTCGTCGGTCCGAAGGACCTCGATCTGCTGAAGCGCATCAATCCCAAACTGACGCAGATTGTCGATTTCGGCTGGTTCGCCTTTCTGGCGCGTCCCCTGTTTCTCGCCCTGAACTGGGTGAACGACCACATCGTACACAACTACGGCTGGTCCATCGTCCTGGTGACTGTGGTCATCAACCTGCTGCTGCTGCCGCTGCGCATGTCCAGCATGAAGTCGATGAAAAAGATGCAGCTTTTGCAGCCGCAGATCGCCGCCATCAACGAGAAGTACAAGGGCCTGGGCATGCGGGATCCGCGCAAGGCCGAACAGAACCAGGAAGTGATGGCGCTGTACAAGAAAAACGGCGTCAACCCGATGGGCGGTTGCATGCCGATGTTGCTGCAGCTTCCGTTTTTCATTGCGTTTTACAAAGTGCTGAGCGTGGCCATCGAGATGCGCGGCGCCAACTGGCTGTGGGTGACCGACCTTTCGCAGCCCGAGCATTTGCCCATACGGATTCTTCCGGTAGCCATGATCGCCTCGCAATTCATTCAGCAGAAGATGACTCCGCCGGCCGGCGGCGATCCCGCACAGCAGAAGATGATGATGTTCATGCCTCTGGTATTGGGATTCATGTTCTACGGAGTCTCTTCCGGCCTGGTGCTATACTGGTTCACCGGAAATCTGGTTGGCATCGCCCAGCAGTGGCTGTTTAACCGGACGGCTCACCCCGCGGTTACGGCTCCGGCGGTGACGTCCAAGAAGAAAGGGGCGAAGAAGTAACAACCGGTTCATGGCTTCAGGTGGCAGCGTGAAAGAGAAAAAGTACAAGATCGAAGAGCTTCGCCCGCGACTGGAGCCCTTCCTGAGGAAGGTGTTCGACAAAGCCGGCCTCGACCTGACATTTGAGTTCGCCGAGGGCGAACCTCCCCATCCGGAAATCGAAAATCCCGAGCTGCTGGTACAGTTCGGCGGGCGCGATCTGGATCTGCTGCTCGCCAACCGCGGCGAACTGCTGCTGGCCGTGGAACAGCTCTCGATGGAAGCGCTGCGGATACCGTCGGAAGATCATGAAAAGATCTGCTTCGATGTCAACGATTACCGTATGCTGCGGATCGAGGAGCTTCGCCTCAGCGCGCTGACCGCGGCGGACCGCGTCAAGAGCTCTCATTCGCCATTCCGGTTCGGGCCGATGACCAGCCGTGAACGCCGCATTATCCACCTGGCGCTGCGCAATGAACCGGCGGTTCGCAGTGAAAGCTCCGGCATGGGATCTCGCCGGCAGGTAACCATCTACCCGGCCGGTATGCCATCGAGGCCCAGCATGGATGAGGGACGGCCGGGCCGCCCGCCGATGAACCGTTCGCACGGCCGAAGGTAACGAGGCATCCAGCTTCACGACACCATCGTTGCGGTCTCCACGCCGCCTGGCCGCGGCGGTCTGGGAGTAATCCGTCTTTCCGGGCCCGGAGCGCGGGCCGTTGCGTCTTCCATCCTTCGATTCCCGGCCGGGTTCGCCTGGCGCAGTTGGAGTGCCGCCCTCGCGGAACTGGTGGACGAGGACGGCTCGATGGTAGACCAGGTGGTAGTCACTTGCTTCGAGGCGCCTCGCTCCTACACTTCGGAGGACGTGATCGAGATCAGTTGCCACGGTGCGCCGGTGGTGTTGCGGTTTGCAATTGAGCGGGCCTGCGCGGCCGGCGCGCGGCTGGCCGAGCCGGGCGAGTTCACGCTGCGCGCCTATCTGAACGGACGGCTCGACCTGCCCCAGGCCGAGGCCGTGCGCGACCTGATTGAGGCGACCACTCTATACCAGGCGCGGGTAGCCGCTCAACAGGTGGATGGATCGCTCTCCCGGCGGCTGGCGCCCGTAAAGCAGCAGATGCTCGATCTGATCGCCGTACTCGAAGCGGGTATCGATTTCGCCGAAGACGATATCGCAGTGGCCTCCTCGGAAGAGATTCTGGCGAGACTCGACCCGATTGCAGCGGACCTGGATCGGCTGATCGCCAGCTTCGCCTACGGCAAGTTGGTCCACTCCGGGCTGACGCTCGCCATCGTTGGCCGGCCGAACGTGGGCAAAAGCAGCCTGTTCAATCGCCTGCTGGAACAGGACCGGGCGATCGTCACCGACATCCCGGGCACCACGCGAGACCTGGTGTCGGAAACCGCGTCACTCGACGGAATTCCGGTGCGGTTCGTCGATACCGCCGGCATTCGCCACTCCGGCGATGTGGTGGAGAAGTTGGGCATCGAACGCAGCTACCAGGCGATTGCGGATGCCGACCTGACCATCGTGGTGGTTGACCTCTCAGTGCCGGTAACCGGTGAAGACCTGGAGTTGATTGACCGCGCCCGCGGCTCCGGTCCTTCCGTGCTGGCCGGCAACAAAGCGGATCTCCCTTGCGCCGCCCTGCTCAAAGGGCCATATCTGTCCGTTTCGGCGCGCACCGGAGAGGGAGTTCCGTTGCTGCGCAAGACGGTGATTGAGACGCTGGCTCCTTCGGGCGGCTTGGAGCGTGAGGCCGGTTTTCTGACGAGCGTGCGTCATGAGCACCTACTGCGCGAGAGCCGTGAGGCGGCCGCCAAGGCCCGGCAGGCAGTGGAAGCCGGAATTCCCCACGAGATGATTCTGCTCGATCTCTACGCCATGCTCCAACCAGTGGATGCCGTCACGGGCGCGACGACGGCGGATGATATCCTCAATCGAATCTTTTCGACCTTTTGTATCGGCAAATAGCCCGGGAGGACCACCGTGCGATTCGGCATCATGTTGGTTTCGACCGGCGCGGGATGCGTATCGATTCGCGCCCAACGCGAAGTGGCAGACCTGCCGGAAGACTGGCCGCTGGCCACGCTGTACCGGGATTGGCCGGCGCACTAACGGGAGCGCCCGCCGGCGGGGGCCTGTTTGGCCTGCGTTTCGGGCGCGGGCACGGCAGCGAGCGCCGGATCTCCGGCTGCGGGCAGCCTGAGCGCCGTCCTTAACTGGGCGTCGACCTGCGCGCGGAGGTCGGCGTTATCTTTCAGAAACTGCCGTGCATTCTCGCGCCCCTGGCCAATCCGCTCGCCTTTGTAGCTGTACCAGGAACCGCTCTTTTCAACCACGTTGTTGGCCACGCCGAGGTCGATCAGATCACCTTCCTTGGAGATGCCTTCGCCGTACATGATGTCGAACTCGGCTTCACGGAAAGGCGGCGCGAGCTTGTTCTTCACGATCTTGACCTTGGTGCGGTTACCCGACACCGTTTCGCCATCCTTGATGGCGCCGATGCGGCGGATATCGGCCCGCACGGAGGAGTAGAACTTCAGCGCACGGCCACCGGTGGTGGTTTCCGGGCTGCCGAACATGACGCCGATCTTCTCGCGGATCTGATTGATAAAGATGAGACAGGTGTTCGATTTCGAAACGTTCCCGGTGAGTTTGCGCATGGCCTGGGACATCAGCCGCGCCTGGACTCCTACGAAAGTGTCGCCCATCTCGCCGTCCAGTTCGGCTTTGGGAACCAGCGCCGCCACCGAATCGACAACCAGCACGTCGATTGAGCCCGAAGAGATCAGCGCGTTGGTGATTTCGAGCGCCTGCTCAGCAAAGTCGGGTTGGGAGACCAGCAGGTTGTCCACATCGACGCCCAGCCTGCGGGCGTAGATCGGGTCGAGCGCATGCTCCACGTCAATGAACGCCGCCATTCCGCCAGCTTTCTGCGCCTCCGCCACCACCTGCAACGCGACCGTCGTCTTGCCGGAGGATTCCGGACCGTAAATCTCGCTGATGCGGCCCCGGGGAAACCCGCCGATTCCGAGCGCGGCATCCAGCGAAATCGAACCGGTAGAGATGGAGGAGATCGGAATCACGGCCTCCCTGGCTCCCAACCGCAGGATCGAGCCCTTGCCAAACTGCTTTTCGATCTGGCCCAGCGTTGCGCTGAGTGTGCGTTCGCGTTCCTTTTCGTCCATGCCTGTTCCTTGTGTTGGAGAGATCTTCTCCAGTATCGAAGATTTTTCGAAGATTGTCGAGCCCTACATGCGCGGAGCGTAGTAGCCCTTGCGCGAGCGGACCACCAGATCCCTCCGGGAAACGACCCGGACATCGACCGTGTGGTATTGACCATCGGTCTTGACCGGATCCGGCCGGTAGAGCAGGTTGTACTGGTGGCGAAGTTCATTGGCGATATTGTCGAAAGACTGGGACATGTCTTCCACCCGGAATGGGAAAAACGGAACGCCTCCGGTCTCTGAAGCGAGGTAGCGCAACACCTTGTCGCCGCCGGACTCGATACGGGTAATGTTGGTGGAGATGGCGTAGATCACAACATCCGCCTTCTGCGCCATCTCAAGCGCCTGGTCGCGGGTGTGCGTGCTCTGGTTATCCTCGCCGTCGCTAATGATGACGATGGCGCGGCGGAACTTGTGTCGCGGTTGATCCATCATCAACTTGTCGCGGCAAACATAGTAGACGGCGTCGTACAGCGAGGTGCCGCCGCCGGGGCGCAGGTTGCGGATGCCGGCGGCCAGTTTCTCGGTGTCTCCGGTCAGGTCGGCAACCAGTTCCGTGGTGGTGTCGAAACTCACCACCACGGCCTTATCCTGCTGCGGCCGGATGATGCTGTTGATGAACTCGATGGCCGCTTCCTGCTCGAACTTGAACCGGTCGCGAATACTGTTGGAGGTATCGACCAGGATGCCGATGCGCAGAGGGAGATCGGACTCGGCGGTAAACTCGAGAATTTCCTGGGGCCGCCGGGCCTCGAAAACCGCGAAGTCATCTTTACTGAGGTCGGTGACGAAGTGTCCCTTCTTGTCGGTGACTGTGAACAGGAGGTTGACCCGGGTGACATCCAGAATGATACGGGTGCGCTCGGCATCCGGGAGTGTGGTCTCACTGGATGCGGCCGGGGCGGCGGGCTTCTGCTTTGTCTGCTGGCCGGAGAGCGTCGCAATGGCGAGAATCGACACGCCGATCGCCGCAAATGGAAGCAGTTTTTTCATACTTTAGGGTGCCACTTTCGATTATATTATGCCGGGCCGGGGCGGAACCGTTGCCAGGTGGCTCAACCAGTCCTCAAGTTCCGGTGGAAGCGGAGCTTCGAGGCGGATGTTCTCGCCGCTCGATGGCGACCTGAACTCGATCCGCCAGGCGTGCAGAAAGTAGCGGCCGAGCGGCGGCATGCCGGCTACCTGTGCCGGCGCGCCGTAAAGCTTGTCGCCCACCACCGGATGGCCGAGGCCGGCCAGGTGCACACGAATCTGATGGGTGCGCCCGGTGCCGATGCGAATTTCCAGCAGCGCGAACCGGGCGAACCGGCGCAGGACGTTGTATTCGGTGAGCGCCTCACGCCCAGCCGGGCGGCGAGTGGTCATGCGGGTACGGTGGACGGGGTCCCGGGCAATGGGCTTCGAGATTCGCCCCTGATCCTGCCGCGGGAGACCGTGCACCAGGGCCAGATAGGTTTTTCGTACCTGGCGCGATTGAAACTGGGCGGCCAGGCTGCGGTGCGCCGCGTCGCTTCGGGCCACTAAGATCACCCCGCTGGTGAAGCGGTCCAGACGGTGTACGATGCCCGGGCGATGGTCTCCGCCGATGGAGGAGAGAGAGTCGAAATGGTGGAGTATGGCATTGACCAGGGTGCCCGACCGCACGCCGGCGCCTTCGTGAACCACCATTCCGGCCGGCTTGTTGACGGCCACCACATCCCTGTCTTCATAGAGAATCACCAGCGGGATGTCTTCGGCAACTGCCTTGAGCGGAGCCGGTTCAGCGGGTTCGATGGCGATTGTCTCGCCGCCGCGCAGCAAGAGCCGCGGCTTGGCGGCCCTGCCACCGACGAGAACACGGCCGTTCTTTACCCAGTCCTTGATCCGCTCCCGGCTGTAGCCGGGGAGTTGCTCATGGACAAAGACGTCCAGGCGTTTACCGGCGTGCTGTGGGGTAACTTCCAGCTTCACGTATTTTCCATGATGACGCGCCAGCCACCGGAAGGGAAACCGTTAAGATGATGAGGTGATCCGACACGCGATCGTTCCAGTGGCCGGGCACGGCACACGAATGCTGCCGGCTACCAAGTCCCAGCCCAAGGAGATGCTCCCGGTAGCGCGTAAGCCCATTGTGCAGTATGTCGCCGAGGAGTTGGTGGCCAACGAGATTTCGGAGATCCTGTTCATCACCGGGCGCAACAAGAGTTCCATCGAGAATCACTTCGACCGCGATCCGGAGTTAATTCGGGTACTGAATTCGAACGACAAAGCCGGGCTGCTGCGCGACCTGGAAAATTGCGATCTGGCGGCGAGCATCTACTATACCCGCCAGAGCGAGCAGAAGGGACTGGGACACGCCATTCTGTGCGGTGAGAGCTTCGCCGGCGAGCAGCCGTTCGCCGTGGCCCTGGGAGATTCCATCATTGGCATGAATGGCGCCTCGAATGCCCTGCGGCATATGGCAGAGCTGTTTGAGTCCCAAAGGGCCAGTTGTGTGCTTGCAGTGGAGGAAGTGCCGCTGGAAGAAGTGTCGCAGTACGGCGTGGTAGATCCGGCCGAGGGCAAAGGCGACGTTTTCCGCGTGCGCGGCATGATTGAAAAGCCAACGCCGGAACAGGCCCCCAGCCGCCTGGCGATTGCCGCACGCTACATCTTCTCGCCGGTGATCTTCGACATGCTGCGCCGGGTGGAGGCAGACCGGCGCGGTGAGATCCAATTGACCGACGCTATTCAAATGCTGTGTGAAGAGGGTAGGCGGGTGCTGGCGTTCCGGCTGCCTGCGGAGGAGCGGCGCTACGACATCGGCAACTTTCCCAGCTACTTTGAGACGTTTGTAGAGTTTGCGCTGGCCGATCCCGCCTACGGACCCGGCTTCCGGACGTTCCTGGAAAATCTGCTGAAGAAGTGAACCCGCTTGGCGGCGCACCCCGCGTTAGCAACCTTTCCAGCAGGGCGCACGCTTGCCGAGGAACGCGCTGATCCCCTCCTGGGCATCCTCGGCTAGAGAATTCATCGTCATTACCTCCTTGGCATAGGCGTAGGCCTTGGCCTGGTCGAGATCGATCTGGGCATAAAAGGCCTGTTTGCCCAGGCTCACGGTGAACCTGCTGGCGGAGGCCACCTTACCGGCGAGAGCATGGGCCTCTTCGTCCAGTTTGTCCGGCGGAACCACGCGGTTCACGAGTCCCCAGGAGGCGGCCGTGGCGGCGTCGATCATCCGGCCGGTAAGCAGCATCTCCATGGCGCGCTTGCGCCCGACGGCCCGGGTCAACGCCACCATCGGCGTGGTGCAGAACAGGCCGATCTTCACGCCGGGCGTGGCGAAGGAGGCCGTTTCAGCCGCAACCGCAAGATCGCAGGTGGCTACCAACTGGCAACCGGCCGCGGTGGCCACGCCTTGCACCCGGGCAATCACCGGTTGCGGCACCGACTGGATCGTGGTCATCAGTTGGGTGCAGACATCGAAGATTTCGCGGTATTCGGCCACGCCGCGGCCGGTCATCTCCGACAGGTCGTGACCCGAGCAGAACACCTTGCCCGAAGCCGCCAGGATGATGGCGCGCGTCCGTGGCTCGCCGCCAATTTCACCCAGGCAGGCGATCAACTCCTCCATCAGGGCGAGCGACAGTGCATTCCTCTGTTGCGGCCGGTTAAGGGTAACTATGGTGGTTTCGCCAACCTGTTCGGTCAAAAGAGTTCGCCACATCGCCATAATCCTCTATTTTCTCACCTACACTGATTAGCAGATGCCGAAAATCCTGGTCACCGGCGGAGCCGGATACATTGGGTCCCACACCTGTCATGTGCTTGCCGAAAACGGCTACGACGTGGTGGTGGTGGACAATCTTTCCCGCGGCTACCAGCACAACGTTCCACGCGAACGGCTGCGAGTCCTGTCGCTTTCCGAGACGAGCGAGTTGGCTCGGATCATGGTCGAGGAGCGCGTGGACGCGGTGGTTCACTTTGCCGCTTATATTGCGGTGGGCGAATCGGCTGCCGAACCGGAGCTGTACTTTTCAAACAACGTGGGCGGGAGCCTGTCACTGTTTGCCGCCATGCACGAGGCGGGCGTGAGGAAGTTAGTGTTCTCCTCGACCGCTGCGGTCTACGGCACGCCCGAATCGGTGCCGATTCCCGAATCGGCTCCCTACGCGCCGGTGAGTGTGTATGGGGAGTCCAAGGTAATGGTGGAAAAGATCCTGGCCTGGCTCGATGAACTGCGCGGGTTGCGCAGTGTTTGCCTGCGCTACTTCAATGCCTGCGGCGCTGCCTGGCAGGCAGGTCTTGGCGAGGAGCATGAGCCGGAGACTCACCTGATCCCACTGCTGATTCGAGCCATCGAGACTGGAAAGCCAATCACGCTATTCGGCAATGACTACCCGACACCGGACGGAACCTGCATCCGCGATTACATTCACGTAATGGATTTGGCCAGGGCGCATGTCACCGCGCTTGAATACCTACTGGCCGGTGGGACTTCGGACCGTTTCAACTGCGGCACCGGCAAAGGTCATTCCGTGCTCGAAGTACTGCGGGCGGTGGAAGAGATTTCCGGCCGGAAGGTTCCCTATGTTTGGGGAGCGCGACGGGCCGGCGATCCCGCCGAACTGGTAGCCAATTCCAGCCGCCTGCAGCGGAAACTCGGCTGGGCCCCTCAGAATGCCGAGTTGACCGGCATTGTCACCAGCGCCTGGAAGTACACTACACGCCGGAGTGATTGACAGCCTGAAGGATGGAGCGGGAGACGGGATTCGAACCCGCGACATCAACCTTGGCAAGGTTGCACTCTACCAGCTGAGTTACTCCCGCTTGGGTGGGCAACTTCAGTTTGCCGCACGGTGCGAGCCGATGTCAAATCGGTTTGGCACGCCATGTTCGGTGAAAAACACCCATGGAGTTGGTGGTGGTTCTAATGATGGATCGCCTGGGCGGTTGAGCCAAAAAACAATTCTCGGCGCGCATGTATAGAGCGCTGGTACTACCTGTATAAGTGAATGATTCTAAGACAATTATATTGTTTTAGGTGGTACTGGACAGAAACGGCGAATGTGTTATTCTAAAGTTCCGCAAGCGAGGAAATGAGGCGCTGCCAAGACAGATCGTTCACTTGAATCTCCGGCGAATCATCCAGTCACAATACGAAAATAGTAAGTTTTCCACAGTCTGTGCAAAAGTTGTGGGAAAGATCCGATCGTTTTGAGAGTGTATGTCGTCTTACAACGTTACAGCTCGATTTCGACTGGCGCTGGTTTCAATTAAGGGTCCTGGTTTTCGGCTCGTCCCGTCGTTTTGTCAGCCGCCGCTTGCTGCCGGATTGCAAACCGATGAACCTTTGGGATGAGATAAAAAGTCGTCTGGCTCGTAAGTTGAGTGCGGAGAGCTTTCAGAACTGGGTGGCTCCGACATCGTTCGAGCGCCTCGATGATGGTGTGCTGTGGGTGGCGGTATCAAGCGAGGCGAACCGAGGCTGGCTGGAGCAGGAGTACGGAGATGCGGTGCTCGCCGAAGCGCGCCTGCTGCACCCGGAAATCCGGAAAGTATCTTACACGATCCGCGCTAGCGCCGTACTTCATCGTCCGTTTAACGGATTCCCGGTTGAACCCGTGTTTGCAACCCCGGGGACGCAGTTAAACCCGAAGTTTACCTTCGATTCATTTGTAGTGGGTTCCTGTAACCAGTTCGCTCACGCGGCTGCCAAAGCGGTGGCCACACAGCCTTCGGGGAGTTATAACCCGCTATTCATCTACGGTGGCGTGGGTATGGGCAAAACCCACCTGATGCACGCTATCGGGCGCTCGCTGCTGGAGAATTTCTCCGGTATGCGAGTGGTGTACACCTCCAGCGAGCGCTTCATGAACGAGATGATCAACTGCATCAAGCTCGAACGGATGCCGCTGTTCCATCAGCACTACCGCTCAGCCGACGCACTGTTGATCGACGATATTCAGATTATCGGCGGCAAGGAACGCACGCAGGAAGAGTTCTTTCACACCTTCAACGAACTGTTCGATCACCAGAAGCAGATCATCATGTCCAGCGATTCCTCTCCCAAGGAAATCCCAGGCCTGGTGGAACGCCTTCGATCCCGATTCGAGTGGGGGCTGATGGTGGACGTTCAACCTCCGGACCTGGAGACCAAAATGGCCATCCTGGACAAGAAGGCCGAAGCCGATGGGATTCATCTACCGCAGGACGTTCGGATATTCATCGCAACCAAGACCAAATCAAACGTCCGCGAACTGGAAGGCGCGCTGGTCAAGCTGATCGCGTACTCCTCCGTATCCGGAGAGCCGATTACCCTGCCCATGGCGCAGCAACTGCTCAAGCCGATGATCCAGCCGCAGGAGCGCAAGATCAGCATCGATGCGATCATCAAGGCAGTTGCCGAGCGCCATGGACTGCAAGCGAGCCAACTGAAGCAGAAGACCAATGCCCGCCATATTGCCGCGCCGCGGCAGGTGGCGATGTACCTGGTCAAGGAACTGACCGAAGCATCGCTCCCCGAGATCGGCCGGCACTTCGGCGGCAAGCATCACACGACGGTACTGCACTCGATCAAGAAAATCGAAGGACTGCGCAACGACAACGCGGATCTAAACAAATTGATCCATAGCGTAATTGACTCATTCAACAACTAGGTTCTGAGTTTTCCACAGAGCCACCCGTCAAAACCTGTGGATCGCTGTGGATCCGTTTCGGCCCACCGGTGGCCAACACGTTTTTGCAAGGGGAATGAAACAGTTTCAGATACTCAGAAGCTATTTGATTTGCTATAATTTAGAGAGAATTCAACATTTTCACAGGTCCTACGAAGGCGGTTCCTATTAAGGAACATATAATCCTGCTGAAAAAAGACGGAGCTGGCCCGATGGAATTCACCGTTAGCAAGGGAGATCTGGTTCGTGAACTGAACCTCTCCCAAGGCGTGGTTGAGAAGAAGACCACCATCCCGATCCTGTCGAACATTCTGATAGAGACCGGCGAAGATCAGATCATCCTCACGGCGACGGATCTGGAGCTGGGTATTCGATGTAGCTGCCCGGCCAGAATCGTTCGCAAGGGCGCCGGCACCGTGCCGGCCAAGCGGCTGCTGGATTATGTACGGCTGCTCCCTGATGCGGATGTGAACGTCAAGTTTCAGGAGAACCACTGGGCGTCGTTGGTCTGCGGACGCTCCCGGACGCGGATCGCCGGAATGTCCAGGGAGAGTTTTCCGGAGCTGCCGGCTATTCCGGCGCCCGTGGCGTCGTTTCCGGCCAGCACTCTGGCGGGCATGATCGGGCGCACGATCTTTGCCATCTCCAACGAGGAGTCGCGCTTCACGCTGAACGGCGCATTGCTGGTGTTGCGGCCGGCGACGATGGTGATGGTTTCCACCGATGGGCACAGGCTGGCGATGGTGGAGACGCTTTCCGAGATCCCCGGCGTGAAGACAATGGAGAGGGCGCTTCTGCCGCGTAAGGCGATGGGTGAGATCCTGAAACTGGTGGCTGACAGTGGTGAGAATGATCAGATCGAGTTCTCGAGCGATGACAACCACCTTTTTTTCCGATTCGGCGAGCGGCTTCTGATTAGCCGCAAACTGACCGGCAACTTCCCGGACTACGAGCGGGTGTTGCCCAAGGAGCAGCCGCAGCGGATTCGAGTAGCGAACGCGGAACTCCGGGCTGGCATTGAGCGTGTTTCTCAGTTTGCCGACGAACGGTCACGGGCGGTCAAGGTTCAGGTGGGCCCCGGCGAATTGAAAATTTACTCTTCGCTTTCCGATACCGGCGAGAGCGAGGAGAGCATGCCGCTGGAGTATGACGGTCCGACCGTAGAGATCGGCTTCAATGCGCAGTATATGCTCGATTTTCTGCGGGCTGCCAGCGAGGAGAGCGTCGATTTCCTGTTCAAAGACGGCGAGAGCGCCGGGGAACTACGCCCGGCTGGCGACGGCACCGGCTTCAACAATCGATATGTCGTCATGCCGATGCGGATATGAGGCCAGATAAAGATGAATTGGTATGGCAAGTAAGGAAGTGGGATTGAACGCCGAGGATTCCTACGGCGCAAGCAGCATTAAGGTGCTGGAGGGGCTGGAGGCCGTTCGCCTCCGCCCCGCAATGTACATCGGTTCGACTGGCGAGATCGGGTTGCATCACCTGGTGTACGAGGTGGTGGACAACTCCGTCGATGAGGCGCTGGCCGGGTACGCCGATGAGATTAATGTAACGATTCACATCGACAACTCGGTTACCGTGCAGGACAACGGGCGCGGTATCCCGGTGGAGATCAAGGAAGAGTTCGGCATTTCCGCCGCCGAGATCGTGCTGACCAAGTTGCACGCCGGCGGAAAGTTCGACTCCTCTACTTATAAAGTTTCCGGCGGACTGCATGGTGTCGGCGTGAGCTGCGTGAATGCGCTCTCGGATAAGTTCGAGCTGGAGATCTGGCGCGACGGGTATACCTGGGAGCAGGAATATTCCAAGGGAATTCCATTGGCTCCCTTGAAGAGAACCGGGCGCGCGGCGCGCAAGCGAGGGACGAAGATCACTTTTAAGCCGGACGCCACCATCATGGACGCCACCGAGTTCAACTTCGACACCCTGGCGCAGCGGCTTCGCGAATTGGCCTTTCTGAACAAGGGCTTGAAGATCACCATCACGGACGAGCGCCTCGAGCCGGTGAAGCAGCACGAATTCTTTTACGGCGGCGGCATTGGCGAGTTCATCCGGCTGCTGAACAAAGGCAAGTCCGTACTGCACGAAAAGCCGATCCACTTTGAAGGCGAGAGGACTCTTCCCAACGGGGGCGTGCTCACGATGGATGTAGCCTTCCAGTACAACGACACCTATGGCGAAACGGTGTTCAGCTTCGCCAATAATATCAACACCGTGGACGGTGGGACACACCTCAGCGGCTTTCGCAGCGCGCTGACCCGCACCATCAATAACAGCGCGAAGAACGCCGGGCTGTTTAAAGATCAGAAAGAGAATCTCTCGGGTGAGGATGTCCGTGAAGGCCTGACCGCGGTGGTCAGCGTGAAACTGCCGCAGCCGCAGTTTGAAGGACAGACCAAGGGCAAGCTGAACAGCGATGTGGGCGGCCTGGTGGTGGAATTTATCAACGAGCGGCTGGGAGAGTATTTTGACAAGAATCCGGCCGTCATGAAGAAGATCGTCTCCAAGGCGATTGACGCCGCCAGGGCCAGGGAAGCAGCCCGCAAGGCGCGCGACCTGACACGGCGCAAAGGCGCGCTGGATTCCGGCGGATTGCCCGGAAAGCTGAGCGATTGCCAGGAGAAAGATCCGGAGCGCTGCGAGTTGTTCCTGGTGGAAGGCGAATCGGCGGGTGGGACCGCGAAGACCGGCCGGGACCGGCGCAACCAGGCGATTCTACCGCTCAAAGGTAAGATTCTGAATGTGGAAAAGGCCCGCTACGACAAGATGCTGGGCCACGATGAGATCCGGGCGATGATCACCGCCATCGGCACGGGCATCGGAAAGGACGATTTCGATATCGCCCGGTTGCGGTACCACAAGATCATCATCATGACCGATGCCGATGTGGATGGCTCCCACATCCGCACCTTGCTGCTCACGTTTTTCTTCCGGCATATGCAGGAGTTGATCGCCCGTGGGCACGTCTTCGTCGCCCAGCCGCCGCTCTACCGCATCAAGAAGGGTAAGAGCGAGAAGTACATCAAGAACGATTCCGAGTTCACGCGCGAGATTTTGCGGCGGGCAACCGACAACCTGGTGGTGGAATACGGGGTCAACGGCGCCGGTCCGGGGGGACGGCTGGAGGGCGCCGACCTGCGCGCGTTTCTCAACCAACTCGACGAGATGCAGCAGATCTTCCGCAAGGTGGAGCGTCGGGTGCGGGATGGCCGGGTTGTCGAGGTGCTGTCCAGCGCCAGGTACCAGATTGACAGCAAGGCCGATTTCACGGAAATCGAGAATCTGCGGCCCCTGGTAGACGAACTGCAGCAACTGCGGGTAGAGCCCGAGCTGCGGCAGGATGAAGAGCACTCTTCCTGGTACATTGCGTTCCGCGATGCGCTGCATGGCGAGAGGTTAATTGGCTGGGAATTGGCTTCCTCGCCCGAATACCGCCGCCTGCGGGTGCTGGCCAAGGCGACGGCGCCGTTCAATCGCGCGCCGTTCACGGTAGCGCGCAACGGCACGCGGAACGGTATCAACTCCTGGCGCGAGTTGCTCAATCACGTCAAGAGCGAAGGCATGCGCGACGTGAACGTGCAGCGTTACAAAGGGCTGGGAGAGATGAACTCGAACCAGCTTTGGGACACCACGATGAATGCGGAGACGCGGACGCTGCTCAAGGTGGATCTGAAGGATATGGTTGAAACCGACGAGATCTTCTCGACGCTGATGGGTGAGAACGTGGAGAACCGCCGGAGATTCATCGAAGAGAATGCGCTGGACGTCCGTAACCTCGACGTTTGAGCGTGACCGCCAGCGCTGGCTACTCACACATAAAGACGGCGCACGCGGTTGTGAATGCCGCACAGAACGCTGTAAGAGATGGTGCCGGCTTGCCGGGCAATCTGCTGGGCGTCAATGCTGGCCGAGCCGTCGTTTCCCAGGATCGTCACTGCATCCCCCACACGGAGTGCCGGACAGCGGCTGGCGTCAATGGTGGTAAGGTCCATGGAGACGGCGCCCAGAATATCGCAAAGCTCGCCGTTAGCGATCACCTTGCCACGATTCGAGAGGCGGTGCGGCAGCCCGTCGGCGTAGCCCACCGAGAGAACTGCGATCCGCATCGGTTTCGGGGCGCGAAAAATGCCGCCGTAGCCGATTAACGCGTCACCGGGTACATCCTTCACGGCGAGCACCTGTGCCTTCCAGCTTAATGCCGGCTTTACAGCCAGTGTCATGGCTGGGGCGGAGCCGCGGGCCGGTGAGACATAACCGTAGATTGCGTGACCCGGGCGTACCATGCTCAACCAGGCGTGGCGGAGGCCATAGGCGATTGGAATGGTGCTCGACAGATGGCACAAACTTACAT
>JADZGD010000119.1 GCA_020854055.1 Bryobacterales bacterium | reverse complement strand
TCGAGTGCCTCAAGGACGAGATCTCCCGCGAGACTGGGTTTTGCGTTCAAAACGCGCGGCTGGACGCAGGAGGCCGATGCGCAAACTGCTGTGCGTTGAGGCAGAGCGGCGCCGGATGCAAAGGGGGGAACTGGCCATTGCCGGATCGACAGCCTTAAGGACTGGGTACCTCCATATTAGCGGATCACCAGGTTGAGGCGATGCCGGCAAACAGGCGCGGAGAGTTCCATCCGCAAAGTAATATCGCAAATCGATTGCAATTATAGATAGTGTTCGAGAAGAGGAAAGACGGATGATTTCATGGTGCCTACGTTATTTGTTTTTAGTCCCGGGGATGTTCGCGATGGCGGCCGCTGCCGTCGGTGAACGGGGCGACATTGCCGGCCGGATCACCGATCCCTCATCGAGTGTGGTGCAGGGAGCCATCGTCGTCGCGGAGTGCTCCGGCGTCCGCCTGGAGACCCAGACCGGCTCCGAAGGCCGCTATGCGCTGCAGCCTCCTGCCGGGGCGTGCCGGTTGGTTGTCCGGATGGATGGATTTGCGCCTTTGTCCACAGATCTTAAGGTCAGCGCGGGAGAACGGGCCGTTCACGATTTCCAGCTCACCGTGGCCGGCGTAGCCGACGCGATTACGGTAACGGCAGGCGGCTTCGAGCAGTTGGTACGGGACGCGCCCGCGAGTGTCACGGTGGTGCGGCAGGAAGAACTTCAAACGCGAAGGGTTTCCGACCTGGCGCAGGCACTGATCGATGTCGAGGGAGTGGACGTGGGGCAGAACGTGGGAAAGACGGGAGGGCTGACCATCAGCGTCCGGGGCATGCCGAGCGACTACACGCTGATGCTGATCGACGGGCGCCGTCAGAACGCGCCAGGCAGCGTCACGCCGAACGGGTTTGGGGAAACGGCTACAAGCTTCATGCCGCCGGTGGCCGCGATTGAGCGTATCGAGGTGGTCCGCGGTCCCATGTCGACGCTATACGGTTCCGATGCCATGGGCGGCGTCGTGAACGTGATCACCCGCAGGGTGGGCGAGCGCTGGACCGGATCCGTGACCCTGGATGGCACGCTGCAAACCAACACCGGCTATGGCAATACGGGCAACGGCAACTTCTACTTTGCGGGTCCGGTGATTTCCGACCGGCTGGGACTCGCCGTGCGCGGCAGCGCCTTCCGCCGGCAAGCCGCAGCGTTGAAGTATGAGGACGCCGGAGGAAGCCCGGTGCCGATCACGAGCTTCGGGCTTAGCCCCACGCGGGCCGATGTGCAGAACTTCGGCGGGCGGCTGTCCTATATCGTCAACCCCAACCATGACCTGTACTTCGACATGGACGGCATGTCGCAGGCTTATGACAACAGCGACCGGCAGTTGGGCACGGTGGGCATCCAGGGCGGCTACGAGGAGGAACTGAAGTTCCGCCGCTGGCAGGCCGCGCTCTCCCATAGCGGGCGCCTGGGTTTCGGGGTGATCGACACGAGCTTTACGCGGAACACCACCGATACTCTTGGACGGACCATCCCGCCGGGTACTCCCGGCCGGATCGCCGGTGATCGGCGCACGCTCGAGGCGACGAACACGCTGCTGGATTCCAAGCTGATCAGCGAGGTCGGCGGGAAACACATACTTTCGGTGGGGGGCCAGTGGTGGGACGCGGACATGATCGACGGCGTGGCGCCGGAGGCGTTCAACTTCAGCCAGAGCGCCGTGTTCGCCGAGGATGAGTGGCGGCTGCTGCCAAAGCTGGCGCTCACCGGTGGAGTCCGCTATAACTACCACACGACGTTTGGCTCGAATACGAGTCCGCGGGCGTACCTGGTGTATAACGTCTCGCCGTTGTTGACGCTGAAGGGCGGGGTGAGCCGGGGCTTCAAGACGCCGCAACTGAACCAGTTGGCTACGGGCATCGTCGGGTTTGGCGGCCAGGGGACCATTCCGTTGATCGGAAGCCCCGGCCTGAAGCCGGAGACGAGCACCAGTACCGAGGCCGGTGCGGCGCTGGCGCTGAAGGGCGTGAGCCTGAGTGTCACGCTGTTCAACAACCAGTTCAAGGACAAGATCGCCCAGGGGCCGGGCCTGGAGAATTGCAGCTTCCGCCTGTCGCCCGACCGGCCGGGCTGCGTCGACTTCGGAAATTGGCCGAACGTGGATCTGTTCTCACAAAGCATCAACGTGGACGAGGCGGTGACCCAGGGGGTGGAAGCGGCGATGCGCCTGCGGCTATTGCGCCGCCTGGAGGTGATGAACAACTATACCTACACGCAAAGCGAACAGCGCAGTGGGGCGCAGGTGGGACAGCCGCTGGTGAATACCCCCAAGCATATGTACAACGCCACCACCCGCTATCTCGCCACCAGCCGTCTTAATTTGTGGCTGAGGATTGAAGCTCGCAGCAACCGGACGCGCGGCACCGCTGCCACGGCCGTTGCCGCCACCGACCAGATCGGTCCCTTCAAAGGCTATGGTATGGCGCATCTCGGAGGAGGCTTTCAACTCAGCAGGCGCGTGACGTTGAACGCAGCAATCAACAATTTGCTAAACACGGACTTCCTCACGTACCGGCCATATGTCTACAACAACGCCACTGCCTACGCCAGCGTCTATAACAATCTTCAGGAACCGCGGCGAGTGTGGATGTCGCTGACGTATATGTTCTGAGCCGCGATGCCGCATGCTTTCGTCCGCAAACCGGCTCGTGAGGAGACCGGGCCGTTGACCCCGGCCGGCAAGATCAATCATCCGGTAGCGCCGCCGCGGCCCCCCGTTCCGCGGCGGTCGTTCCGCGCCGCGCTGGTCCGCCAGGTGACGCTCTGGCATTGGGTCAGCTCGGGCATCACGCTCGGCGGCATGCTGCTTTTCACGATCACCGGTATCACGCTGAACCACGCGAGCCAGATTCCGGCCGAGCCGGTTGTGCGTGTTCGTGAGGCTGCCGCCCCGGCGCCGATCGCCGCCGCGCTCGTGCCTGCGCCGGACGAGCAGGAAGGCCGGAGGCCGCTGCCGGCAGCGGTTGCCGCGTGGCTGGCTCGCGAGTTTGGCTCTGCAGGGGATGGAACCGGCGAATGGAGCCCCGACGAGATCTATGTCTCGCTGCCGCGTCCGGGAGGCGATGCCTGGGTGACGGTAGACCGCGGCACCGGTTTGGCCCATTTCGAGCAGACCGACCGCGGTTGGATCGCTTATTTCAACGATCTGCACAAAGGCCGGCACACGGGGCGCGCCTGGAGCATTTACATCGATGTTTTGGCCGTGGCCTGTCTCGTGTTCAGCTTTAGTGGTCTTATCCTCTTGCAGATCCACTCGGCCAAGCGGCCGGCCACGTGGCCCCTGGTGGCCTTCAGCCTGTTCGTACCGTTCCTGGTATTGATTTTCTTCGTACACCGTTAATCAAGGAGACATTCTGCCTCATGAAGACCCTGCTTCCTTCCGCCGCGCTGACCGGCCTGCTGGTGAGCCCCGTATTGACCGGGGCCGAATTGGAGATCACCTTCGAAATCCCGCAGATCCAGGTCGCCGAATACCACCGGCCTTACGCCGCGATCTGGATCGAACGGGCCGATCAAAGTGTTGCCGCCGATCTTGCAGTCTGGTACATGCTGAAGAACTCCGCGAAAGGAGAGCAAGGCGACACCTGGCTGAAGGACTTGCGTACCTGGTGGCGCAAGTCCGGACGCAACCAGACCCTGCCCATCGATGGGGTAACGGGGGCCACACGCCCGCCTGGCGTGCATAAGCTGAGTTTCAAAGATTCGGGCCCGCAGCTTGCGTCGCTGGCGCCCGGCGCCTATCACGTCGTGGTGGAGGTCGCCCGGGAGGTGGGCGGGCGGGAACTGGTCCGGGTTTCCTTCCAATGGCCTGCCTCGAAAGCTCCCGCCACGGCAAAGGCCCAGGGTTCGCACGAGATCGGCGGGGTTCAAGTCACTGTCAAGCCGTAATTGCACCGCGGTTCGCCGCCGCGCACATAGGAGATCTCATGAAACTTCCATCTTTTCC